>NC_008571.1:2400000-2720000 GCF_000060345.1 Christiangramia forsetii KT0803 | reverse complement strand
CGAGGTTTCAGTGCCTGAAGAGTGGATTAAGGAAATTGATGTAAAAGAGATTTTACAGAATCCTGAGAAGTTCCAAGAGCTATCAACGAATTTTTCGTCTAGCATGGAAGAAATAGATGAGGATCCTGATACATTTTTTGATGATGACGACCAAATTGATTCTAGGATTGATGATCAGGAAACAGAAGATCCTGAACTTTTGGAATTGAAATTAAAGGGTAATAGTACTGAACCTGAATTAGTTTTTCCCCAGGACGAGGACTCTGAAATAGAAGAATTCGAGGAAGAGGATTTTGAAGAATACAAAACTAACCGTTAGAACAAGTAGCAAGACTTATGAATAATAAAATAAGCATTTCTTTAATCGATTATAAGAGGTTTCAAAATGAAACTTTAAATGATATTTTGGCTTCGGTTAATGGCTACCTATTAAGAAATAAAGGTGCTGTAAGTGATTTTAACCTGGTTAAAGATATAGTAGATAGAAATATTGATAAAGTAGATGATGAGATAAGTAACAATATACCTACGCCTCTATATCTTGGCTTAATGGGAACAATGCTGGGAATTGTAGGAGGGCTAATTTTTATGCCGTCTCTTTCATCTGATGATACTTCAAATGCAATAGGTGGAATTGATGCTTTACTAGGTGGAGTGAAAATTGCAATGGTTGCTAGTGTCGTAGGATTGTTGCTGACCATCATTAGTAATTATTATTTCTTTAAAGCAAGAAAACAGGTAGAACATCAGAAACATGATTTCTTTACCTTTATTCAAACCAGGTTATTACCTATTCTTTCAAAAAATACTTCTTCGAGTATTTATTCGCTTCAAACTAATCTTTTAAAGTTTAACCAGGACTTCTCCACCAATATGAGAAGCTTCAGCAGCACTGTTAATGAAGTTAAGCAAACTTTTGATAGTCAACTTGAAGTAGTTCAGGAGCTAAAGAGAATAGACGTAGCAAATATTGCCAAGTATAATATTGATGTGATGCAGCAGATGCAGGCTTCATTTAATAAGCTAAAGGATCTTTCGGCTTATCTCGATAATATGAATGGTTTTATCGGGAATACGCGGGAACTTAACTTAGCAGTTAATCAGCAACTTCAGAAAGTAGGGGAGATTTCGGAACTAATTAATCGGTTTGATAATAATGCAGGTACCATATCTGAAACCTCCACCTATTTCAAAACCCAGTTTAAAACCTTTGATTCGAGAGAACAAGCCATGCAGGATAGGCTGGCGGAGTTTGATAAGAATACAAGTAAAATGATCGATAATTTAGATACTTCTTTTTCCAAACGATTACAGAATTTTAATGATAAGGATGTTGAAATAAGTTCTGGGTTTGAAAAACTTTTCTCTGATTTAAGGGAAATGACGAAAGAGGTGTTCGAAGATGAAGGAAATAATATTGGGGCCATTAAAAAGGATGTGGATCAATTGAAAGGAGTTTCATCTGAACTCTCCACTCTGAATTCTAAGGTATCTCAGCAGGATAAAACAATTCGAGAGTTGCTTGATATCCTAAAAGATAAACCTGTCCAGATGAAACAGTCTATGCTCATAAAGGTTGGAACTATAGTTTTGGCGAGTGTTGGAACCCTAACCTGTGGAGTAATAATATATAAACTATTGATTGTTTAATGGCTGGAGGAAAGAAAAAGAATGATTACTTCTGGGTTAGTTTTTCTGACCTTATGACCACTCTGTTTTTTGTGATGCTTGTCTTGTTCGTTTTAACCGTTGTTTATTTAAAAATCGAACAAGCTAAGACTCAGGCTACACTGGAACAGTTTAAGAAAATTGTAAAACTGGAGGAGCAGTTTGAACCATTGCAGCGGGATGGAGACTTTTTTTATTTACCTGCCTGTAAAAAATATGTGGCCAGCGATCTAATGGGAAAGGAAATTTTTGAACCGGATGAGGCGGATATCAGGCCGAAATATATAAATAGTACTATCAATGTAGGTAAAAAGTTGGAAAGCTTTCTTAATTCTTTAGAAAAACAAAATCCCGATTTTTCTTATCTATTAGTGATCGAGGGAAATATGGCGAATAGCTGGGATAAAAAATATAGCAAAAATTCGGAACATGGTTTTAAGAGAAGCTATGAGAGAGCTTTGGCAGTGTATAATTTATGGTTAAAGAACGATATCAATTTTAGAAAATCGAATGTTGAGGTTTTGATTTCTGGAAGTGGTTTTAACGGTTTATGTAGAGAAAGAGAAGAAGAGAATAATAAACGATTTTCAGTTCAAATAATTCCAAAAGTAAGTAATAAGATATGAGAATCCTTTTTAGTTTCTTATTAATTTGCCTAGTTCTGTTTAGTTGTAAAAGGCCGAATAGAAATCCTCAGAACGCCACTAGTAATTCTTCCCCCCAAAGAGAATACAGGGGTGAGAACACTGAAATAAAGCAAAATTCAGATTCCAGGAATAACTCTGAAGAATCTCGTTCAAACCCAATAGAAATATCATCAGGAGAATATAAAACTGTATCAGAATTATTTAAAGAATTAAATCCTGCAGTTTTTAGAGTATACGGGGTATTAGGTGAAGATAAATATTCAAATGGTAGTGGGTTTTTTATAGGTCAGGGAATTGGTGTTACTAATTATCACGTATTAGCTGATAGCCAGGAAGCTTATATCCAAATAGGAGAAGATTTTTATGAGATCACTAATGTACTTTCTAAAAGTTATCCGGCAAATCTGGACTATGTCATTTTTGAGACCGAATATCTTAATGCCAGTAGCCTGCCTATAGCAAATAAAAACCCACAAGTTGGTGAAGATGTTTTTGCTATTGGTAGTCCTCAAGGCTTATCGAATTCTTTAACCAAGGGAACGATTTCCGGCTTTAGAGACAATAAAAGGATTCAAATCGATGCTACTATTGATCACGGGAGTTCCGGTGGGCCTCTATTTAATATGAAAGGTGAAGTGATTGGAATTACTACCTCGGGAATGGGAACAGGATCAGAATTGAACTTTGCAGTGGATATACAGGCCTTGCCCTATGAAAAATATACCCGTTAATAATTAATATTATGGCCCTGGACTTTAAACTATTTCTTATATCCAGTTTAATTTTGCTTTCCTCCTGCAAACGCTCAGTAAGCAATAGCGTAGCTGTATCGGATAATCCTTCTGATAGGTTAGAGTCGGTAGAGTCGAATACAGAATCTAAACCTGATTCTAAAGAAAATAAAAAATCAGAAGGGCAAATTTCCTTAGAGGCAAAGATCATAAGAATTGTAGATGGAGATACTGCTGAGCTTCTTTATGGTGAATTACCTATAACGTTAAGGCTTCAGCATATTGATGCTCCCGAGAAAAGGGGAAGCCAGGCCTATGGAAATAAAGCGAAAACTGTTTTATCCGACCTTTGTTTTAGTCAGCAGGTTACCATTCTTACCGAAGGTGATTTTGACATGGGAGGCCGCATGATAGGCGAGATAATCAATGAGGAAGGATTGAATGTAAATAAGGAAATGGTTCGATTAGGTTTTGCCTGGCATTTTAAAAAATACTCTTCAGATATGAGTTATGACAAACTGGAGAAAGAAGCCCGAAGTTTAAAAAGAGGACTTTGGCAAGAACCTAATCCCATAGCCCCCTGGGATTTTAGGTAATCTGGAATTAACTTTTTCGGCTATAACCCTACTTATAGCTGAATTTCTAAATTGTATAAATTGAGATTAATAATATGTATAAGTGCTGCTATTCTATTTCTGGCAGTCTTCCCATTTCCTATAGGATATTACACATTGTTAAGGCTCATAGTAAGCATAACTGCAGGGCTATTATGCGTTAGGCAATATAAAAATGATAACATTTTGATGATAGTTATAAATGGATTCATTTTGCTTCTTTTTAATCCTATTTACCCAATTTATTTGGGAGATAAGAGTACTTGGATACCAATAGATATCATTACTGGAATCTTTTTAGTCTATCAAGCTATCACTTACAAATCATTAAAATCGATAGAATCAGTTTAAAATAATTTAATTCTATGGCCGATTATTATAAAATTCTTGGTGTCTCCAAAAGAGCATCAAAAAAGGAAATTGAACGTGCCTTCTATAAGATCAAATCCAAATTTTCATCTGAAGATGTGGAAGATCCTTATTACAAAAATTTCTACCGACGAATTCTGGAGGCGTATAACGTTCTTTCAAATGATAAATTGAAGGCTCAATATGACCAGAAATTCGATTTTTCAAAGGAGAAAACTTCAAATGAAAAGAAGAAAGAAGATAAAACTCCAAGTGAGCCGATAATCAATTATTTCAAATCAAATAGGGAAAGTTTAAGTGAAGGAAAAAAACTGATACTAACCTGGGATACCAGTTTTGCTGATAAGATAACATTGAATCCCGGTGGGAAGGTAAATTCGACTGGATCGAAGGTTATTTTCTACGATGACTTAGTTGAAGGTAGAACACAGATTAGTTTAAGAGTTCTAAATTCAAGTTCAGGAAAAGAGACGGCAAAGACCATGGAAATTGCCAAAGAAGTCAATAACACCCAGGAAGTTTATAGTCAGACTTCTAACCCGGAACCTGCCAGGGAAGAAAAATCATCAGTTCAGGTTGATGAGCATATTTCACCACAAACTGAACCCAGTAAGTCAGATTTAAAAAAATATGGAGTTCCGGGTGGAATAGGAATATTAATACTCGCGATAGTCCTTTTTGTTTTAGGGAAATCCGGATTTTGGGAGACCAGTTCAAAGGAAAATCTGAATCAATACTTCAAGGAAACAGGTAGCGAAAAATTAGCTGAACAATCAGATGTAATCAAGGAGGAAGAAACTGAGCTTTTTCCTGAAATTACTAAGAACTTAAATGGAGATAAGATAAAGTATTATGACCCAAATATTGTATTAGATGAATTAATAAATGAAATTAAGAACAATGCCATATCAGAATCTACAGGTTTTGAAGCAGACTATCGTCAATTCTTTAATTCGACAAATAATCCATTTGAATGGAGAAAAAATTACAATGATATAGGCGGTAAAAAAGTATCAACTGGTCAAATTGATATTGGAATCAAACAACGTCCTTATAGTACTCAAAAAGATCCAATAATAGAGAGAATTTCCCTTACAAAGACCGGTGATGCGAATTCAAACTTATTAAAGCAAATAAGCTTCGAAATTGGGGATTCAGGTCCTCCTTTCTGGGAGCCAGAAAGTAAATGGGAAGCTTTTGATGAGTTATTAAAAAATGACGCTGAAGAACTGATTTTAGTTGATGAATTAAATCAAAAGAATAAAATATTTACACTCCATAAAATTCCTTCTGGTTATTCATCAGGCTATTTAAATATGGGTGATGTTATTATTCCCGTAAGTATTAATAAGATAATTTCTGAGGATGACCCTACTTCAATAGAAGTGAATTTTTACTCCTCCATGAATGGCTTTATAACAAATAAGGAGAATATAACCCGGAGAGAAAAAGAACTAAATATTTTAAACTTAATGGAATTAGAAGGCTACAGGGATTTCAAACTGGTAAGCCAGTTTTATTCAGATCAAGTAGTAAAATACTGGGATAATACCAATCTGGATTATTTAGATCTGGAAAGCTTATATCAAACCGCTTGGGCCAATACTGATTACTCCATGAACGATGTGCAGGATATTAAAATGTATGATGAAAGTAATTTCGAACTAATTACAAATTTTGAATATTTAAATAAAGATGGGGACACCATTTCTCAACTTAGTTCAACTCATTTTACCTTTGATAAGGATGGCTTAATAGAAGAAGAATATGGCGTTGATTCTGATTATACTTATCAAAGTGTAAGGGATAGTGATTTTGATTATATATCAGATGAAGAGAAGATCAGCCGACTTTTAAAGGCCGAAGATGATCGTAATTTTAATAAGGTGGCGTCTTATTATTCTTCAGATATGAAGCGCTACTGGCATTTAAATGAGCCTACATTTAGACTAATTAGCAAAACGTACCTTGATTCCTGGAGTATGACCTCTTATTCCCGGAATACTATTTTGGACATCGAAAAATCCGGTTTTATGACTTATGACGTTCGAGTGAGTTTTACATTTTATAATAAGGAAGATAATCAGCAAGAGGCTAAAGAAAGTGCTACCCGGTATATATTTAATGATAAAGGTTTGATTAAAGAGGTTTATGGAATAAATAATAATCAAGGCTAAGTATAATAATATTCGAAACACCACCATCATGACTAACCATTACGAAACTTTAGGACTAAAATCTACTGCATCTCAACAGGAGATTGAAGATGCATATCAAAAATTATCAAAAAAGTTTCATCCCGATTATAATGGTGGGGATCAATATTTCTCTGATTTGTACGGGAATATCAAAGAAGCTTATGAAATTCTTTCTGATAAAAATAAAAAGGCAGAATATGATAATCGCGAGCATACTAAAAAGACAGAGCTAGTAGAAGAAAAAAAAAGTACAGCCCCGGAAATTTTATTGTTTGAATCAGATAAAGAAACATTTGTTGAGGGAGATACGATAGAACTCAAGTGGCAAACAAAAAATGCAGATAAGGTTTTTATAAAACCCTTCGGCGAATTGGAACCTAATGGGAGAAAAGTTTTTAAGTTGAAAAACTTTAATAAGCCCGAATTAAAAATAACTCTAGATGCAACGAATTCTCCTTCTGGTGAAATAACATCTAAAACCGTTACACTTATAAATGAAGTAACTGAGGTAGATTTCTCTGAATTCGAAAAGGATGAACCAGTCGAGGAATACATAGCTGAAGAAAATGAGCAATTACAGGTTGAAAAGGAACCTGTTTATTCCAATTCATTTGCAGGAACGGCAGCTGTTGAAAATGGGGAAATACCAGTTGTTAAAACAGAAGAAAGTTTTTTTTCTACAAGGGGGAGACTAAGAAGAAGTTCTTATCTGGGTAGAGCTATATTACTGGGAATCCCTGCAGGCATTGCTTCAGTAATTATTCAGGACACTTATAACGATACCGTGATAGGTTGGAGCGCTTTAGTCATGATTATCTGTTCTATACTCATCTTTATTCAGTTCATCAAAAGATTACATGATATCAATTTAAGCGGTTGGTTCAGTCTTATCAACTTTATACCATATATAGGGGCATTATTTGGATTAATAGTAGTTTTTATTGATAGCTCAAGAGGATCAAACACGTATGGAGCTGATCCTAAGAACAGATCCTGATTGGTCTATTTCGCCCAATTTACGGAAAACCACATGTAGAGCTGGTAAAGGGAAGTTATTTTAGTAAACCGAATGAATATTTCTAAAAGTAATGGAAATAGGCGGAATACTAACCAAACCAATACTTTGATATGGAATCATTAAAGAAATTTTTAAATGAATCTCAGGACCCTAAGGCCGTTGAGAAGACAATGACTAAAGTTTCTGAACTTCTTACACGAGAGGAAAAAATTGAATATATCGCGGTACAGAAGAAACCGGCAGTTAATTTATCTCCAGACTCTATTGCTCTTACCAATAAACGCATCATTTTTTGCCGACCTAAAAGTTTTGGATTCTCTATGGATTTCCAGGATTTTCTTTGGAAAGAGATTGCCGACTGTCATATGAAAGAAGGAATTTTAGGGGCTACTTTTACAGTTAAAACAGTTAAAGGAGGACATATCGCGCTTGATTATTTACCAAAAGCGCAGGCACGAATGCTGTATAGGTATGGCCAGGAAAAAGAAGAAGAAATGTCTGAATACAGAAGACAGCGGGAATTAGAAAATTCCAGAGCCAGTGCAGGTGGGGGGATTACGGTAAATACGAGTTCAGAGAATCAAAGTGCCGCAGCTAAGGAGCCACAGGATGATCCCATGGCAAATTTGAAAAAGTTGAAAATGTTGTTTGCAGAAGATCTGATTAGTGAAGAGGAATTCAGTAATAAAAAGGCTGAGATTTTAGCTAAGCTATAATTCTTAAAAATCGAAAACCTTCCAATTTGAATATTATGAAAAGATATTTCTGCTTTTTAGGGCTAGCCTTCTGTTTATTTACAGTTTCCTGTAATAATTCTAATGCTATCCCTATCGCTGACAACACATTTGTCCTTAATGAAAAAGTATATAAAGTAATTGATAATGAAATTACTGAACTTGCCAATCTGAATAATGATTCTATTTCTAAATCAGAAGTGCTTAATCCAAACCTAAAATCCTATGGCGAAACTAGCCTGGGATATGTCAAATACGGTGCTTCAGCTGAGTTGAAAGCTGTTTACCGAGGCGATCAGTTATTCTTTAAGCTTAGATTAGATGGAATTAATGATCTTAGGTCTAGTTATTCCGGTGGAGGGTTTTCTATAAACCTGACAGATGAATATGATTTTCAGTTGCATACTATTCCTGTAGATAAAAACGAAATGATAGCCGTTGTGGATGAAAATGGAGATCCTACTTATTTTGAATATAATGGTAAAGCTCAAATGAGCTCTGAGGTTTATAAAGCAATAAAAGATTTTAGTGTTTCATCTTATTTACGAAAGGGATACTAAACTTAGTAAAATAATTGTAAATATTCTTATATGGACGACAGCCATACCATTAGTTGCCATTCTAATCGCTTCAGTTTCATTAACTTTTAATCTTTTATTATCATTTTACAGCATTTCATTTTTTAACGTAAATGCCCAGATATTTCAGGAAAAAGAAGAAATTATTAAGGATCTTGATTCATATGAATCTGGAGTAGCGGATGATGGATCAGATTATATATATTTCGATAAAGATTTAGAAACAAAAGCTAGTGGTGAATACACCCGTAGAAAAGTTATCTATTTTGTTGAATTGGATGATGGAACTGAAATATGCAATATGTGGAAGATCCTTGAACCTTCTTCTGAGACCAATTCTTCAGTCGCATTTTTTAAGGAGAAGTATGTGGAAGTTGACTATATGCAATGGAAGGATTATGAAAATGAAATTCTTTATGATATAGCGGTGGAGGATGAGATTTGCATTATTACAGCAGTATACGATAACACTAAATGATTTAGTCTCCAATGAAAACCATTTCTACTTTCTTAGTAACCTTTTTGACAATTTTAGCATTCAATTCAATATCAATGCTTGGTATTGAACTTTATGATACCAGAGAATCAGTAGAAGAACTGAATCTGCCTATTGTAGGAGAGGAGCCGGAAATAATAAAGTATAGAACCAAAAACGGAAATGAACTTTCGGTGACCTTTGAAAACGACAAGGTCGTTTATATGGAAAATGACTGGTTACTGAAGGATGATGGATCGGAACCTCTCTTTACCAATTTCATATTTGGTAAAACTTCCATTGCCGAAATTAGAAACGAATTTGGAACTAATGGTTTTACCTATTCAAACCGGTTGGTCTCCAATACAAATACCCATTTGGTTACCTTTAATTGTTTTGAGTTTGATACCAATAAGAATGAGGTTCTTGTAACTATAACTGGCATAACGATCGAAGAAAAAGACCAGGTAAACGAAAATAATATCTCCGAAAAATTAAAGCTTTTGGCCATAATAATTGCAGATAGAAAATACCTGGATGAAATATGGGGAAAGGAGAAAGTTTTTGATGGTGATTATAAAAAAATCAATCTATAAGCTTATTATCCTAATCGTGTTTGCTCTTTAAATTAAATAATTATGAATAATGTCTCAAAAAACTTTATCTGGCTGGGCTTGATAGCTTTTATAGCCGTTATGGCCTACCAATCTTACTTAAAGAGAAACCCGGTTGAAAAAAGTGTAGATCAGGAGGAAAAGTTTGTTGACCAGGTAGAAACAATAATACAGGAGGAACCAGAGTCAGAATTTTTAGGCAACCAATTAAACAATGGGGAATCTCCTTATAATAGTATCTATGGAGAACCTGAAATAGAAGTAAATGATAATACCTTAACAATCAAAAATCAAAGCATGACAGATGTTGTAGTTATGCTTATGAGAGTTAGAGATAATAGGATTGTAAGAAATCATTATATCAAAGGTAAATCCCAGTATGTAATCAAAAATATTCCTGATGCTACCTATTATTCTAAATTTTATCATGGTAATAACTGGAACCCCACGCGAGTAATAAAGAGCCGTCCAGCTGGAGGATTTGATAATGATGAGACCTTTATAGACTCCGATGAAGATATTATGAAATTTGAGGTCTATGAGGATGGGAATTACGTTTATTCCTCTCAATTCGAAATTACTTTAGAAACTCAGATCGTTGAAGGAAAAGCTATGAGAGAGAAGGAGATAGCCGCATCTGACTTTTTTTGATTCTATTTTAATACTCATAATTAATGAATCCCTTCAAACATATAAATCTAAAGGGGAGTTTCTTGCGAGAGAACGATCAGGAAAAGGAAAAATGAATTGAATCGATAAAATAGATAAGACGCAAGACCCTTGATGCATAAGCTCATATTATTTTTGAGTATATTATCTCTACATCAAGTAACTTATTTTTTATAAAAACTGAATGCAAATAACTATTCCTAATAATGCCCGGAATTTGGTTGTTATAATTCTGATCCTGACAAGCTTTTGCACGGCGACAGCACAAAAAGTATTTTCAGTTCAATATGAGAATCAGGCAGAGGTAAAGGTGTTTGTAGTAGAATACGAAAACCAGGCTGATCTAAATGTTTTTAAAGTAAAATATTCTAATGAGGCCGGGGAAAATAACGGGAAATGGTTCTTTACCGAATACGAAAATCAGGCAGCTAAAAAATTATACTTTGTGAAGTATCCCAACCAGGCCGACCTAAAGATCTTTTTCGTAAACTATGAGAATCAGGCTGGCTGGAAGGATAAGTCCAAAATTCATTTAATGTATTAATTGAGATGAAAGAAGAGGCCCTATAAGATTCAATATTTTAAGAGTGTTTGCAATTGCTTTATTTATCTAACTTGAGCTTAAAATTGAAAACTTGTAGATCATTTCTCACTGGTGGTAGTGAAAAGTATATTGAGTAATAAAAACGATAGGTTTAATTGTAAATATTAGTGGTAAAAAAATTCTGGCTTATTTATCTCCTTCTGGGACTGCCTTTCGCAAGTCATTCCCAACACATCCTTGATAAAAATCGATACGGCGATAAACTCTTCTTTATTAATGATTACACCCTACAGAAAGAAAATCGCTACGGAGACAAACTATTGTTCTGGGATGGTAGGACCATTAAAGAAGAAAACAGGTATGGAGACAAACTCTATTTTTTAGATGGTAATACCGTTAGGAGAAGAGACCGTTACGGAGAAAAAGTTTTTTTCTTTGATGGCTATACAATTCGGTCTAAGGATCTGTATGGAGACAAATTATATTTTCTTGATGGAAATGTATTAAGAATAGAAGATCGTTATGGATATCCTATTTATTTCTTTGAAGCTATTCCGGATAGATGGACACTTATAGCGGTGATTCATTTTTTATAATTTTTTCTATGCCAGTATCGGTATGGTTTTTTGTAATTTAAATCTACTAATTCAATACCGGCATCCAAAAGAACCCGCTCTATGCCAAGTAAATTACTGTCAAACTGAATACAGAGATCCTTGATACTTATTCCTCTAAGGTAACGTCTCTGGATTTCCTGTCGTTGGGTAGGGGTTAATGTTTTCGAATGTTTAAAAGGAATGTTTAATTTCTCACTACATTCAATTAGTTGGCTAATAAGCTCATTTAAAATCTTTGGATGAATTGTGATACCTTCTGAAGGTTCTGGAGACTGTTTAGAATAGAAATGTCGTTCAAGCAAGATTTCTTTTGAGCCGGATCTCTCTCGTAACTCTAATTGATATTCGCTTTGAATAGATTGAAAACTGCTTTTATAAATTACATTCATAGCTTTTCAGGTTTAATAATGAATATAAATGTACAAATAATTGATATTCAAAAAGATACACATGAAATATGAATAAATAATTTGCGCTGAAAATTGGAAGAATTTTAAGTTTTATAGCGACACATTTTGTCTCTCACTCAATTTATTTTTGAATTGAAACTAATATTATTATGAGAAAACTGGAAATTACCCTTACCGAAGAACAATACCAGCATATAGTGGCAGAACGTAGTTATGGTAACAGAACTAATCTGGAAGAAGAAACTTTTGGGGGTTACGAATTATGTTTGCATGTCGGCAGCCCTGATGTTTTTCCGGCAACCCTGGAAATGAAGATGATGAATACCATAGACCTGGGCGAAGTGGAATGGAAATTTTCTAAAATTTAGACTATGGAACCATATAGGGAAAAACTGATCATGACTTATAACGAACTCATTGCGTTTCATGAGGAGTTACTTACGCGTATCGTAAACGTTGGAATGACGGGTGAACTGGAAGATATCAATCAGGTATTTGAGAAAGACGATACTTTTCAATTCGATAAAGAAATGTTCCGGGAAACCAATGATGGGAATCTGAATTTACTCCTAAAACTTCATGATCAATTGGAAGATACCATGAACAGCTTTGCTAATATCAATAATATCACCGAGGAGGAATTAGACGATTTTGAAGAATAATTCGGGTAATTAGGCTTTTCCGTTTTTTCTTTTTTAAGAAAATCTTTAGATTTACTCCGCTATCAATTAATCTTCCAGCCAACCCTACTTCCGGAAGATTTTATGAAGCCTGGAAACCGATAATAACCTATCTACCTATATGACTTACGAACAACTCAAAGATCTGGAAAAGCAACTTTGGGATGCTGCCGATGATCTTAGAGCAAATTCAAAACTGACCGCTGCTGAATATAAGGATCCCTTACTCGGATTGGTATTGCTGCGTTTTGCCCAGAACCGTTATGAAGAAGCAAAGATTTACATAGAAAATAAATTACCTGTTAATCCAAGAACCGGTAAAAAGAGAGAATCCACCAAGGAGGATTTTCTTGGTGCCGGTGCGATAAAGCTTCCTGAAAAAGCACAATACGATTACCTGGCGAACCTTCCAAGCGATATAAGTATGCCTGAGAAGGTGAATGAAGCCATGAAACTGGTGGAAACCGAATATCCCGATCTTGCCGGGATACTTCCAAAAAATTACCAGGAAATGGACGAAGCCTTACTTCGTTCCCTGGTGCGTACGTTTAATTCTGATGCTGTAAAAAAAGCTTCCGGGGATGTATTTGGGAGGATCTATGAATTCTTCCTGATGAAATTCTCTATGCAGGGCGCCGGTGCCCAGGAAGGTGGTGAATTCTTTACGCCTCCATCACTGGTAAACCTTATCGTGAATTTTATTCAACCGGACCATGGAATTATTCATGACCCTGCCTGTGGCTCGGGTGGAATGTTTGTGCAGTCTGCTCATTTTATCCAGGATCATGAAAATCGAAATGTAAATGAAGCGATTACGGTTTACGGAACCGAATATAAAAGCAACAACACCAAACTGGCTAAAATGAACCTTGCCATTCATGGGATCGAAGGCAAGATCATCAATGAGAACTCTTATTACAGCGATCCACATCATTTGGTTGGGAAGTGTGATTTTGTTATGGCCAATCCTCCGTTTAATATGGATAAGATCGATGCCAAAAATAAGTTCCTGGCAGAAGATAAACGTTTGCCATTTGGACCTCCGCTCACCGGGAAAGGAACTATTTCTAACGGAAACTATCTCTGGATACAGTATTTCCATTCGTATCTGAATAAAAACGGAAAGGCAGGTTTTGTAATGGCTTCTTCGGCTACCGATGCCGGTCATGCTGAAAAACGCATTCGTGAGCAACTGGTGGAAACCGGGGATGTTGATTGTATCGTTGCGGTTGGGAATAACTTCTTTTACACCAGGTCCTTACCCTGCCACTTATGGTTTTTTGATAAAGGAAAGAAAAAGGAAAATAGGGATAAGATCCTGATGATCGATGCCCGTAATGTTTACAGAAAAGTAAGCAGTACCGTGAACGATTTTAGCCCGGACCAGATGGAAGGTTTAACGGCAATCATACAGATGTATCGTGGAGAACAGCCCGAAGTTAGTGAAGATAACGCATGGATCAAAGAACATTTTCCTGAAGGGAATTATAAGGACGTGGAAGGCCTGTGTAAAATAGTGGACCTTGAAGAGGTTAGAGGGCAGGATTATAGTTTAACTCCCGGCCGCTATGTGGGAGTAAGTATTGAAATAGATCATGATTTCGATTATCAGGGCCGGATGTCTGAGATCAATAAAGAACTGGCTCAGTTAAATGATGAGGCCAACGGATTGATGAATCAAATTCAGACTTTTAATATATGATGGAAGGCTGGAAATTTGTGAAACTTGGCGATATTATTCATATTAAGCATGGCTATGGTTTTAAAGGCGAGTTTTTTGTTGATGAACCGACTAAAAATTTTCTTTTAACTCCGGGTAATTTTGCTATAGGAGGAGGTTATAAATCCGATAAGATAAAATATTATGATGGACCTATAAATGAAGATTTTATTTTAAAAGAAGGAGATGTTATTGTTACGATGACAGATCTGAGTAAACAAGCAGATACACTAGGATACTCTGCTAAAATTCCAAAGGACTCTGAAAATACATATTTGCATAATCAACGAATTGGTTTAATTTCATTGAAAACTGATGAGGTTGATTTGGATTTTATCTATTGGTTACTAAGAACAGATTATTACCAGAGATATATTGCCAGTTCCTCATCAGGTGCGACGGTAAAGCATACTTCTCCAAAGAAAATATACTCAGCTAAACTTTTAGTTCCAGAATCCTTATTTGTTCAACAAAAAATAGCTTCAATTCTTTCGGGCTATGATGATTTGATTGAAAACAATCTAAAGCGCATCAAACTGCTGGAAGAAAAAGCGCAGCTTACTTACGAAGAGTGGTTTGTAAGAATGAAATTTCCCGGGCATGAGTCGGTCGTGATCAATAAAGAAACCGGATTGCCGGAAGGGTGGCGGATAACAAAATTGAATAAATTATCAGGAGTTAATTCCAAAAACATTGAAAAAACCTACGAAGGGGATATTAAATATATTGATATAAAAGGAGTGTCGCCGAACAGTATTGATTCATTAACAGAGTATTCAATTGTAGACGCCCCAGGAAGAGCAAAGAGAATTGTTAAACATGGAGATATTATTTGGTCATGTGTCAGGCCTAATCGGAGATCTCATGCTGTAGTTTGGAAACCTGAAAGTAATTGGATCGCTTCCACTGGTTTTTGTGTTATTAGTCCAAAAAAGTTACCCACATCTTATTTGTACTATTTTTTGACTACAAATTCATTTGTTGGGTATCTAACAAATTTAGCCGGTGGGGCTGCGTATCCGGCTGTTAAAGCTGATCATTTTAAAACCGCAGAAATAGTAGTGCCAAAAGATGAAATCGTAAAGGCGTTCGATGAAAAATTCGAAAAAAGCTTAGAATTAATCTGGAACTTTAAACAACAAAACCAATTCCTAAAAGAAGCCCGAGATATTTTATTACCCAGGTTAATGGCCGGGATGATTAATGTTGAGGATATGAATATTTCATCGAAGGAGGCCGAAACAGCAAAAATACAAATACTCTAATGTCAAAAAAATTCATACTTAAATCGCATTTTGAAGAGGGACTGAATCGTGAGGAATTCCTGATGGCTAAGGAACTTTATTTAGAGACTTTGGAAAACAATCCCTGTGCTCCTATTTCTCATGGCAGCACGATAGAATTAATTAAGCTTACCAAAAGAGACTTGGGGCCAATAGGTCCATATATTGATCTAACTATTTTTGAAAGCCTCAACAGGATTGGAAGTGATCTTGTACTTCTTACCGGTGCCGAAAAATTATTCAATGATAAAATTCCGGGAATCAGCCCCTCCACCATCACATTAAAAATGGGTAATAAAGCAGGTGAAGATATCATCATAAAAACAACAGACGGAAAAACCATTTTTGGAGAGGCATTTAATGCTGCACCCTCATTTTGCAAAACGAAAATGCGCGACAGCATTCATAAACTTTTGAAGAATCAAGAGGTAATAAAAGAGAAGAAAGCAGTAATCTTTTGTAATGAGGATATTAAAGAAATACTAACAGGTTATTCCAACCAACGACTTTTAGTTCAACATGGATTTAAACTTCATATCATTTACTGTGATTATGAGAAAAATTTGATTCCTCAGTTAGAAACTAATTAATTTTAAAGAAATTATGGAAACAGTATCGGAACCTAATCTCGTCCAAAACAAAAAAACCAATGACCTTGCTGATTTATTGGAAGTAGGTACGATTAGAGTAGGACAACTGCTCCAATCTAGCAATACGAGATTGATAATTCCGGAATTCCAGCGACCTTATGTTTGGGATGAACGGCATATAGAGGAGTTGATTAAAGACTGGAAAGATCATTTCTATTTTGAACCCACAGGATTTTTTAAAGAGGACGCCATAGAATATTTTTTAGGCTCTGTAATAATTCACGAAAATAACGGGATACTTGAAATTATCGATGGGCAGCAGCGTATAACTACCTTGCTGATAATGGATTATGTTTGGAATAAGGATAATTCAGCTTTGGAACAAGACCGCATGAATTTAAACTATCATTCCCAGATTTCCTTTATAAATATTAAGTCGAACAAAAATTTTCTAAAAAGTCTTGAAAATGATCAAATAGCCAAGGATTTTTTGAAAATTGCATCTAAACTTGTTGTATCTGTGGTATTGACTAAAAGTGAAGACGAAGCTTTTATATTTTTTGATAGTCAGAACAACAGAGGTGTTCCTTTGGATGAAGTAGACTTTTTCAAGTCTTATCATTTACGTGAATTACATGGTAAAGATGTATTTCTAAAACATTTCGCCAGGAAATTTGATCAGGTCAATATAAATTCTAGAAGCCGCAATGGTCATAATAATTTGAACAATCTAAATGAACTTTTTATAAAGATGCTTTGGAGAATTCGGTACTGGTCAAAGGGTAGTCTAATGTTTCCGAAGAGACGTAGTATCCTCGATACATTTCAGAAAAACACGCTGAAATTTGAGAGAAATGATGAAGTAAGATTTTACCCAAACCGGAACAATATGCTGGGGGAGTCTTTAACCATAGATGAGAATTTAAATCAGATTTTGAATTCTTCCATAAATTTTTCGACATTTTCCGGAAATGCACTACCCTTTTCTGTGACTCAACCGATTCAAAAGGGAATTGGTTTCTTTTTGTTTACAGAAAAATATGATGAGCTATATGATCAGCTTTTCATCAAAAGCAATATAGCGTCTTTAATACCTATTAATAAACTTATTAATCAGGTTCACAATTTTTATTTCGTGAACCTTTACCAAATAACTGTTGTTTCTTTTTTTGATAAATATGGAGAAGATAAAATTTTATCTTTTGCTCTAATTCTGGAACACATGTTAGGAGCATATAGAATGAATAGGGCAAGTATTCAAGACAAGTCACCTATTGTTTTACTAAGGGTTTACTGTAATTTTTTACAGGTAATCCAAAACTCATATTTACCCACAGAAGTTATTTCTGAAGCGTTCGAAGCTGTTCCCGAAGATTTCTACAGTGGTTTTAAATATAATAATGAAGAAATATTGGACTCCAACGGAAAACCTCTTTCTCCAGCCCGGCAAAACTATTACAAAGCAGTCATAAATTTTTATGGACCTCATCGGCAAAACAATATTGTATTAAAAAATAAAAAAAATTGGATCCATGCATACCTTAATAGATAAAGAAACAGATTTTGAGAAATTGGTTGATCCAAAAAATATAAGTATAGCTTCAGGATCCATAAGCCTGCTTGAAGTCATTGAAAAAAATATCACACTTAATATACCAATTTATCAAAGATTATACGTTTGGAAGCAACCGCAAATAGTAACCCTTTTAGAGGATCTTAAAAATGCTTTTGAAAAGGAAAATGAAAGATACTTTTTGGGAGGGGTGATGTTAAGTGCGAACAAAGAGGGAAATATTGATTTAATTGACGGCCAGCAACGATTTACAACTTTATGGCTACTCTGCGATTGTCTGGTCTCATTTAATCCAAGTTTAAAAGATTTCACTCATAAGGATGAGCGCCCCAGAATTTATTTTTCCATAAGGGAGAAAGCGCAGGAATACTTGCAGGATATTGATTCATTTAGTGAATATCTGAATCACAGAGGTGAAGTACTTAAAGGAGCTGCAACCGAAATAAATGAAATAATTCCACTTGCAAAAGCAAGAATATTAATAAAGCAACAACTAAAAAGTTTTCGAAAAGATGGAAATTTTGACCCAATTGGTTTTTCAGATTTCATTTTGAAAAAGATTGTACTTACAACTACTTTTATGCCGGCAGAATCTGATATGAATAGAGTTTTTGAGGCTATGAACAATAGAGGAAAGCAATTATTACATCATGAACTTTTGAAATCAAAACTACTTAAATCTCTAACTAATAAAAGTGAGAAAACAATCTACTCCACCATTTGGGATGCATGTAGTCAAATGGATTCCTATATCGAAAAAAACATCAAGGAAGTTGCCGGTCTTACGTGGAAGAAAATCTTTTTACAATTTGATGATTCTAATAATTTCTCTTCAGGTACTTATGACTTAAGTACAATAGATATTTTTGAACTTCTTAATGATGCACTTTCTACAGAAAACCTTACAAAAAAGTCGTTGATTAGGCTTTTAGAAGAAGATGATGATGTTGAAATTAATGATGACAACAAGGATATAGTTGAAGAAAATGACTATTCAAGTAAATCTGTTCGTAGCATCATTTCCTTTCCCTCTTTTTTACTTCACACTTTAAGAGTATACCAGGCGCAAAATTTTTCTGATATCGACACGATTATTGAAGTGAACGATAAAAGATTACTGCAACAATTTGATTTTATTGAAGACAATCATTTTGATGACGGAGCCAACGTAAAAGCTTTTATAGAATTACTATGGAATCTGCGAGTTCGTTTTGACCGAAACGTAATAAAATGGATTTCGGAAAGTGGTTCTAAGGATGAGTATCATAGTATTGAATATTTGCAAGTCTCCAAATCAACTGTAAAAAACAAAAACGGTACTATAAACGAGAATATTAGTGCTCAAAGAGCAAAAGACAATAATGAGACTGTTGCAGACCTAATGACTCTTCAAGGAATGCTTTATCATTCTCAGGAACTGACCACCCAATACTGGCTGACTCCCTTTCTACTTTACCTGCTAGGAGAAAATTTACCGGAGACCTTACTATTAAAACTTGAAAAACTTGATAATCATCTTTTTTTTAAAGAAAAGCACTCTGAAGAAGACAAGTTATTGAAAGACCGAACTTTTAACGCAATTTTCAAAGAAAATGAATTTGATAATCACTTAAAAAATGCAGAAGAATATTTCAATAAGGGTTGGGGTGTTGACTATCCCAATTACATTTTCTACAAGCTTGAATACATTTTATGGAAAAACCGGAATAACCTGATTAGAGATTTTAAACTTGATCAGGAAAAATGGGATAATTACAGATTAACTGCCAAAAGTTCTGTAGAGCATATCTTTCCACGGAATACAAAGGAAGAAAATTTGCACATTCTATATATGTCAGAAGAAGAAAAGGAAAATTTTGATAAGGAATACAACCCCCTGGATGATTTCGGTAATTTGGTTTTACTTTCACCCGGTATGAACTCTGAATATAGTAACAAACCTTATAAAGAAAAGAAAGGACAGTTTGATTCGAAGTCCCATATAGATTCCTTAAAATCCTCTGTAATTTTTAGCCATTCAGATTGGAATTGGCAGCTGGTTAATGAACATAAAGAGAGAATGATCGAGGAAGTCAAGAATTACCTAATTCAAATTACATCCGTTTAGTATGAGCTACGAATACTCAGAAGATGCTTTAGTAGAACAGGCTACCCAGGATACCCTGGAAGATTTAGGCTGGTGCGTTATGACTGCCTGGAGAAATGAGTCTTTAGGCAAAGAAGGTCTTCCGGGTAGGGAAGATAAGACCGAGATCCTTCTTAAAGGCAAATTGGAGAAGGCTTTAAAGGCTCTTAATCCCGGTTTGCCACAACAGGCTTATGATCAGGCTATCGAAATCATAGATCAAAGAGAGGCAGATAAAAAGCTTGCCCGTATCAATAAGGAGAAGTATGACCTCTTTAAAAATGGAGTGCCGGTTTCTTTTACTAACGATAAGAACGAAGTTGAAAAGAAGAAATTAAAAGTCTTTGATTTCAGAGATTATTCGAATAATGATTTTGTGGCGGTAAGGCAATTTGAGGTTTTTGGTCAGCATTACAATCGCAGGCCAGATGTTATTGGTTTTGTAAATGGTATTCCCCTCGTATTTATAGAACTTAAAGCTCATCATACAGATCTTCGTCACGCTTATGATGATAATCTAAAAGATTATAAGGAAGCGATCCCGGAGCTTTTCCATTCTAATGCTTTTATAATCTTGAGTAATGGAACAGATTCTAAGGTAGGGACAATTACTAGTCCGTATAAGTATTTCCTGGATTGGAAACGAATTGAAGAGGAGGAAGAAGGAGTGGTTAGTTTAGATACCATGCTAAAGGGAACCTGTGCGCCTCACAGGTTTATGGATATTTTTGAGAATTTTCTTCTGTATGATAATGCCGGAGGAGAGGTGGCCAAATTAATGGCTAAAAACCACCAGTACCTTGGTGTAAACAAGGTGATGGAAAACGCCAGAAATATAGACGATCTAAAAGGAAAACTTGGGGTTTTCTGGCATACCCAGGGAAGCGGGAAATCTTATTCCATGGTATTTCTAAGTGAAAAAATCCATCGCAAGTTCGGAGGTTCCTATACTTTTCTAATCGTGCTAGACAGAACCGAACTTCAGAACCAGATCTATGATACTTTTTCCGGGGTTGGAGCGGTAAATAATAAGAATGTCATTGCCGGAAATAAAAAAGGCATGACGGGTAGGGAACATCTAAGAGAACTGCTGGCAGAAAACCATAAATATATCTTCACTTTAATTCATAAATTTTCCATTGATCCCAAAGAAGAATTACAATATCCATTGATCACTGAACGCAAGAACATCATTGTGATTTCAGATGAAGCCCATAGAACTCAGTCTGGAACTTACGCCAGGAATATGCGTTACCATGGCATTCCAAACGCCTCTTATCTCGGATTCACAGGAACTCCTATTATCAAAGAGGAAGAAGAAATTACCAGGAATATTTTCGGGGATTACGTTTCTATCTATGATTTCAAAAGAGCGATCGAAGATGAAGCAACACTTCCGCTTCTTTACCTGAACAGGGGAGAAAAGCTGAATATCGACAATCCGGAATTGGATGAGCAGATGGCTGAGGTCTTCGAAAATGAAGATCTTGATGAAGATCAGAAAAAGAAATTAGAATACTTATTCAATAAAGATTATCCGGTTTTAACTGCGGAGCCGAGATTAAG
Source organism: Christiangramia forsetii KT0803 (assembly GCF_000060345.1). Taxonomy (NCBI): domain Bacteria; kingdom Pseudomonadati; phylum Bacteroidota; class Flavobacteriia; order Flavobacteriales; family Flavobacteriaceae; genus Christiangramia; species Christiangramia forsetii. Next base: position 2,698,577 of record NC_008571.1, on the reverse strand, counting down.
AACCATTGCTAAAGACCTTGTGTGGCATTTCAATGAAAGGGGATATCAGGGGAAAGCCATGTTTGTGGCTTTAGATAAGCCAACGGCTGTTAGGATGTTTGATTATGTAAAAGAATACTGGCCGGAATATCTTTTAGAACTTGAGAACCGAATTCAGGATTGTGAAGATATTCAGGAAGAGCGGGAATTAAGAAGAAAATATCAGAAGGTAAAAGAAACTGAAGTTTGTGTGGTGGTCAGCGGTGAGCAAAATGAGATCGATAAGTTTAGAAAACTAGGACTTGATATTGCTACGCATCGCCAGAAAATGGTGGAACGTAACCTGGAAAAAGAATTTAAAGATCCTGAGAATCCCTTCCGTTTAGCCATAGTTTGCGCCATGTGGATCACCGGTTTTGATGCGCAATGTGTTTCTACCGTTTATCTGGATAAACCTATAAAGGGCCATACTCTAATGCAAACCATTGCCAGGGCAAACCGGGTATATGATGATGAAAAAGAGAACGGACTTATTGTGGATTACGGGAATGTTTATAAGCAATTAGAAAAAGCTTATTCGGTTTATGGAGAAGGAGGGAAATCACAGCCGGGAGGAGGGGAGAGTGGTCCTGAAAAACCGGTGGAATTACTGAAAGAACAGGAAGAAGAATTAAAAAAAGCTATAGCTGAAACTGACCAGTATTTAAAAGAATTAGGCTTCAATTTAGACGAAATGTTGGATGTAAAACCGATGGAGAAAATCGGTCTTCTTAATCAGGCTACTGAAAAGATTAATCTGAACGAAAAGTCCAGGGCTTCTTTTGAAGTAAGGGCCCGGAATGTTTTTAGAAAGTATAAATCTTTATTTCCGGACGATGTGGTGAAACCATACATCAAAAAATATAATGCAATAGATGCAATTTATTCGGCTTTAAATCAAAAGGTGAAATCTGCCGATGTCACTGAGATCATAAGAGAACTTCAGTCTATTGTAAGTGAAAGCATTTTAGTTCAGGAAAATGGCATGGTCAGAGATGAAGAAGTTTATGTCGATTTATCTAGTCTGGATTTTGATAAGTTGAAAATAGCCTTTTCAAAATCAAAAAAGAAGAATACAATAGTTTTTAACTTACAGGAAGCGGTTGAAAACAAAGTGCAACAAATGATCCAGGATAATCCTATGAGATTGAAATTTTATGATCGCTATAAAGAGATCATAGATGAATATAACAGAGGTAAGAGTTATGAAGATACTATTAAGGCTTTTGAAAAACTGAATGAGTTTATCCGGGATCTTGATTTTGAAGATAAAAGAGCCATGCGGGAAAGTATTGACCAGGATACACTGGCAATTTTTGACCTACTAAAAGAAGGGAAATCATTAGAAGATAATGACCTGAAAGCCATTAAGAAGATCTCAGTAGAAACGCTGTCAACTCTAAAGAAGGAAAAATTGAGGATTGATAGATGGAGAGAAAGCAGAATGCTGCGATCCCAGATCAAAACACTGATTTATGAGAAACTTCTTTATTTACCTGAAGACTCCTATTCTGATGCAGAAGTTGGGCAGAGAGCAGCTGATGTGTATCAGCATATATATACCATGAATAAAAGACCGTCGGTCAACTACTAATTTTATTAAAGTCAATAATAATAAACAAATTTTTAAAAATGAAATGGATTTTTAGAATTGCATTATTAACAATACTTGCAGTTGGATTATTGTGGGGAATTTTCTGGCCAATTTGGTTTATTTTCTGGATGGTTGTTTATAGGATCACTACCAGTTACCTATTCAATATTAAAATTACTGATGTAAAACTTAAAGAAAAAAAGGAAGGTTTCCAGCTATTTGAATTTGAATATAAAATCGAAGGTAATACTTGTACAGCTCTAGGAAGGATAAATGATTCCAAGAAATTTACTCCAGAAAATATTAAATTTTATTTAAACTCTGAGGTGAGTAAAGATGATATGAAAAAATTTAAATCAAATACTTATCTGCAAAAAGAGGTAGAAGATGGAAGTTTGAATATGATTTTAGAAGTATATAAAAACCCGGAAGCAATTCCAGCATAAATATATTTTAACATGACTGTGATCCAAGTTGTTGCAGCGTTGGGAATGATCCCTTTGTTTGCTTCAAGGACTTTTTTGCCAGCCTTTCTTACCGGTATCTTCTTAACCTATCCTAATCTGTTTCCGGGAATGGATGGAGTTGATCCCGTTCCCGATGGAACCATGTTAACCAGAACCTGGGTACTAGTTACTTTGGGCATTCTATCGTTTCTCGAAATTTTGGCAGATAAAAATCCGGATATACGTTCCCTGATGAATAATGCGGTAACTTATTTTAAACCGGCTAGTTATATGCTCGTAAGTCTGGGGTTATTAGATAATAGTTCTGTGCAAATCCTAAATGAAGTACAGTTGGCCGGCTTTGATCCCATGTGGATTCTTTTCACTTTTGGAATGCTGGCTGTACATTGGTTGGCATCTTTAAGAAAGGATTTTATAGAATTTCTTGAAGATATAGATGAAGACGATAATCTGTTTATCGGGAAAATAATTAGCTGGCTGGAAGATAGTATGGTGCTCTTTGGCTTTATTCTGCTCATCTGGTCTGGTATTTTAATGGTAATACTTTACACTGGTTTAATAGCTCTTTTTGTTTACATGCGAAAGAAGCAGGAAAAGAAACTAGAACAGCAAAAAATCGAATGTTCCAAGTGTGGAGAGCGAAATATGCCTTTTGCCATCAAATGCTTTAAGTGTGGAAATAAACAAGCACAGGTGCATCAAATTGGCATCTTTGGGCAGAAGAAAGATACTCTTATATCAAATGTAAAAGAACATCAAATTAATCTTATATCCCATAGAAAATGTCCGAGCTGTGGTAATAAATTGCAGAATAGGGAAGTATTTCAGAAATGCGAATATTGTAGGGAGGAACTTTTTAATGAACCATCGATAAAAACATTTACGAAGAGTATTGATAAGAAATTCTATAAAATAGCAGGAGTTTCTTTTTTACTTGGGTTTATACCAATTGCTGGTTTTATTGTAAGTGCTGTATTAGCTAATATTTATTTGTTTTCACCATACAGAAAGTATATTCCTAAAGGAGGATCTTTTATGAGGAAAATGTTTATTAGGTTTCTTACCCTTCTGTTTTTCATTTTTGGAGTGGCCTTTGGTTTTATAGCGGCTCCGGTGTATTGTATAATGCGTTATTATATATGGAAGGGGAAGTTTAAGGCAAGAATACCAGATGAACCTAAATTAAAATTATCTTAAAAATAAAAATTTAATACTGAATGAAATTTGTTTCAACCACAGCATTAGCAAAGAAAAATAACTTGGAACCCAATGAACTTTTCAAAGTTTTAAAAGAGAAGGAATGGATGTATAAAAAGGATGGAAACTGGAATCTAACTAAAAATGGATGAATTGCCGGAGGTGATGTAAAGTTTAATCCAAAATTTGGTGAATATGTTGTATGGCCTGAAGACTTAGATTTTTTGAAGGAAGCGAACTCTAATAAAACAATTAATGCAACTTCTATTGGAGAGTATTTCAATATTTCAAGTAGAAAAGTTAATCTCTATCTATCAGAATTGGGATGGATCGAAAAAGGTAAAGGAGGATGGGTTTCCACGAATTCTGGAATTCGTAATGGAGCAAAGCAAATGGAAGCTCGTAATGGAAAACCCTACATCATTTGGGATGAAAAAATCCTTACTAATAAACATCTTCTAAGAGAAATAAAAGAAAGTTTAGGAGATTCAGAGATTCAAGCAGAGGACCAGAAGAAAGAAAGTATGGATGATTTTAGGGTGAAATTCCCAGCTAATCTTCGAACACCTGATGGTCATTATGTAAGAAGCCGGGCAGAGCTTCTAATAGACGATTTTCTTTATAAGAATGGAATTGTTCATGCATACGAACGAAAAGTGAATATTGATGAAGATATGTATTGTGACTTTTATATCCCTTCTCAAAAAGTTTATATAGAATATTGGGGTTTAGAGGAAAATGAGAAGTATGCATTTAGAAAAAAGATAAAGCAAGAATTATATAAAAAATATAATATTAAATTAATAGAACTCAATGATAAAGATATTCTGAACTTGGAAGAGAGACTGGCTTCAAAGCTTAGAAAACACAATATTATTGTAGGTTAGGTACGATAGCATAACACTTATCTGGTTTAATATGCAAATTACTTTTCAACAAGGCGGCATGCGCGAATTCGAGAATACCGGAATATACCCTGAATACCTGCTTTTCAATCTGCCCGACACTCGCCAAAGCTGGAGAGTAAAGGTTAAGGGAAAGCCACAGAAAGGGGTGCTGAAGAGCAAAGGAAAGGTACTTTATGAGTATAGTTTTAATGGCCATCGGTGTAAATTTAGAAAAGTTAATGAGGACGGTTCTTTATTTGATTGGAAGGAGCCTGACTGCATGATCATCGAAATGAGGGATTAGTTTTTATGTTTATTGTGCATGCTGTTTTGGGTAAGTAATCAGCCGGTTTATATCTTTTAATGACAAAAGACAAAAAACTAAAAAAGCCCTGGTCAACTAAAAATGCCATGGCGCAGATCTATGAAAAAAACTTATGGGGTGTTAAGAAATCTGAATTTTATTCCGGTTTGGGCTCCCATGAACCTGGGGTAGTAAACCCTTATATAGCTGGAGCACCTGTTCTTTTAACAGATTTAGGAAGACTTTGCGCAGCATGGGGGACAAGGTTTTCAGCAATCGAAATTCCAATAACCACAAGAACATTTTTACCAAACCTACCGGAAGTCGATCTAGGGTTCTGAAGCGTTTTATCAAAGACTTTTAGGGCATTGAATATGATTAAGAAAACAGTTGTTAAAATGATTTCGTTACCATTCCTTCTTTATGAGGTTCAGAAGTTTTTTTAATCACAAAATCCACAACACCAAGTACCAGTTCCTCTTCGGTAATTACATCAACTTTCCATTGGCCTTCCCTAAGGTTATTTTTATGAGTATATCCACGGAAACCACGATCACGCCCACCGGTAACTTTAAAGTTAATTTTATCAGTTACTTCCCAACTTCTGGTTTCTGGATTGTACCATTTCCATCTATGAAAAATGGACTTTTTTAAATCTGTAGGTGCAAAAACCGAAGTGAAGACATAAACTCTTTGACCTTCCTGTCGATGAAATGTGGTGTGATGTTTTCGCCAAAATACATACCAAGGATTGTTCTCGTAAGTAACGATGTATTCGTTATTTTTTTTCTGCACCTCATGAGCCACCAACCCGGTATCCATAGCCAGCGGCACCGGTGGAATAAGATTGAAATAGTAAAAAACATTAATTGTTATATAGATAGAAAGGATAAGACTGATCAGTTTTTTTAGACTTATCGCAGCTCTTGTGCCTGGGCTTTGACTGTAAATAACGGTGATGAGTGCTAGCGTACACCCCAAACTTACAAGTCCCGAAATGATAAAAATAAAGGTATTCATTTCCTTGATCAGCGTGGGGATCATAAAGGCGAAAAAGGTAAAACTTATAAAAAAATAAACACTAAACTGAAGGTATTTATTGGAGATTTTCTTTTTAAGAAACTCGTTTGCGAATAAGAGCAGAACCAGCAATATGAAAAAAAACATAGTTTTTGACATGGACACACTTCTGAAAAAGTAGATGACAAAAGCACTTGAAAGTGCGCCAAAGAAGAACTGTATAGCTAGCGGAAAATATTCGGAATAACGTCTTATGAAAGTATCTTCCCACTTATCCTCATCCACTGAATTATATAAATAAAGCGTTACAGATAATAAGGTCATATGCGAGCAAAGTACCACCGTATCATAAACACGATCTATTCGCCCTAAGGTCAAAGTATCAAAAATAAAACCACCCATAAAAAAAAGAACGGGAGCGTACTTTTGATTGCGAAAAACAAACCTTCCAAAAGCACTTTTTCTATATCTTCCAAAAGCTCTTTTCATAATATTTTGAGTAGCGCCAAAGGTAGCGTAAAACTTTTTTTAGCTAGCAGCTGTTGTCTTTTAGCTATTGCTCAATCTAGTGGGATTTAGAATTTGGCATTTGGTGGTTTTATTATACCATTCCCTGCTTTCTGGCCACTTTTGAAAAATAAAATTTGGTGCTTCACCCATTGCAGGTTACAGATTTTAATCCATTACTTTTGAGTGATGATTTAGTTTCTATCTTTTAAATGACTAAAAATAAAAAAATAAAACAGCCCTGGCCAACTAAAGCTGCTATGGCACAGATCTATGAAAAGAACCTGTGGGGTGGAAATAAATCTGAATTTTACTCCGGTTTAGGCTCACATCATCCTGAAACAGTGGAGCCCTATATAGCTGCAGTTTCTGCATTTTTAAAAGATTTTGAAACTCCGCCTGTGATTTGTGATCTGGGTTGCGGAGATTTTAATATTGGGAATGAATTGGTGAGGTACTCCAAAAAGTACATTGGTATAGACATAGTGCCGGAGCTTATAGCTCATAATAAAAAGGAATTCAAGGCCGGTAATTTAGAATTTCAGGCTTTGGATATTGCAATAGATATGCTACCCCAGGGAGATTGTGCGATTCTAAGGCAGGTGTTGCAACATTTATCGAATGCAGAAATTCAAAAGGTAATAGAAAAATTATACGATTTTAATTATGTCATTTTAACCGAGCACTTACCGGAAAAAGACTTTAAACCCAATAAGGATATTATCTCGGGGCAGGGCATCAGACTAAAAAAACAAAGTGGCGTAAAGCTTTCCGCCTCCCCGTTTAACTTTAAGACGAAAGAAGAAAAACAACTATTGTCTGTACAATCGCTCGGTTTCAAAGGAGTTCTAGTAACGACTTCATATAAGTTAAGATAAAACGTGCGGCAGGTATTAAATGCCTGAATATAATTGCGAACAATTTTTGTTTGTAGTTTCTTGTTGTGGGTAATTCGCTTTCTCAATAAGAGATTACTCGTCACATTTATTTTCTATCGAAGCAAATGCTCTGTTAGATAACATTGCAGAAGGCACCGGATGTGAGGTAACTAAAAATAAATAATCAGGCGTTTCTTGAGGCCTTATTCTTTCTGCAGCGCCTCTTCCCAGATTTCCATGATCTGCAGGTAATTCTCAATCGCAGTTTGGCCATCAGGATAATCCACTAGTAAAACATCATTGAAAGTGTTAAGTTCCCATTCTTTAATTCCTGGGTTGAATATGTATTCTTTTCGACCTTTGAACTCAATCTTGAGCTGATTGGTCTTAGGTTCTACATCAAAATATTCATTAACGGAGATTGATTTGACCTGGGCAAGTTCTACGGCGTTGCCATTTAGGTTGATTATTTTATTCATCTTATATTTTTAATTATTCACATACGTTTTTAAAATACTCATAGATCATCACCATGGCCAGGGTATCCAGTTCACAATATCTAAGTAAGCCTTCCTGGATGGCATTTCTTTCAATTTCAGGTACGTCATCAAATTGTAATTTTTGATAAGCGAAAAGAGCAGCCCCTCCGTCTTTTATTTCGGTAAGACTTTCCGATACCTGTTCCAGTTTTTCGTTATCCCAGCCGTCAAAGACTGAAGGCAGGGCTTTATAGGGGTTTACCGGTTTACCGTTCTCGAACATCAGGAAAATATGGTCCTCAGGAAAATTCTTACTGCTAAGATTTAGCTTGCCTAAAGGTGTTTGATATCTTTCCTGGAGATAGACACTAGACCTCAAAACGGCAGGGAGGATAGCTTTAATGGAATTTGAGCCTCCCGTATCAGGATCATAATAATAATTCACCACCGTTTTCTGAAGGTCTATCATATCCCGGTCACCGGCCCAGGATTCAGTATTTTTATTTGTGCTGTGACTTATACTTCTGATAAAATTCAGAAGTTCTTCTTTGTCTGGTTCTTTAGAATTTTTAAGTTGGTTATAGATAACATTCACGATCGTGTTTTCATGATTGTGATATCTGAAAATGCTTCCCTCGTTCACGGATAGAGATTTCTTTAAGGCTCGTATAAAATCGAAATTAGGGAAAGCTCCAATTTCCGTATTCAAATACTCATTAAAATGGTCAACAGTTCCATCTTCATAAACTATATGATGGCTAAACTGGAAAGCCAGCTGTTCATACGGATGCATTCCGGCAATAAAAGGAATAGCTACTGCAGTTGTTTCAAAATCGATAAAATTCAATGGAAACTTCCAGGAATCCAGTTCTTGCCGTAGGTTATCTATATCAAAATAAGGGGAATCATCAGCATATTTATGTTTTTCAATCTGTAACCATTGACGCTCCGATCTACTCATTTTTCCAGCTTCAGACCTGATATTAAGATCATTTTCAGTTAACTCCTCCATAAAATAACGGTCTTCTTCAATGGCATTTTTTGCAGGGTTATACCAGACATCATATACCTTAGGTCGGTCAATCTTTTCTTTAGGAAGTTGTAATTGTTTCTGCCAGCATTCATGGAATCCGCTTTTAAATCCATTTTCATAATTTTCAGAAACAAACTCACAGCCCTTACAATGAGTACCTATTTCAGTAAATAATTTCACATCATTTTTATAATGATCTTTATAGTGTTTGACTGTTCCTTCAAAGCTCCGGTTTTCGTCCAGCGGATTATTATTCAGAATTAAATCAATTTCTCCACTCACATTGATCTCACATAATATGGAATCTCCAAGATCAGCTTTCGTAATACCCTCTTTTTTCTCGATTCCGGTGCGCAAATCTGAGTCTGAAACCACCTTAAAACATTGATGTAAACCATCTACTGTGGTTGTTGCATCTTTATCGGCCAGTTTCAGGTAAGATGATATATTCCATTCGGGATAACTGGACTGGATCACATATTTTTGAAAAGCAATATCATATAAGTAAAGATCCCAGCCACCGCCGAGTTGGCCATTTGACTTTATAAAAGACTCATGATCAACACTCCTTATCGATTTAGCCTTAACCTCAATAAGTTTGATATTATTCCCGCTTTTCACGAGCATATCAACCCTAATAAAAAGGTCATTGATTAAAAAAGCGGGTTCAAAAATAGTAATATTTTCCTGTTCAAGAAGGTTCCGGGTTTTTTCAGCCAGAAGATCATAATTATAATCATCTCCAATTATAGCAATGCCGTCGGGATAATCCATTCTTGCCAGTTCCTCAACTTGGAAACCTCCCTGTGCTAATGCCTCCAAAAATGAATCTGATTCGCTTTTATTTGCATACTCTTTCTTACGGGTATAGTACAGTTTGGTTGGACAATCCAGTGCCAGTTTAAAACGGGATTTGGTAAGATATCTCGGGTTCAAATTTGTTCGAATGTAATTATTTTAAAAAATCACTCTTTACGGTAGGGGAAGAAGAGTCAGGCTAAATATATAAATTACTGATATCAAACTAACCCTTATGCCTGAAAAATATTTAAAGCTATAGCGACATCTTCTGTCTTGCTCTGTATTTATTCTTGCTGTAAATAATTATAGAATGAATACAAACTTTGATAATCAGGCTCTACAAAGTATATCAAAAATTTACACTTCGGCTAAAGGAAAGGGATTGGAAACCTCCTTTTTTGAGAAACTGGATCCAGAATTAAAATTTCTATCTGATAAACTGAATATTTCCATAGAATCGGCCTATCTCTTTTCGTTGATTTTCACGCAAAATATGGAAAATGAACAGGTAGATTATTCTTCTCTTGCCAAGTATCTAAAATGTAAAGTTATTGATGTGATGTCAAAAATTGAAATTTTTAAAGAGCTTATTTCAAGAGAGTTAGTTGCACAGAGGGAAATGCAGGGCAGATATAGCCAAATGAGAGAAGAGTATATCATAAATAATAATATTCAGGAGGCGATTCTGTACAATAAATTTCCTATTGAAAAACAGGAAAAGAAAATCAAATCTTCTATCGATGTTTTAGAAATGATCTTCGAACTCGCAGAGCAGTGCGCAGATGAAGAAATTAAGCCATACATGTTATACTTTGAATCCAATGAACTTCTGGATAAAAATGAAAATTTCCCAGGTATAAGGAAAATTAAGGCTCTAAAATTAAATGATAGGGACAAGGCGGTTTTCTTGTATGTTTTATGGTCTTCAGTAACAGGAACTGAAGTGTCAAGTATGTCCAGAACAATTGATGGTTTTATTCGAGAGTCAAGTAGGAGAATCAAGTATTGTCAGAAATTAATTTCTGGTGAAAATGACCTGATAACAAAGAACCTTATCGAAATTGAAAAATCGAATTTCTTTAATGATTCAGGATTAAAATTAGCAAATGAGGGTATCAAACTATTGGAAGAGGAAGGTATTAAAATTGCCGAAATTGACAAAAAGGATTTCGTAAGCTGTGATAGTATTCGCTCAAAGCAACTGTACTATAATGAGAAAGAAAAGCAAAATATAAACATTCTTTCTTAGGCTCTGAAGCCAGACAGGTTTCAGGAAGTGCAGGAAATACTCAATAGTAAAGGTTTACCTATTGGTTTCAATTGCATTTTCTACGGACCCCCAGGAACAGGTAAAACGGAAGGGGTGTTGCAATTAGCCAGGAAAACTGGAAGAGATCTTATGAAAGTAGATATAAGCGAAACAAAATCTAAGTGGTTTGGAGACAGTGAAAAATTGATTAAGAAAATATTTACGAATTACGAAAGAATCAGAACTGCACAGGAATTGGCTCCTATATTACTTTTTAATGAAGCTGATGCTATTTTGTCTAAGCGCTCTGGAATTTCAGATTCGAATGTTGATCAAACCATCAATACCATTCAAAATATACTTCTGAAAGAACTGGAAAATTTCAAAGGTATTTTCATCGCTACCACTAATCTAATTGATAATCTGGATAAAGCTTTCGAAAGAAGATTTTTATTCAAAATTCAGATTGACAGACCGGATATAGCTGCGAGGGAAAATATCTGGAAAAGTAAGTTAGATTTTTTAGCTCCCGAGCAGTATTTAGAACTAGCAAGAAGCTTCGAGTTTTCAGGAGGAGAAATAGAGAATATCATCCGTAAGATTATAACCCATGAAATCATCAATGCTGAAAAAATTGATTTCAAAGCGATTCTGGGGTTTTGTCGTCAGGAAAAGTTTGAAAAAAATCTCAACAATAACATCGAAGAAAAGAAAACTACCATCCTTGGATTCCAAAATTATAAAAAGGAGGACCCTTATCTGGCTTGATGATTTACGAGATCCAAAAGATGTAAGGTTGGATTGGCTAGCTTATAGCCCAATTGGGAAAGAGGTGGAAGTGATCTGGGTGAAAAATATGCAGGAATTTGTGAACTGGATCCAGAAAAATGGATTACCTGATGGCATTTGTTTTGACCATGATTTGGGAGAAAACCAACCTACAGGTTATGATTGTGCCAAGTGGCTGGTAGAATATTGTTTAGACAATAAAGTACTGCCGCCATTATGGGCCTGCCAAAGTGCAAACCCGGTGGGGAAAGTGAATATTAATAGATTGCTTAAAAGTTTTATACTGAGATTTGAAGCTGGATTTCGCTAATACAGATTCAGTGCGGCAGTTAAACTTTCAGATATAGTTTCTCTTAAACTCACAGGCTGCAGAACCTTAATCTGATGGTCAAAAGAAAGTATCTCCATTCTAAAATGATAGGTAGGTCTTATGTAGTAACTGAACTGAAATTCATTTTCATCATTAGATAACAATTCCTGACTGTGATGCAGGGGAAGTGAATTAATATATCTCCCTTGTTCAGGAGTAAAGGAAAGAATGACATCTACAGGTTTCTCACCGAGGTGTGTAATGCGAGAAATCGTAATAAATCGATAAATTATTGTAATTCAAAATTTTGTAAATTTGATTATAACGAAATCACTTTAATGAAACAACGCTTTTATCTTAATACTTCAGTTTTTGGGGGAGTATTTGACAAAGAATTTGACGAGTTTACATTACTATTGTTCGAACGGATCAATAATGGAGAAGTTGCTTGCATATTTTCAGAATTGGTCGAAACGGAATTGGTAAAAGCACCAAGGAAAGTTAAAGAATATTTTGCCGAATTACCAAAGGAGAGTTTAGAAAAAGTTGAAATTACAGATGAAATTCTTTCACTCGCTACGAAATATGTGGATGAAAAAGTAGTTGGACTGACAAGTTTTGATGATTGTATCCATATTGCAACAGCTACAATTCATCGTGCAGATATTTTAGTAAGCTGGAATTTTAAACATATTGTAAATGTTTATAGAATAAGAGGGTATAATTCAATAAATTTAAGAATGAACTATCCATCATTGGAAATACGTTCACCTAAAGAAATTGTCGATTATGGAAACTAAAAAACAAAATCAAAAAAAAGAACCTGTCCGTTCGGCAGGAGGCTTTGATACGGTAAAAACATTCCGAAAAATCAAAGATCAAATTTCAATGGACTTGAAGGGAATGAGTTTTGAAGAAATTAAAGAATATTTAAAAAAGGAAAGTTCAAAATTACGGACAGGATAAAACTACGCATATTTTGGCTTATAGCTATAGCTATTTATTAATCTTGTGGCATAAAAGCCAAGACTCAGTGAAGTTTTTAGAAATATAAACCCATTAGAGCCTATTATTCAGAAGCTTAATACAGATTCAATGCAGCTTTAAGATTCTTAGATATAGTTTCTTGTAAATTTTCCGGCTCCAATACTTTAACCTGATCTCCATAAGAAAGTATCTCCATTTTAAAATCATAGGTAGGTCTTATGTAGTAACTGAACTGAAATTCATTTTCATCATTAGATATCAATTCCTGACTGTGATGCAGGGGAAGTGAATTGATATATCTCCCTTGTTCAGGAGTAAAGGAAAGAATGACATCTACAGGTTTTTCGCCCGTTCCATTAATTATTCCAAAGCTATCCCTAAACTCTTGTTCAATATTATAAGAAACAGGTTTAAATTTATTTGAGGAAATACTGAGATCCTGAATTCGGTCCAGTGAAAAATTCTTTATACGCTCGTCTTTATCGTCCATCGCAATTAGATACCAGCGGTTTCTGGCTTCTTTTAATGCAATAGGTTTCACTTTACGACTACTTTCAGAACCATCCCAAAATTTAATATAATTGAATTCGATAAAGAGATTATTTTGGATAGCGTGGATTAAACCAGCCATATGTTCTGTCCCCAAATGCCGTCTTTCTTCAAAGATCAGCGTGTTACCAAACCCCTTTGCCATCTTAATGGCATTCACGATCTCAAAATTTTCCCTTAATCTTCGGGAATGTATTTCTTCAACATCTTCTTTAATGTAGTATTTATTAGTGCTTTTATCAGAATCTATTTCAATCTCGTAAATAGAGGCGATGTCAATAATATCTCGTTGTAAAGTTCGCTGAGAGGTCAGTAGCTTTTCTGCTATAGCATCCGGATCCAGTGATATTTCATCCTGAATTTCCTGATAACTCATAGGTCTTCTTCTTAGAAGTGAAATGATTTTTGTATATCGTTTTAAGCTTTGGCGTACAGACATATTTTAAGTTTTAGTGGCAGATTTTATCGAAGAATTCCTTTACTTCAACTTCAAATACATCCAACGGAATTCGATGACCGAGTTGAGGATGGATTTTTATGACTAGTTCATCATCATAAAGGCCACTAGCGATATAGTTTAGTGTATCCTTCGGATTTACAACTTCATCTCTAGCTCCTAACACAACTTGTTTTGAAGCATTACCCCTGACAAATTTCTCCTTCAGGTGCATAGTACTCCATGGATGTTTGGATAAAGGAGGATTGAACAATAGAGCAGGGCGGCCAATCCAGTTTGAAATAATATAGGAATTTAGACCACCCATACTGCTACCAATAATTGCATTAAATTGAGTGTTTGGAAATTGCCGAAGAATTTGAGTGTACTGAACATGATCTTTGGAATAGTCAATATCCGGAGCGAAAACTTTGCCGTATTGTTCTAAAGCTTTTCGTTTTTCTGAACTCAATTTGCTTTTGAGTCCGTGTAGATATAAAATATTCATATTGTTAAATTAGAAATTCAGAACAAATAAAAAAAGAGTAAGCGACAAAATATGTCGTTAATTAAATTGTTCAGTTCTTGAATTTGATTCTTCTATTTAGTGCCAGGATATTCAGTTAAGAGATGCCAAGCGATTCAAATATAAAAACCCTAATTTTATCTAAACCTTCAGAGTAAAATTAAATCAATATGACCTTAGAACAGCTGGTACAAAGCAATTCCTGGTTAAGTATTTCTGCTATACTTCTGGAATTATATTCCGATGAAGAAAAAAGCCTCGAAGGCTATGAGGAAGTATTTGAAAAATTGCTGATGATGGCTCCCGAAGAAACCGATATGACGATTGAGATAAAGACAGTAAAAGATGACTTTGACGGAGAGGAATATGTAGATGTTTCCGGGAAATACAAGCATCCTAAAAACGAGGCACAATCATCTTCTTACGCCATAGAATTTACGTCCTGGAAAGAATGGTTGGGAATGGATATTTGTAATGAAAGTTTAAAAGAATTTACCGAACTGGAAATCTTGGCGCATTGCCTCTACGAAATGACCTTTGCAGGTTTTGAGGAAGAAGAGATACAGGAACAGATCGATAGTATCAAAAAAACTGCAGAGGATTATGAAATGATGAGCGAAGAGGAAAAACTTAAAAACGCAACTTCTTTTGAGGAGCTTTTAGATAAATTAGAGGATGATGATCAGGAAAAAGATCGCTCCTAAAAAGCATTATTGAAAATAGCGACTATGATTAATCTCGATGATTTGGAAGGTTTTGACAATCTGGAAGACCTTAATAAAGAATTTCAAAAAAGAGTAAACGCCCATAATGAGAGTGGTGTGGATGATTTTGATGGGTTAACACCCATGCAAATGGGAGCTCTTCAAATTTTCCCCGAAGGTGCAGGTCCGTTGAATTTGAATAAGCTTTCTGAAGTCGAACTTAAAGAATGTCCATTGCTGGTAAAGGTTCGATTACTTATCGATAAAATGAAAGGTGGAAAGGAATTAAAATTGACCAAAACCGGGGCTTTATCTACCAAACTGGTCAAAGAGATCTATGCACTCAGATTACTGAAAAATGAAGGGATCGAAAATGGAATAACCAAATTATATAAAGAGAGTGATGCAGAAGAAATTAGCATTACGCGCATTTTATTGGAAATTTCAAGTCTGGCCAAAAAGAGAAATGGAAAATTGAGCCTGACCAAAACAGGAGAAAAACATGCAGAAGATGGAAATTATATCTTAAAAGAAATTCTGAGTGTTCTATTCTATAAATTTAATTGGGGATATTATGATGGTTATGATTCTGAAGCTATAGGTCGAATAAATCCTGCCTTTAGCCTTTTCTTACTTAAAAAATACGGTAGCGAAATGAGATCTCCTTATTTCTATGCAGGAATGTATTTTCAAGCTTTTCCGCAGCTTATGGAAGAAGGAGACCGTTCATTCAGATGTTATTCCCTGCGTACCTTTCAGCGCTATTTTAGATTTATGGGCTTTGTACAGGTAAAGAGGGAGGACTACTTGTCTCCACATGACGTAAAAAAGACAGAGTTTTTTGAGAAGCTTTTTTCAATTGACCAATAACGAATTGAGTCATAATTTTTCTAAGTCTCCAGGAATAAGTTATTTATAAAGTCTTACCTTAAATTTTACTGGAAGTTACATGTAAGTTCTTCCTCTTTTGGAATGGTCTCAAAGTCCATCCTTAATTTTCATTTCATCAATTTCTAGGAATTGAATGCCATTTAGATTGAATTCTAACAGATTCTTTTTAAATTTTTTTACAGGAATACAAATATGTTTTATTAATAATAAATCTTAGTTAACCCATTTCTACTTCTTCCAAAACTTAATATTCATTTCAGGCAGCTTTAAGGATTCTGATAATATACGCTGAATACGATATATTTATCAATATCACCAATTGTCCAGTAAAGATTTGGTGGTATATCTTAGGTACAAATAAAATTGTAAAGCTATTAGGAAAAATTTCTGAGGGAATTGAAAACTCTTTTAAACATTCTCATCTAAAACTTATCACGGGATGTCCAATATTGATAACCAGAAATGTCCAATTATTTGGTGTCACTAAAAATAAAAAGCCCCGTAAACACAGTGCTTACGAGGCTTTAAAGTGGAGTCGGAGGGGTTCGAACCCTCGTCCAAACAAGCAATTCAGATGCTTTCTACACGTTTAGTTTTCACTTGATTGTCGATGCAAAGCCGGCCGAAAACCACCAACTTTACACGTATTCCCACTTAAGTTTCGCAACCGCATCAGGACCCTGCAGTCACTATATTTACTTTATCGGTGCCTCAGGTGTGAATGCCGTAAATCAAGGCCTTCACGAGACATCTCGGCTCCCTGCCTTGCAGGGACTAAGTATAACCTACTGTAATTCGGTTACGCAGCCAAGGCGTAGTTATTCTCGCCGTTTAAAAAAGTGTGAAATATGATATTTAAGAGCTATATCCCAGCGCTCTACGTGCTTACAACTCAATTAGACTCGCTGTCAAAACCAAGTCGACCCCATAAAATAATGAACATCTTTCTTTTTGTCATCCTGAGCTTGTCGAAGGATGGCGTTCCCATCTCGTTATCACTCGATGGTCGGGCTTTCCGCTATATCTTTTTTGTGTGCTTCGACCCTTCGACAGGCTCTGGGCTCAGCACTTCAAAAAAGGATGCCGCTTCAATCCCTAACGCAAATTCAACCTTTTATAATATTAAGATTCTGAAACAAGTTCAGAATGACGCATATTCAAAAGATCAATTGTCAAAGAAAACCAATCAGAGATTCCAATTGGGTCAGCAAAGATACTCATTTAAATTTATATCTTTGAGACACTACACAAATAAGCAAAACCTATACCAGAATGATAAAATTCGCGCTGATCAAAGAACGGAAAACACCGCCAGACAGAAGAGTGGTTTTTTCCCCACAGATGCTAAAAAAAGTAGTTTCCCAATTTCCGGAGGCTTCATTTAAAGTGGAAAGTTCTGATATCAGGATATTTAGAGATCAGGAATATCGGGATGCAGGTTTTGAAGTTTCCGAAGATATTAGTGATTGTGAGGTATTATTGGGTGTAAAAGAAGTGCCTATACCAAATTTAATACCTGACAAAAAGTACTTTTTCTTTTCCCATACCATCAAAAAACAGCCATATAATCGTGACTTACTTCGAGAAATTCTGTCACAAAATATAGAGTTGTATGATCATGAGGTGATTACCAATAAAAATAATGGCAGACTCATTGGTTTTGGTCGCTATGCCGGACTGGTAGGTGCCTACAACGGAATTCGGGCAATTGGGATCAAAGAAGAAAGCTTTAAACTACCCAAGGCAGAAGACCTGCCAGATCTGAAGTCTATGCTGGCAGAACTGGATAAAATAAAAATTCCGGCTTATAAATTTGTTTTGACAGGAAGTGGAAAAGTGGCTCGTGGGGCAAAAGAAATTATGGATCATCTAAAAATAAAAAAGCTTTCGGCAGAAGAATATCTGAGGAGTGAATTCAACGAGCCCGTTTATTGTAAAATAGATGTTCTGGATTATGCTAAACGAAAGGATGGGGCAGAGGGAAGCAGGCAGGAATTTTATAAGGTGCCCGAGAATTATGTGCCGGACTTTATGAAATTTGCCAAAACAAGCGAAGTCTTTATTGCCGGACATTTTTATGGAGAAGGTTCGCCGGTATTTTATACCGAAAAAGATATTAAGCACAAAGATTTCAGAATTAAATATGTCGCAGATATTTCCTGTGACATTGCAGGTCCCATCGCCAGTACGATTAGACCATCTACCATCTCTGAACCTTTTTATGGTTACGATCCTCAAACCGGAAGGGAAATAGATTTTTTGGATCCGTCTGCTATTAGCATTATGGCCGTAGATAATTTGCCCTGTGAATTACCAATGGATGCCAGTGAAGGTTTTGGAGAAATGTTCCTTGAACATGTAATTCCGGCTTTTTTCAATGAGGATAAAGAGGGGATTCTGGGTCGTGCAAAAATGACTGACCAAGGAAAACTTACTCCTTTATATTCCTATTTACAGGATTACGTAGAAGGCACCGAATAGAATTAGATTATAAGCAGAACTTTAGCAAAATATTTATTGAGTTTCTTTTGCGGGTTTTTCAGCCTCTGTATCCAGCTCCTCTAATTTTTCGCTTATTTCCACATGGGTAGGGAACGGAAGATCAATTTCGGCCTTATCCATTGCATTCTGGGTTTCCAGTATAACTTTAGAAAAGATTTTTACCACATCAGCCCTTTCAGAATTAGTCCACCATCTCATTCTTATGGTTAGCCAGCTATCAGATTGGTCCCAAGGCAGTATATCAATGGGTTTATCTTTGTTCACTCCCTCAATTCCTTCAATAGTATCTCGAAGAATTTTCATTGCTTTATTGCGATCCTGGTCGTATCCCAATCCCAAATCATACTGACTCCTTATTAAATGATGCGCAGTTTTTACCTGTACCGCATTGGTATAAATATCCCCATTCGGGATTACCACATCCTGCCCGTCATAAGTAGTGATAATAGTGGCCCGGGTTTCTATCCTGTCTACTGTTCCTTCATAGCCGTTAACCACAATCTGATCCCCTATTTTAAAGGGTTGACGTAACAGGATCAAAATTCCGGCAAGCCAGTTTTGTAAAATATCCTTAAACGCAAAACCAATAGCGACAGAACTCACTCCCAGGCCGGCGATAAGATCTGCCGGTTTTAAGTTTGGGGAGATGACGGTTAGCGCTAGCATCAAGCCTACGATTACAATAGTATATTTTAGAAATCCACCCAGAATCTCTCCAAAATTGTCCCGGCCTCTTTTACTCATTTGCTTTTTCACCAGTCGTCCTGCCCAGCGTCCTACGTAGATCATAGCAATAAAAAGCGCAATCCCGATAACAATATTAGGAACGTTACGTATAAATCCGTCTAGCCAGGTGTCAATTTTTTCGACCATAGACTGAGTGTTTACATCTATTTCACCAGTTTGGTCTTTGGGAGTTTCGTCGTCTTGAAGAAAAATAGTGAGCATTTCAAAAAATTTTCAGCAAAATACTATTTGCCGTGGTGAACAAATCTTAAATTCTTATAAAGGTGACTATAGCTTCCTAAAATTCCTTTCTTCGGAAGTGTAGCCTTGTATTATCTGACATCGATAGATGTTCTGGAAATGGAAATGAAAGTGATGACCTGCACCATTAGATATACCAACGAAATTAGTGGTGAAAATAGTTGTTTCAGGCCTCTGTCTTTAATGTATTTACAGTCTCAATACCGTAAAATATCGTCTAAAGTTGCTTTAATAAAGCTAATATCTTTTTCCGGCACACTACCAAATTTTTTACCCAACCGGTTTTTGGAAACCGAACGGATATGAAAAGTAAGGACTTCCGCATTTTTTGTAGACCATTTGAATTATTAGGCTTTAAGATCAGGTTGCCCTTATAATTCTTAATGCTGGTGGTGAGCGGGCATACAATTACTACGTCCAAATACTGGTTCAATAGGTTACCGCTAATTATAATTGCCGGTCGCCTTCCTCCTTGCTCCCGTCCGGAAACCTGATCAAGATAAAATTCCCAAATTTCCCCTTGCCTCAATATAAATTTCCTTAATCCAATTTACTAAGATAAGCTTCCATTCCTTCTTCAGCAATAGCCATGGTTTCTTTATCTAGTCCCGCTGTTTGAAAAGATTTGGCATATTTAGCACGATTAAGTTGATCCAGATAAATGGAGAGTGCTTTTTTTATAATTTTATTTTTTGACACACCATATTGCCTGGCAAAGTCGTCCAGCTTTTGAAGCAGATCATTGGGGAGTGAAGAGGGGAATGTTGTCATTTTATATTTATGAAGTATAAATGTAAATTGTAATTATTAGTTCAGAAAATAATTTTTGACAAAAATTTACTCAGGTTGTGCGGGGTTCATGTATCTTGAAGAAAGTACGAATTTATAAGTCCCGACAAAATGCCTTTGAAAATTGCCTATTTTTTGCATATTCAATAATTCCCGAAAATAAAATCCCCAAGGTATAAGCCATTAGATCCCAAACTGAGAAACTGCTGCCTAAAACGATCATCACTATTCTGGGTGGCTGGTATTGCAGTAGCTTTACAATATTAATAAGTTGAAAAAATTCTACAGCAAAAGAGAACAGCAAGACAATTAGGAGTCCGTTTACTACCGATATTTTTGAAATAGACATCAGGAAACAGTAGATCAGGATCACCACGAGAAAATCTCCCAGGTAAGGCCTCACGAAAGAGTCGGTTACGAAGTTCGCGATGAGGACTTCGATGATAAATAGGAATACAAAGCCTAGAAAATAATATATATGTTTATTCCTGATCAATTGCATAACTGGTTTTATTAAATAACCTATGTATCGAAATTAAAAACAATCCAAAGCCAAATGTAAATATCCATACTTCCTTATTTTCCATAGGATATTTCAGAAAATTGAAACAATCCAGGAATAGACTTTTCGGATTACTAATAATATTCCAAGAATTATATCTTAAAAACCTTCCCAGATATATTCCGAAGGAACATAAAATGAGAATGCTATAATTAAAAAAAATCAGGCTCCTTAGATGAAAACTATCTATTATAATTTTATTCATTTTTTGTAGTGAAGCGAAACCAAGGTACAGGCAAATAAGGGCAAATGAAAGAATTAGCAATACATCTAACATAAGCAAGGCTCCTGAAGAATTCTGTAAATGCATCAAATCTGTAACTACATAGAACGTATTCGGTAGAAAAAGTAACCAAACTGCAAAAAGCAATACGGTTCCCATTCCTATATTACCGTGAAATTTTTCAATTATTTTACAGATCCAAAGCGGAACAGCGGCTAAAAAAAGGTTCCAGGCCAGGAAAATAAAATATAATTCACCGGTAATAATAATTCTTAGCAATAACAGGCTAAAACCATATATCAATATCCAGTGAAAGGGAGTAAGCGTATTTTTTAGAAATAGTTTCATAATATTTTAGATATAAAGAAAGTCTCTCTTTCAAGAAACTTTCCTGGTTAAAATTTTTATTGATGGTCCCAGTCTATCTTTCGGGAAACATACATCACCCCGGCGAGGATCAGGAATAATCCAATACTTCCCACCAGCAGCGCATAGCTTTCCAGCTGAATGATGATAAAAATAAAAGAATACAGGGCAAATAGAGAGAGCCCAATAAATATGGGGAATTTCCAGCCTTTTAAAATGCTTTTAGAATAAAGGCTTATCATCAATAGAACCGAAATTCCTGCGATCAAATAAGCTTTCAGAAAACTGCTGTGTTCAGAAATCGAGATGAGCAGGGTATAAAACATGACCAATCCTAAACCAATCATTAAATATTGAAATGGATGGATGGGGATTTTACTTAAAGTCTGGATCAGGAAAAATAGTAAAAAAGTGAGGCCTATTACCAGAAAGCCATATTTCGTAGCTCTTTCACTTTTTTGATATTCGTCTACCGGGATCATAAAATTTACCCCGAAAGCATACTCTGTGAGCCTGGGCAGATTATTATTGAAAACCTGGGGAAATGGCCTGTTGATATCCAGAATTTTCCATTTGGCTTTAAAACCTGAATCTGTAATCTTATCTTCGTTATAAGGGAGAAAATTCCCTTTAAAGCTGCTGGTTTTCCAATCTGAAATAATTTCAGCTTCTGTAGTCTTTCCAATCGGGACAAAAGAAATTTCTGAACTTCCGTTCACTGACACTTCCATCTTAAATTCCACCGATTTCTCCTTTAGAAAATCACTTTCTTTGAGAATTCCACTTTCCATCAAAAACAGCTCCTGTTCATTAGGACGAAGTTGATTATGTTCTTCATATTTCGACTTAAAGGTATAGCTGGAATTACCTAACTGGATATATATTTCGTTATTGACCCCTTTTAAATTAGAAGTCTTGAAGATGATTCGGGCTTTATCCCAGAGAATATCTTTTTCTGAAATATCCTCATTCTGGTAATCTGAAATTGAAAAATTTCCACTAAGATCAGTTTTACTTTTATAAACGGCAGTTTGATAAATTCCGCGTTTCTTTATTTCGGGATCAACTACTGAATGAATTTTAAGCTGATGCGGAAAAAAGTATAAATATTTCAAGGCTTCAATGCTTTCGGTAGTAAGCTCTTTTTTGGAATTGGTAATATGTTTTTCACTATAAGTGCGATAAGGGATCTTTAAAACTGGCCCGTAGAGCACTACTTCGTCACCCCATTTATCGTTGATTTCTGAAACTACACTTTCCTGTCTCTGCGAGCGCTCCTTAATTAATTCCTGCACCATAAAAAGCGGAATAAGTAAAATAAGGGTAAGAAAACCAATGACGAACATTCTGGCGGTGATAGAATTTTTTAACCAGTGAAGGAATTTGTTGGGGTTTGAGTTTTGCGGTGAATTGTCCATTTTTTGATTTTTGAAATATTTAATTGATTATTGATGAATGCAGCTCTTCCGAAATGTCTTTCGCTATATTTTATGTTTGTCCACTCAAGCACTAATAAATTCTCAAAATCATTAGTGCATTCGTGGCAATCCCCAGAAACAACATGCAAGAGAGCTAAACATTTTTTATACCATCGCCCTGTTTTTTATTCATTGCTTATTGTCATGGTACCAGAAAGGTTTCTTACTTCCTGTAAGGTTTGCCAAACCTTGTAGGTATAATTAAGTAGCCGGTTTCTAAAAATATACCTACAAGGTCAAAAAAGACATTGCAGGAGTTACTCGTACAATAACTTAGAATGATATTTTATTAAAGTCTTTCTTCCGTTCATTTTGAAAATTATACTGAAACATGATCGAGTGATCTTATTTCTTCTTTATAATCTGCAGGTAGAATCAGTGTTTTTAGTAAAAAGTCAAGTTTAAGTTTCCGGCTCAATTTATAACCTGGAAGCAACGGACGTAATATTGAAAATTTCCGAAGCAGTAACAGCTGTCTTACTTTTTTAGGAGTTATGAGCATCTGGGTTTCCAGCAAGAGCTGATATCTAAACCAGCCCAAGTGCTTGCAATATTGCCGGTATAGATCCCGGGTATAATTACCGTAATTCATGTGCTGCTCAAGATGATTCTTCCGCATTACTTCATAATCCTGAAAGTTTTCTGGAAGGTCTTTTAGCTTCATTCTTTTTCCAACACGAATAAAAACTTCTAAAACTTCCAGCTTTTCAGCGATAGTTAGTGATCTTTCAAGTAATTCATAAGCGCGGATGGAATAATCTATAAGCATAAAAAGGACATCTCTATAAGCCCAATCTGGAATACTCTTTCCGCGCTGGGACTCTACATCTGCATGGGCTTTGTTGATTATCTCGATGGCACTTATCGCCGCTTGTTTTTCAGAAAAAACGATTTTACAGGCATAGGCTACCGTTGAAAATAGCCGGCCTAATGGATCTTCAGGTAATTTTCCCGTATAATAAAGCCAGTCTACGGCTTTATTCAAGGCAAATTCAGCAGAGGCACCGGCGAAAATAAAAAGGATCGTGTCGGTTTTTCCCCAGATCTCCCTTACTATCGAATCTTTGTCTACAAAATTTTCAGTTTTCATGTTTTTCGTATTTAATTTATAAAACTTCCCGACAGCTTGGCCTCTGGATTTCTAATTCACCTCTACTATGGGATAAGTCGGAACTGTTTTTTTTAGTTCCGGGTGAGGGATGAAATTTTTTTATTCTCCGGCAAATGGAGTACCAAAGATTCCTACGGCCAGTTCTGCCCAGATCAAGAAAAGTCCGATGAGAATGAGTCCGCAGGCGATAAAACGTTTCTTGGTAGTTTTAATTTTCTGAAGAGAAAATTCTAATGCCAGCGCAGTGCCTAATAGTAATATTCCCATGATCATAAAATCTCTTGAATCCCAATCTACTCCCTCAGCTCCTAACTGCATGGCGATAAATGGAATTAATAGAATTACTCCAACGATAAGTAGAATGATTAAAAGTCTTGTAGTTTTCATAATAAATGATCTTAGTTGATATTAAGCACTTTGAAATTCAAAGTAGATAGATAAAAAAAGGTAGTTTGATGTATTATGATTTTTTATAATTTTTCTTTAAGAGGTTTTCTATTGCGTCTATATGTTTTTGAAAATCCTGACGTCCAGATTTTGTAGCACTATAGCGTGTATTCGGTTTTCTGTCTATAAATGATTTTTCAACTTTAATATAATCTGCCTTTTCCAACGCTTTAACATGACTTGCAATATTCCCGTCGGTAGCACCGAGTAATTCCTTGAGTGTTGTGAAATCTGCATATTCATTCACCATTAAAACACTCATAATCCCCAGGCGGATCCTATGATCAAAGGCTTTATTAATATTACTAATAATGTTCTTCATTCAGCAGCTTTTCTATCATACTTATTATGCATCCAGATGCCATAAATAATATGAAAGATTCCGAAGCCTACCGCCCAAAAATAGATTCCATATCCTATGAATTGTGTCGCAATAAGGCCGAGAATCAAATTTGCATAGCCCAGGCCTTTAAGGTCACCAAAGGTATACTTACTGGCGTGAACCAGAGCCAGACCGTAAAAAATAAGCATAGCAGGAGCAATAAGTCCTACGAGTTCATATTGCAAAAGGACGAGACAAAATATGCCTCCGGCAAAAAGAGGGGCAAAGAAGTTAATCAATAATCTTTTGCTGGTGTTATCCCATATTTTCTGGTTATTATTTCTTGCTTTCCGTGTGGTAAGAAAAACGGCAGTTCCTATAGCAAGCACAAGTACGGCGATTGCTACGAGCACTAACTGCATAACCAAATCTGACTTTTCGATATTTGCTACAACCGAATCGTAGCCATTGATATAAACCGAAGCATTTTGTGCCAGGATAAGTTTTGCGGTCATTGCGCCAATAATTGCATAGATGCCGGCGAAGATACCTGAGAGTCCGCTTAAGGATATAAATCGAGATGAGCGATTCATCATATTTTTGATCTCGCTGAGATCCTGAAGATACTTTTCGTTTTCCATTTTAAAGTACTTTGAAATACAAAGTACGATAAAAAATTTCAATTAACGATGCTGGAATTAAAAAAAAATGCTTTAGCGTATAGAAATAATAGATGTATGTCATCCTGAACGCAGTCGAAGGGTGTATAAAGATATCTCGGCTGCGCTCAATGTGACAATAAATATTAGATCTCGTATTACATATCTTTATCTATAGATATATAAAATTAACCGTTACTTATTTCTAAGAAATATTCCGAACTTTAAACCAAATCTAGATACTATGAAAAAATTTCTCTTAATTCTAAGTTTTCTGTTTATCACGACTGGGGTGACTTGCCAGGAAATTGAGGTCATGACCTACAATATAAAATATGCCAATGAGAATGATGGCGAGAACAGCTGGTCTCAGCGTAAGGAGTGGATCACAGATCAGATACAATTTTATGAGCCTGATGTTCTGGGAGTACAGGAAGCGGTGAAATCTCAGCTAGATTTCTTTACTGAAAATATTAATAATTATAAAGTGCTGGGAGTAGGTAGGGAAGGAGAAGATAAGGGGGAATTTAGTGCGATCTTATATAAAAGTGACAAGTTTGACGTCCTGAAGTCTAATACCTTCTGGCTTTCAGAAACACCCGAAAAGATAAGTAAAGGATGGGATGCAGATTATAATAGGATATGCACTTATGCCCTGTTCCAGGAAAAGGAATCGGAGAAAAAGATCTGGGTCTTTAATACACATTTTGACCATGTGGGTGATAAAGCGAGACTTGAAAGTTCTAAATTGATCATTCAGAAAATAAAGGAATTAAACCGGGAGGCATTGCCAGTTTTCCTGATGGGGGATTTTAATCTGGAACAAGAATCGGAGGGGATCCGGTTAATTTCAGAATTTATGGAAAAGTCCAAAGAGAAAGCGGACTTCAAATTTGGCCCGGAAGGAACCTTTAACGGCTACAACTTTACTGAAGCTGTGACGCGCCGAATCGATTATATTTTCACCAATAATCAAGTTCATATCAAGAAATACGCGGTTCTAAGTGATTCGAAAAATTTAAAATATCCTTCAGATCATTTTCCGGTTTTAATAATCGCGGATTTTAAAGATTAGGATAGATCTCTGGGAATAAAAAAAGCCCTGCATTTTGCAGGGCTTTGTAATTTTAAATATCCAGTCTTGGATCGTTTGGATCATTTGGATTTCCTGGTTTATCAGGATTATTAGGATTTGCAGGATCATTAATATCCCTACGTGTATTCGAAGGTTTATTGGAACCCGAAGCGGTTCCGGATTTTGGTTCAGAATCCTTAATAGATTTATCATCCTTGAATTTCTGAACGATCTCTCTAAAATGTTCCCCGGCAGCATCACGTCCACCAAGTCCATAACTCAGGGCTACGGCTACTGCAATAGCTCCTAGAATTAATCCGAAGGCCAATTCAACGATCTCGTTGGCAATTCCCATAGTACGCAATGCAATCGCAAGGAATAGAGCTAATGAAGCCCATCTCACCACACTGGCAATGAAATTGTTATTTCGGGATTTGCTCATAGTATCATATATAAGCAGGGATATATAATTACCCACCGCAAGAATGATCAGTCCAAAAATTATCTGACCGGTAACTTCAAGAATTTCATCTAATGTTTGCGTTAATTGATCTAATCCCAGTACTTCAACCGCCGTTATCAGGCCAAAGAATACAAGGAAGAAATAAATAAGATTAGCTACAATTTTGGATAATGACTGGTTTGCACCTATCATGTTGTGCATCTCGATCTTTTCCGCAGCACGGTCTAAGCCCATACTTTTAAAGAGGTCTTCAAGGAAATTAGCTAAATATTTACCACCCCAGATGAAAACTGCAAGAATTAAACCGGCAATAATAATATCACCCAACATCGCAGTAAAATCATATAAAATATCGTTTGCAGGTTGCGAAATCGCTTCCATTTCTAGTGCATTGAATGCCTGTATCAAAAATGGAATGAAAATTACGATAAAAACTACTTTTTTAAGAATATCAATAATTTTTGAAGTATCCTTAAAACCTGTTTTATCTATCCATTTGTCCAGAAAATTTCCGCTAATCCCAATAAGATTGGAAACGAATTTGGCCAGAATATAGCCGATAAATGCGATTAGAATTGCTCCTATAAGATTAGGAATAAAACCTAGGAATTCGCCCACCATATTCTCGAGTGGCGTAAGGACCTGTTCAACACCCAGGATTTCAAGGACCACAAGAATCACCACAATCATAATAATGTAGTAAACTATATTGGCCAGGAAAACATTGGTGTCTCCAACATCGCTTTTACCAAATACCCTTTCGTCCCAATTTGTTTTTCTCAGCAATCTAACGATTAGTGATTTGATGCCTTTAGCAATTAGCCACCCTACCAGTAATACTAATAGTGCTCCTAGCAAATCGGGTAAAAAGTTAGCAACCTGATCTGCAAAATTTTCTAGTTGGTTTTCCATTTTATAAATTAGTTTTTTGTTAGTATCCCAATTTAGCTAGATAAAGCATAAACAATGGCTTGATTAACAATTGTTTAAAAATAAATGAGGATATTATAAGAAAGATTTAGTAATTATGATAAAATAAAGCTCCTTTCGGGGGAGCTTTTATCATTTTCGTTCTCAATTGGCTAGAATACCATAACCTGGCAATTGACTTTATTCGGAAGTTATTTTCAGCATATAAAAAATAGGAACCAATTAAGAGCCAGGAACAATTTCTGAATTCCTCTTTTATTGAAATTTAATAAATGAAAAATAGCAATTTTTGAGATTTACTATTCAGAATTAATTTTACTGATTGAAATTACTTCGTAACCCAAAGAGGAATTTTGAGACTTCGGGTAAATAGTTCGTCGGTGACACTTCCCACGAGCAGCGATGAGAAAACATTCCCACCTTTATCGGCAACTATAACAAGATCTGCACTTGCATTTTCAGATTCAATAGATAACTTTTCGGCTACACTGGCTTCCCTTCCCCGAATTATTTTTATTTCGCAATCGGTTATTTTATTTCGGTTTAAGAATTTTTCAAATTTTTCCCGGGTGTGCTTCTCGATTTTTGGAAGCATTTCTTCTTTGTCAAGGTAGGGAGTGAATTGAATAGGAACGCTATAAACATTAACTGCTGTAATTTTTGCACCAGTGTAGTTAGCTAAGTATGTAGATCTTTGAAGTGACTTAATAGACTCCCTCGAAAAATCTGTTCCCGCCCAAATATTAGTTAGGTTTTGTTTTGTATTTTCAGGAACGGTAAGAATATCACATTTTAGCAATCGCATCAGTTTTTCAGAAATTACTCCAGTCCCTTTTTTCTTGGATTTATTTCCTACCATAACCAGGTCTATACTGTATTTATGGACTATATAATTTATGAGTGATTCGGTATAAGGATCTTCTGAAATAAGCACTTCTGAATTGGTTTCAGCATTAAAGTGCGTTGAAACCTTTTCATCCAGTTCATCGCTAATCATTTTTTCCAGATCCAGGTCTTTGAGTTGCTCCTGAAACAATTCAGATATCTCATATTTTTTGATATTATGAACAAAATATACTTTTTCAGGCTTCATCTCATTAGCAAGAAATGAAGCGTACTCTATAAGCTCTTTATCGGTTGAAGTGAGATCAAGTGCAACCAGAATTTTTTCTATATTTCTCATGATTCGTCTTTTTTCTCTGAAGTTTGTAAATTTCTTTTATTAACTATTTCTGAAACGATCTCTTCATAATTTTCCATCTGTTTCTTAGATTTCTTTTCTTTCAGCTTATGGAGATCTTCCTTAAGACCTTTGTGAAGAGAATAACACATTACTATTAAGATGACTGCAAAAGGCAAGCCGGTTACAATGGTTGCAGTTTGTAGTGCCTGTAGACCGCCACCAACTAAGAGCACCGCAGCTACAGTACCTTCAGTCACCGCCCAGAAAATTCGCTGACCCACCGGGGCGTCAATTTTTCCTCCTGAAGTAAGACTGTCAATAACTAATGAACCTGAATCTGATGAAGTGATAAAGAATCCCGCTATTAGTAATATTGCAACTATATTAATGATCATAGATAATGGATAATCCTGGAAAAATACGAATAGGGCAGTAGCAATATCATCATTTACTGCCTGGCTTAAAACGTCATTTCCGGACATTATTTGATCAATAGCTACGCTACCAAAAGCCGACATCCAGAAAAAAGTTACCAGGGAAGGTACTAATAGCACTCCCAGTATAAACTCCCTGATTGTTCTTCCTTTGGATATACGGGCGATGAACATTCCAACAAATGGAGACCAGCCAATCCACCAGCCCCAGTAGAAGACAGTCCAGTCATTCTGCCAGGAGCTATTGGTATAGGTTTCGCTCCAGGTAGAAATATCCAGAAAATTATATAAATAACTCCCTGTATTTTCAACAAAAGATCGAAAAATGAATATTGTTGGACCAAGTATTAGTGCCAGTATTAATAATACTACGGCAATTCTCATATTCCATTCGCTTAGCACTTTAACTCCTTTATCTACTCCCAATACTACCGATGCTGTTGCGATCATGGTAATTATAGCAATGATGATTATTTGAGTAGTGATGCCGTCAGCGAGTCCGAAAACGTGATTCAAACCAGAAGCAATTTGCTGAACCCCAAAGCCGAGTGAAGTCGCCAGTCCAAAAAGTGTAGCTAGTACGGCAAAAATATCAATAACATCTCCTATTTTTCCGTAGATACGATCTCCCAGAAACGGATAGAAAATAGACCTTATCGTAAGAGGTAATCCCCGGGAATATGTAAAATATGCCAGCGATAGACCTACCAGGGCATAAACGCCCCAGGCATGAAAACCCCAATGGAGAAAAGTGAAGTTCATAGCTTCCTTTGCCGCAGCCACGGTACCTGCTTCGGCCATTGGAGGTGAGTTGAAGTGCATTACTGGTTCGCCAACGCTAAAAAACAACAATCCAATTCCCATTCCCGCACTAAAGAGCATGGCAAACCAGGAAAGGGTCTTAAATTCAGGTTTTGCGTTTTGACCACCTATCCGCAATTTTCCAAATCTTCCCAAAGCCAGGTATATAAGAAAAACCAGAAACAGGTTAATTGCCAGAATAAAAAACCAATCGGCATTCTCTGCAACTCCGGTTTGAAGCTTAGTAAAAAAGGATTCAGCTTCTTTTTCGAAAATAAGCGTAAGCACAATACTTACAATAATGAATATAGACGAAGTAAAAAATACTGGTCCGTTTACTTCCAGACCAAATATGGATTTCTTTTCGTCACTTCTGGTAACTTTTTCAGCCATACATCTAATTTCTATTGATTCTTAAAAATAATATCCAATATTAATATTGAATCTTGCTTCCCATTTGGCATCCGGATTTCCGGTGGAAAAGTCATCTACAAAATTTCCTCCAAGCCAGGAATGATTATAACCCGCCGCATAATCTATATAGGTATACACATGACCCGCACTTACAAGGATTCCTGTCACATTCATAAAAGAGTCTTCAAATCTTTCAATTTCCTTATCCATATATCCAAAATCATTATAGAACTGGAGATTGCTAATAGGGCCAAGTTTTACCGGAATACTTTTAGAAAAAGCGAGGGTGTAAATATTATAATCTGCAGCAACTTCGTACGGAACGCCGTAAGCACCCATCTGCAGGATATCATCAGATTCTCCCGGCAGGTTTTCAGGATTATTACTAATTTTCATCGCCTGAGCCTTTAAATTCCAGTTTTTATAATCGAATTCGTAATGAATGGCAAGTCCGCTATGAGATCCTGTCTTTTTGGTATCTAAATTATATAAACCGCCATATTGTGCAGATGTGCCAAGCCTGTTTTTGATAGAATCCCCGAACTTGTAGATGAGTTTTCCATTTACCTGGTTCACTTCTTTATTCCGCCCAACTACATCATAAGAATATCTATTTGGAGAAGATTCGGTATCTCCACCAAATTGTAATTCTTCAGCATTTTTGTAGAATGCTAAATCATATTCAAATGTCTCATCTTCATGACGGAATTTCACTCCCATATCATGATCATCTTCTAACCCAAAATAATAAGTAAGGTTAAAAAACCAGTTATGGGAATTATACTGTTGTATTCCGAAAGGAACCTGGTTAAGTCCTACCTGAATTTCATCTTTTTCATTGAAGCGATAACCAACCCAGCCCTGTTTCAGGAATCCGCCACCAAAGGCTTCAGAATATAGCCGGTATTCAGCATCAAGATAAATATCTTTCCATGAAGCATTAAAATTGACACGGAACATATCATACCCGAAATCTCCACCTCGTTCTTTCTGACCTTCTTTCCAGGAAGATAGATTGTAATTGAATCTAAGGGCGCCGCCTATTTTTATTTCAGGTTTTTCCTGAGCATAAATGGAGTTCATTCCAGGAAATAAAAATCCTGTAAGCAAAATTGGAATGAATAGGAATTTCTGCAGGGGAAATATTCTCTTCATGTATTGGTTGGTTAGTATGTCTTCAAATTACCGGAAAATTGAATGAAATCCAATTATTGATTTTCTAATTAACGATTCTTTAATTATAGAAAACAGGTAGCATCTGAAGAAATGAATAAAAAAAGCTCCCGAAAAGGAGCTGTTTTAAAGGGGAAATTATCGTCTTTTATAATGAATTAACGGTCTTCCTAATAGCTACAAGATTGCTAAGCAGTTTTTCCAAATAAGAAAGATCCAGCATGTTGGCGCCATCACTCTTAGCATTTGCAGGGTCAAAGTGAGTTTCTATAAACAAACCATCCACTTTATTTACCACACCCGCACGGGCTATAGTTTCTATCATATCTGGCCTGCCACCTGTCACACCACTGCTTTGATTGGGTTGCTGAAGAGAATGTGTGACATCCAGTACCGTTGGTGCAAATTCACGCATGGTAGGAATTCCTCTAAAATCTACAATCATATCCTGGTAACCGAACATGGTTCCACGATCTGTGACCATCACCTGCTCATTATTACAATCGGTCACTTTGGTTACGGCGTGTTTCATTGCTTCCGGACTCATAAACTGCCCTTTTTTAAGGTTCACCACTTTTCCGGTTTCGGCAGCGGCAACAACAAGGTCTGTCTGTCTAACTAAAAATGCCGGAATTTGTAAGATGTCTACATATTCTGCCGCTAATTTTGCGTCATTAACTTCATGAATATCTGTAACGGTAGGAATGTTGAAGGTTTCGGAAACTTTTCTAAGTATTTTTAAGGCCTTTTCATCACCAATGCCTGTAAAACTATCAATTCTACTTCGGTTTGCCTTTTTGAAAGAACCTTTAAAAACATAAGGTATTTCCAATTTATCGGTAATTGAAACCACTTTTTCAGCAATTCTCAAGGCCATATCTTCTCCTTCAATAGCACAAGGCCCGGAGAGGAGGAAAAAATTATTGGAATCACTAAACTTAATATTGGGAATTTTACTTAGATCCATTTCTTCAAAATTTGAAGCAAAGGTAACTGAATTAATAGCACATTGCAATTAGATGAGGTTTTCTAACTGGATAAATTAAAAGGCTAATTTTTCTTAAATTAGAAGGAAGTTTAATTGTAAAACCATTGATATGAAAATTCAAGAATTTTTAATTCCCCAATTACAGCAGGAAGTAGCTCTAACCGAAAAATTTCTGAAGCGAATTCCAGAAGATAAGATGAGTTGGAAACCTCATGATAAATCAATGACTATTAAGGAAATTGCTAATCATTTAGCTGAAATTCCTGAATGGATCTCCGGGACTATGGATTCTAATGGTTGGGATCTCGAAGGATACCAACCTCCTAGTAAAAGCACAGTGGAAGAGATTGTTACAGATTTAAAAAATAATGCTTCCGTAGCAGAAAAAGCGCTTAAAAAACCAGATGAGGTTTACAGCGATACCTGGAAAATGACCCAGGGAGAAAATGTACTTATGGAAATGCCTAGATTCAATGTTTTACAATCTATGGTCATGAACCAGTTTCCTCATCACCGGGCGCAGTTGGGAGTTTATTTCAGATTACTGGACATTTCAGTGCCGGCCACTTACGGGCCTTCGGCAGATGAATCTTAACATAAAAAAAAACCGCCAGTCGGCGGTTTTTTTATTCGGTATTTTAGCTATTTCTACATTTCATCAAGTTCCCCGCAGGCAACTGGAATAGTAGCTACATACTCGTCATTGTTGTTTAAACCGTGTAGAACAATTACCCTGTTATCCAGGTCTCCAAGTTCTGCCATAGTTGGGTTTTCATTTTCACCTAACATGAAAGTCTTTTCATAGCTGATGTTTCCATTTTCATCTGCCATTGGAAAGTCTGCCAGAGGAAGTATAACTTCACCGTAAAAAGGTGCTCCTTCCGGAATAGTGATAATCCCATCTTCATCGGTATCTGCAGATGCCGGTGGACAGGTTCCTTCTTCGCCACTGGTTAATCCATGAATATGTTGTGGGTGTGCCTGGTTTGGCACCATTCCCTGAGCCTGTACATTTACCGTTAGCATATCGTCCTGTATAGATACAGTCGCTGTTCCGTTCGCTCCAGAATCGTTAATAGATCCTAACTGAGCTTCATAAGTCATGGTGTTGTCTACAACTTCATTGTCATCGTCATCATCACAACTCGCAAATGTCAATACTAAAACTGATAAAAATAATCCTTTAATAATCTTCATAATAATTCTTTTTGTTTGCCCCAAAACTAGAATTCAGAAGAAAGTATTTCAAATAATTTAAAAGGCTTTAACAGCTATTTTTTTCAGGTTTAACAGGGTGCAGTAATACTAATTTTCTGATGTATTTGCAGCTCAGTGAAATAGGCCGGTTCGGCAGAAATTTGAAACTTAATGGAATTAACTTTTTTAGCAGAGCTTTTGGCTTTTATCAAATCTCAGAGATTTTAAAGCTTCAGTAGAAAGATCAGGAGTTTAAATACAGACTTAAATCTATTGATTTTCAGTATATTAAAATCTTTTAAAACTAGGCTTGTTTAGAGAAAAATAGCTGTACATTTGCAGCCTTAAAAATAAGGCTTCATGACAGCTATTAGAAATATCGCGATTATCGCACACGTTGACCACGGTAAAACTACCCTGGTTGATAAAATTATGCATCACTGTGAATTGTTCCGTGATAACCAGTCTACGGGTGAACTTATCCTGGATAATAATGATCTTGAAAGAGAGCGTGGAATTACCATCACTTCCAAGAACGTTTCAGTTACGTATAAGGACACAAAAATAAACATTATTGATACTCCTGGTCACGCCGATTTTGGCGGTGAAGTAGAGCGAGTATTGAACATGGCTGATGGTGTATTACTATTGGTAGATGCTTTTGAAGGACCTATGCCGCAAACGCGTTTTGTACTTCAAAAAGCGATCGATCTTGGTTTGAAACCATGTGTGGTTATAAATAAAGTTGATAAAGAAAACTGTACTCCAGATGAGGTTCACGAAAAGGTTTTTGACCTTATGTTTGAGCTTGGCGCTGAAGAATGGCAGCTGGATTTCCCAACCGTATATGGTTCGGCGAAGAACAACTGGATGAGTGACGACTGGAAGAACGAAACCGATAATATCGAGCCATTGCTGGATATGGTAATGGAACACATTCCTGCACCAAAAGTAGATCTGGAAGGATCTCCTCAAATGTTGATCACTTCCCTGGATTTCTCTTCATTTACCGGACGTATTGCCATTGGTAGATTACAGAGAGGAACTTTGAAAGAAAATCAGCAGGTTTCTTTAGTAAAGCGTGATGGAAGCATCAAGAAAACAAGAATTAAAGAACTACATACTTTCGAAGGTTTAGGCCGTAGAAAGATAGAAGAAGTACAGGCAGGTGATATTTGTGCGATCGTAGGTTTAGAAGGTTTTGAAATTGGTGATACCGTTGCCGATTTTGAAAATCCTGAAGGCTTGAAAACTATCGCGATTGATGAGCCTACCATGAGTATGCTTTTCACGATCAACGATTCTCCTTTCTTCGGAAAAGATGGAAAGTTCGTGACTTCAAGACATATCAAGGAAAGACTGTATAAAGAACTTGAAAAGAACCTTGCCCTACGTGTAAATGAAACTGACAGTGCCGATAAATTTTTGGTATATGGTCGTGGGGTACTTCACTTATCTGTTCTTATTGAAACAATGAGAAGAGAAGGTTATGAACTTCAAATTGGTCAGCCGCAGGTGATTATTAAGGAAATTGACGGAGTGAAATGTGAGCCTATTGAAGAGCTTACTATAGATCTTCCGGAAGATGTTTCTGGTAAAGCCGTGGAAATGGTGACCATGAGAAAAGGGGAGATGCTTTCTATGGAAGCTAAGGGAGAAAGAATGAATATTCAGTTCCTTATTCCTTCAAGAGGAATTATTGGGTTAAGAAACCAGTTACTTACCGCTACGGCAGGTGAGGCGATCATGGCGCACAGATATAAGGAATATCAGCCGGTTAAAGGAGGAATTCCAGAGCGTCAGAATGGTTCTTTGGTTTCTATGGAAAAAGGAAAAGCGATTCCTTATTCTATTGATAAACTTCAGGATAGAGGTAAATTCTTTGTAGATCCGGGTGAGGATATTTATGAAGGCCAGGTGATTGGTGAGAATT
Source organism: Christiangramia forsetii KT0803 (assembly GCF_000060345.1). Classification (NCBI taxonomy): domain Bacteria; kingdom Pseudomonadati; phylum Bacteroidota; class Flavobacteriia; order Flavobacteriales; family Flavobacteriaceae; genus Christiangramia; species Christiangramia forsetii. The sequence continues at coordinate 2,662,914 of NC_008571.1, read as the reverse complement.
CACGTCAGGATGATATGGCGGTGAATATCACTAAAACCAAAAAGCTTTCTAACGTACGTTCTTCCGGAGCAGATGATAAAGCGAAGATCGTTCCTGCAATCAAGTTCTCTTTGGAAGAAGCTTTAGAATATATTCAGAAAGATGAATATGTTGAGGTAACTCCAAACCATTTAAGGTTGAGAAAAGTTTTGCTTACTGAAAACGAAAGAAAAAGATCTAAAGCGATCTAAATTATAAGTGTCATCCTGAGCGCACTCCAATGTCATCCTGAGCGCAGTCGAAGGATGGATTTGCAACTGAGAAATCTAATGAGATCTCTCCCTAAGATCTAAATGACACAATAATAAAGAAAAGCCTACCGAAAGGTGGGCTTTTTTATGTATAAATACTGCCTGTATCATGTTACAGGAAGGTGCCGGGAAAGGGAAATCAGTCATTTAAAATCACGATTCCTGCAAATTTAGCTACATATTAAAATGGATAAATCTATACTGAAAGGTTCTCTTCTGGTGGCTCTGGGAGCATGCAGCTACGGAATGCTTACCACTTTTGTGAAAATGGCTTATGAAGATGGGTATACTTCGCATGAAGTCACTTTTTCTCAAATGGCTTTAGGAGTAGTAGGACTTTTACTGATTAATTTATTTGTAAGGAAAAAACAAACAGGTACAACAGAAAAATCCAGAACGAGGAGCAAATTAAAATTGATTGCTGCGGGTACCACGCTGGGTCTTACCAGTACCTTTTATTATCTGGCGGTAAAATACATTCCGGTTTCAATAGGGATCGTTATGTTGATGCAAAGTGTATGGATGGGAGTAGTCCTTGAAGCCTTATTGCAGCGTAAAAAGCCGAGCGCGAAAAAAATCATTGCGGTAATCGCTATTCTCGCAGGAACCTTAATGGCTACCAACGTTCTTAACGATTCGTTTGAGATAGACTGGAGAGGAATTGGTTGGGGAGTACTGGCAGCCATGTCTTATACCGGAACTATTTATTGTTCAAATACCGTTTCCCTGGAGATGCATTCCTTGAAACGTAGTCTCTGGATGATGATTGGAGGTTTTATGATAGTGAGTGTTATATCGTTGCCTTTTTTAATTGTTGAATATCAAATGGATATTTTGCTAAACTGGGGACTGGTCTTAGCCCTTTTTGGTACTATTCTGCCACCCCTGTTGTATACGGCCGGAATGCCGAAAATAGATGTAGGCCTGGGAGCGATCATTTCTTCTATAGAACTGCCTGCAGCCGTATTAATGGCATATTTTTTACTGAATGAAAAGGTAGATGTTTTACAATGGTTAGGGATCGGACTTATACTTCTGGCGGTAGTTCAAATGAATTTGAAAAAAAGGAAACATTCAAAAACGGAATAGCTGGGAAGCTCTTGACAATTTAAAATTTGAAATAAGATAGACCGAATTGTGAAATAAAATTTTCAGAGGTCAGTAGATAAGTGCTTATAATTTGAAGGTTATAAAAACTGATCAACAGAGATATAAAAATAGTTTTATGGTCATTTCGAGCGCAGTCGAGAACTATTGGTCTGTTAGGTTTTGATTTCGACTTCGCTCAATCTGACATTCGTAGAATTGATAAACATTTTAAATATGAAACTATTTACTGACCTCTAAAAACTTTATATACAAAGCACGAACAATATTACCATTCCCTCAGGTTAAATGTTATTTAGAATCTTTTACGTAAGCTGCCAATGCTGCTCCCAGAATACCTGAGTCATTTCTAAGTTCTGCCGGAATCAGTTTGACATCTGGATCTAAATAATTTTCAAATTTGTCCCAGTCGTTGGAGATCCCTCCGCCCACAATAATCATGTCCGGGTTTAGAATTTTATGAATATACTTTAGAAAGACATTAAAGCGGGAACCCCATTCTTTATAGCTTAATTTTTTTTCAGTCTTTACGGAAGAAGCTGCCCATTCCTCAATTTTTTCATATTCCTTATAAGGTATCTGTCCAAGTTCAAAATTAGGAATTAGTTCCCCGTTAAGATAAGCTCCGCTACCCAAACCTGTTCCTACGGTTATCATAAGAATAAAACCTTCATGATCTCTTCCAGCCCCAAATTTTATTTCTGCAAGTCCGGCGGCATCGGCATCGTTAATTACCGTAAAATTAAGTCCCGTAGTTTTTTCAAAAAGAGTATCAACATCTACATTAACCCACTTTTCACTAAGATTGCCTTCGTGATTACAGATTCCTTTTTTGATTATGGTGGGAAATCCACAGCCTACGATACCATCATAATCAAAATGCGTTATCATTTCTTTTACTGCGAGGGCAATGCCATCTGGTTCACGGGATTCTGGTGTGGGAATACGATGGGCTGAAGTTTTTAACTTTCCCGTGTTCATATTTACTACGGCGCCTTTAAGACTTGAGCCGCCTATATCTATTCCTAAAATGTCCATGAATTTCTTTGAAGATGCTACAAGTTATTAAAAAATGAAACTACAAAGGAAGTTTTTTTGAAATGATTAAAACATCGAAACAGGTTCAGAATGACCTTTGAAGAGAGAATTAAAATATTAGTAAAGATTTTTGAGGAAACCGTCATGCTAAATTTACTTCAGTATCTCCTCATTTTAGCTATTGAAGAATTAAGAGCCTGAATCAATTTCAGAGTGACGTATTTAAAAGTAATGGGGGTAGCAATGTGATAATGTACTGTGTCATGCTGAATTTATTTCAGATTGAGTTTGCTTCGTCGTAAGCTCCTCGCAAAGACTTTTATTAATTTGTCACTGCAAGTGCAGCGACACAGTCTCACTTAACAATGCTGTATTAAACCGATTTCTGAACCACTTCAAAAACCCTTTGGCCATCACACTTTAAGGTTTTTGAAGGATATTTAAGCAGAAGCGCGTAATCGTGGGTGGCCATTAAAATTGTATTTCCATTTCTACTGATTTCCTGAAGCACCTCCATCACTTCCACAGAAGTCTGGGGATCCAGATTACCGGTAGGTTCATCGGCAAGGATCAATTCAGGATCGTTTAATAAAGCCCTGGCAATCGCCACACGCTGTTGTTCACCACCTGAAAGTTGATACGGATATTTAAATCCTTTAGTTTTCATTCCCACCTTATCTAGAACTTCATCAATCTTACTATCCATTCCTTTTTGGTCTTTCCAGCCCGTAGCTTTCAATACAAAAAGTAGATTGTCTTTTATATTTCTATCGGTTAGCAATTTAAAATCCTGAAATACCACGCCTAGTTTTCGGCGTAGGTAGGGAATGTCTTTTTCTTTTAAAGTTCGTAGATTATAATCTACAATATGGCCTTCACCTTCTGTAAGAGGCAAGTCGCCATAAAGCGTTTTCATAAAACTACTTTTTCCTGTTCCGGTTTTTCCAATGAGATACACAAAATCACCTTTGTTTACTTTAACATCTACTTCAGATAAAATAAGGCTTTCGCGTTGGTAAATTGCTGCATTAGTGAGTTCCAGAACAGTTTCAGACATGAAAATATTAGTTTAGTTGGATGTATTCATTTCTATCAGCTCCCATATATAACCGGCAAATCACCTTTTTTATTGTAATCCGGTAGATTAGAATCTGGTATTTAAACACCCTTTATGGGCTTCCAAATATACATTTTTCAAAAGGCTGATACATACTTTTTTTTCCGTTAACATAATTATAGAACTTTATGGGCGTTATAGAAGCAAGCTTTAAATTATCTTTGAACACCAATTTAAAAAACAATAAATGACACTAAAGAGAGCTTATCTGCTAGTCGTTTTTATATCATTCTCATTTTCCGCTATTTGTCAGCAATCTGCTGCCTATACGCACGAGTTAGTCGACTTTAATCGTGCTCTGGAATTGTACAATAATGAGCAATATTTAGCTGCTCAAAATCTTTTCGATGATGTTAAAGACAAGACCGATGATGAAAAGATAAAAGGAGATGCAGCCTACTATATCGCCAATGCAGCGGTAAGACTTAATCAGCCGGGTGCAGACAGACTCATGGAGAATTTCGTGACCAGGTATCCAACGAGTACTAAAACAAATTCGGCGTACTTAGATGTAGCCGATTATTATTTCCAAACGGGTAAATATCCTCTTTCCAGAAGATGGTACGATCGTGTAGATGAAAATGCCATGAGCCGTAAAGATCGTGAGCGTTTTTACTTCAATAATGGATATGCTTATTTCAGATCAAATCAATTTGAAGAGGCGCAAACATATTTTAACAGGGTTCGTGATTCAAAAGAATATGGATCGCAGGCAAAATACTATCTTGGATATATCGCATACGAAGGGGACGATTATGAAGAAGCGAATGAATATTTTGAGGAGGTAAAAGGCAACGACCGTTACACTGAAGATCTTTCTTATTTCCAGGCTGATATGAATTTCAAACTTGGGAATTTTGAAAAAGCTATTGAGCAGGGATTGGAACAACTTCCAAAATCTAACCGCCAGGAAATTCCGCAGCTTAATAAAATTATCGGGGAGAGCTATTTCAATCTTGGAAAATATGAGGAAGCGATTCCCTATTTAAAAGGATATAATGGAATGCGTGGTAAGTGGAATAACACCGATTATTATCAATTAGGTTATGCTTACTATAAACAGGGGAATTATGAGGCGGCCATTAGCGAATTCAATAAGATCGTGGATGGTAAAAATGCCATTGCTCAAAATGCCTATTATCACCTTGCTCAGTCTTATCTGGAATCAGACCAAAAACAACAGGCATTGAATGCCTTTAAGAACGCCAGTGAAATGGAGTTCGATGCTAAGATTCAGCAAGATGCTCTACTAAATTATGCAAAACTTAGCTATGAGATAGGAAACTCTTATGAGAGTCCGTCGCAGGTTTTAATCAATTATCTGAATAAATATCCGGAATCTGAAAAGCGTCAGGAAATGGAAAGTCTTTTGATCGATTCTTTTATCACTTCCAAAAACTACGAGGAGGCGATGCGGTTACTGGAGAATAACAGGAATTTCAGCGATAAACAGGCGTATCAAAAAGTAGCTTATTTCTACGGATTGGAACTTTATGATGAAGAAGATTATTATGAAGCTATCAAAAATTTTGACAAGGCCTTAAAAGAACCAAGGGATCAAAATATTACTGCCAGAGCTACTTTTTGGAAGGCTGAAAGTGAATATAATGTAAACAGAATGGACGATGCAATTCTTGGGTATCGTGAATTTAAAGGAATGAGCGCTGCCAGAAATACTGATGAATATGAAGATCTAGATTACAATATTGGATATGCATATTTTAAAAAGAACGATTATTCTCAGGCTGTAAATTATTTCAAATCCTATGCTTCAAGTTCTAATGCTGAAGGAGCTAAGAAAAATGATGCACTTTTAAGACTGGGAGATACGTATTATGTGACCAGTCAATACTGGCCGGCTATGGAAGCTTATCAAAATGCCATTAATAATGGAGTTAGCAATGCTGATTATGCAGCTTTTCAAAAAGCCATCAGCTACGGATTTGTAAATAGAAACGATACTAAAATTGAAGAACTAAATAGTTTTACCGGGAAATATCCGCGTTCGCCATATCGAGACGATGCGATGTATGAGCTGGGAAATACGTATGTAGCCAGCAACAATACCACTCAGGCAATTCAATCTTATAACAGGTTGATAAGAGATGTGCCACAAAGTGCCCTGGTTCCTAAGGCTATGTTGAGACAGGGACTTATCTATTACAATAATAACGACGGGAATAAGGCGCTGGAAAGATTGAGAAAAGTAGTTGCGGATTATCCAAACACCCCCGAAGCTAAGCAGGCGGTTTCTACGGCACGAAACGTATATGTAGATTTGGGAAGAACCGATGAGTATGCCAGCTGGGTGAGAAATATAGATTTTGTGGAGGTTAGCGATGCAGATCTTGATAACACTACGTATGAAGCTGCTGAAAATCAATATCTGAATAACAATTCAGCAAAGGCGATTGCTAATTTTGAAAAATATATTCAGAATTTCCCGAATGGAATACATTCAATAAATGCTAATTTTTACCTGGCTCAATTATATTACAGAGATGGAAATGTTGAGAAATCTATTCCTAATTATAGATATGTCACTTCAAAGCCTAAAAATGAATTTTCAGAACAGGCACTGGCAAGATTGTCTCAGATCTATTTAGAAAAGAAAGATTATACACATGCGCTTCCATTACTCGAGAAGTTAGAAAAGCAAGCCGATAATGAGCAGAATGTAGTTTTTGCTCAGCAAAACCTGATGAAGTCTTATTTCGAAACGGGGAATTTTGGAAAGGCGAATGAATATGCTGACAAAGTATTGAATAATTCTACTGCTGAAACCGAGGCGAGAAACGATGCGCGTATCATGGTTGCCAGGGCAGCGGTAAAATCTGGAAATGATACTAAAGCTCGTTCAGCTTATAAAGAAGTTCAGAAGACTGCTACCGGAGAATTGGGAGCAGAAGCACTTTATTATGATGCTTACTTCAAACATAAGGATGGAAATCATGAAGCTTCGAATGCTGCAGTACAGATTCTGGCAAAAGATTTTGCAGGATATAAATTATGGGGAGCAAAAGGATTGGTGCTTATGGCCAAAAACTTCTATGCCCTTGGAGATGCTTATCAGGCAACTTATATCCTGGAGAATGTAACCAAGAATTTCCAAAAGTTTCCAGAAGTTGTTAAGGAAGCGAGAGCCGAATTGTCCAAGATCAAAGCCCAGGAAGCAAAGACCAATGCTTCTGTAGAAACAAATAACTAAACTTAATCTAATAGATTCACTGCTATATGCGATTTAAAGCAATCAAGAAAAGTCTGTTTTTTAGTCTGTTTATATTTAGTGGGATCCTTTATGCCCAGGATCCTATTGGAAGCGAAACGGTAACAGTTGTAAAACCATATACTCCGTCGGTTAGAGATGCGAGCAAAATTAAAGCGACCCCAACCAGAAATGATTCGGTAAGTCTTCAGAAGAAACCGGTGCAATATTCTATATTTTCGGTACCGGTAGCTTCCACTTTTACTCCTGCAAAAGGGCGGGCTACTACGGTAGAGAGAGTGAGACCTCCAAAAGTCTATGATAATTATGCCACTTTAGGCTTCGGAAACTATTCGAATGTGCTGGCTGAATTCTATTCCAGTCTGGAAATAGATAGAAGCAGTAATTTCGGAATTTTCCTTACCCATAATTCTTCTCAGGGCGGAATTGAAGATGTAGTGTTGGATGATAAATTTTACGATACTGAGCTGAATCTGAACTATAACACCAGAAACCGTGACTTGTCATGGATGGCTGAAGTAGGAGCAGAGCATCAATTATTCAATTGGTATGGTTTACCGGAATATAATATTCCTGAAAATCCCGGTACAGATCCTGAATTGAATAGTCTTGATCCTGCCCAGAACTATTTTTCGGTGTATGTGGGAAGTGAGATAGAATTATATGATTCGTTCTTTGATAGTGCAAAGGCGCGTTTTCGTCATTCTGGAGACTCCTTTAGCACTGCTGAAAATCATTTCACTGCAGAAGGTCTTTTTGAAGTAGAAATTGCTGAAGAACTTATTTCTACAAAAGTTGGAGCCGATATTGTAAATGGCAAATTTGACAGAACATACGATTCAGAAGTTGGATACGATTACACCTTTATGAACTTCAATTTTACTCCAAGTCTTTTGATTTTAAGAGATGATCTTAGTATTAATCTTGGAGTGAACTTCGTGTATGGGATGGATGTGGAAGGAAGTGACGGTAGTTTTTATATCTATCCTGCGGTCACGGCGAGTTATAGACTAGCTGGTGATTATTTTACGGCCTATGCGGGTGTTGACGGAGATCTTGAGCAAAATACCTATTATAACTACTATCAGCAAAATCCATATGTTTCTCCAACGCTAAATATTCTACCTACAGATAATGAGTACAAAGGATATCTGGGAGCTAAGGGGAAATTAAGCAACGCGATCTCCTATAATGTGCGTGGAAGTTACCAGTCGCAATTTAATAAAGCTTTGTTTAAAAGGAATTATGACGCTTCAACGCTTGAAGGAGAAAGTTATACATATGGAAACAGTTTTGATGTGGTCTATGATGACGTGAAAACCCTATCTTTTTATTCGGAATTAAATGTAGATGTAAATAGAAACTTCCGACTTGGAATAAATGCTGAATTCTTCGATTATAATACCGATGCTCAGGCTGAAGCCTGGAATTTACCTGTGATGAAGGCCAGCTTGAATGCCGATTATCAGATCACTGAAAAATGGTATACAGGGGCTAATCTGTTTTATGTAGGCGAAAGAAAAGACGAGAACCGTTCTATAAGCCTAACTTTTAATGATCCAATTCAAACACTGGATAGTTATTTTGATGCTAATGCGCACTTAGGCTATCGCTTTAACGATCAGCTTTCAGCATTCGTAAAAGGAAGCAACCTTTTAAATAACAATTATCAAAAGTGGCTGGACTATGATGTTCAGGGAATTCAGATTCTTGGAGGAGCTACTTATAAGTTTGATTTTTAATTGTTAATTAGGATTTTTTATAGTTTTCAATAAGCTACCCGGAGTGTAGATCTTGTTATTCCTGATAACAGATTTTATACTTCGGGTATTTTTTATGTTTTCTAATGGGTTCTTCTGAAGTATAATTATATCAGCGACTTTTCCTTTTTTTAGACTTCCATAAGCTGCTTCCAGTCCGAAAAATTCCGGGCCATTCACCACGGAAGTTTCCAATGCATGCGCCGGTGTTAAGCCCGCGTTTACCAATTCTTCTAGTTCTGAATGTAAAGATTCACCGGGATAGACAAATGAATTAAAAGCCCCTGAATCTGAACCAGCAAGAATTTTTACCCCATTTTCATACATGGGAACGATCATCTCTACACTTAAGTTTTCCATCTTTTCACGCATCTTACTTCCAGAAGACTGGGCTCGTTTTGCACTTTCTACCCTTCCCTGATAGGTTTTTTGGATCCCGTTTCCTATATAATTGAGAAGGCTGTCCTGCGAATGCTCTACTTCCAGAATATTGGCCAGGGTTTTCCCAATATACAGAGTGGGAGTGATACTCACTTTTGCTGAATTCATTTTTGAAAATACTTCCCGGGCCAGTTCAGTATCATAAGTGTCTATCAATGGCTCCATCATGGCGTATCCCATTCCGGTCTCTGAAAGGCTATCGGACAGGGGAGAGCTAGCTTTCACCGTGTAGTACATATGTTCAATTCCATCCAGGCCATATTCAATTGCTGTGGTAAAGTCAGCTTTTAAGGGCATATGCCCGGTAGTTTTTAAACCTCGTTTTTCGGCTTTCTGTATGATTCCGTAGAAATTTCCAGGAGTCAGACTGCCATCATACATTTTTACATAATCCACGTTCATATTTTCCAGGGAATCCAGCGCAATTTCAATATCAGCCTCATTCTTGATTTTGATGGAACCTTCCCAGGCTGGAGTGGCACCATCCAGTTTAGGGCCTGAAGTGAATATTCGCGGCCCGTCTAATGAAGTTTCAGATATTTGATCTCTCCAGTCTAAAACCGAAGTAGAAATATCCCCTCCGGCATCCCGAACGGTAGTTACTCCATAAGCGAGGAATAAAGATAGAAACCCTTTATTTTCAGCAATCAGGGAATCTCCACCCCTAAAATGAACATGCATATCCCACAACCCGGGCATCACATAATTATTTTCGGCATCCAGGGATTTGGTTGCTTTATAGTTTTTAAAATTTTCCATGTTCCCAATCAGCTGGATCGTGTCATTATTAATAGCGATAAACTTTTTGGGCTGAATCTTATCATTCTGAATATCCACAATATTCGCATTGGAGATGATAAGGTCAAATTCTGGTTGTGCTTTCTTATTTTCCTGGCAGGAGAAGAGCAAAAGCAGAAGAATAAGGCTAAGTACTGTATTTTTTATCATGAATTAATTTTTAATCGGTGATCAAGCCCCTGAATTTAGTTCGGAATGACAGCCTTTTTCATTTTGGAATACTTTACAAACAAACAATTAATTTTTAACAGTTTGCGGGTGGTCCGGTTTATTTATACGCCATCCCAAGATAGGCTACCCAATGGGTTGCTTTCGAGGGAGCCGTAGTTCCCATTCCTAGATCTTCCACTTTTATATGTTCATTTTTGAGACTGGAACGATAATCCAGCATTTTACCATTTAAATTTCCATGACCAGTTATTTTACTTAGATCATTGGCGAAAAGAAGTCCGAAGGGTACTGAATATCGCCCGCACCACGTCCACTTGTATTCTTTGTAATTTTCAGCTTTTACCGTGTAGTTGTTGAAAGCTTTGATTTTCGTGTTATCTATTTCTCCTTTCAGGGTTTCATCAATGATCTTTAAATCTTTCTGATGCGCCTTTTCATTTCCTTCTTTATCTGTTCCGAAGGGCGCAAGATCGCTACCACCCCAGTCTTCACTTCCATAATGAATAGCGTCATTGGAGATCACCACCGCGAGATCTTTTCCATATTCCAAATTTTTCTCTTCCATAATTTGCGATAATTTTTCTGAAAGTTCTTTGGAAAAGCTCTGCATATCTTCAAATTTCATATAAGGCACAAGCAGCGGAATTATTTCTACATCCTTATTCTGATATTGTAAAAAAGGAACGATGGCTTCCAGAGAATGTTCCAGTTGCATCATGCTATCATGCACAACAAAAGACTCCTCCTGGAGATTTTGAAGCAATTCATTTCTTAATGCTGAAATTTTCACTTCTCCATACGGTGCTTCCCAGGAGTTGAAAGATCCAAAGATCAACCTATCCTGAAGATCAAAATTTCTGGCCCGGTGCGCCACTCCTATCAATACTACCGTATTCGCTTTTATTCCCGAAAGTGTTTTAGCATAAAGCCCGGCCGCATACTTATAATCATCATGCGGATTGATCACAGCTTTATAAATTTCCTGATTCTGGATTTTATCAGCATCTGCGATCCGGGCAACGATGCTGTCCATTTGCCACTGGTGTTTTGCAAATCCTATAGAATCATGAAACTGCCTGATTTCAGGCTCCGTTGAATTCTGGGCTTTTAAACTCAGGTTACTCAGGAAAAGAATAAGAAGGAAACTCAGTTTTAATTTCATGTGAGGTTTAATTATTCTACATATCCGTTTTTTGTCCTATGGTGATTTCGTCACGCTGAATTTATTTCAGGGTCTTAAGTTACAGTTATGATTACTAGTGTTCTGAAAATCTGAAACAAGTTCAGAACGACGTCTGTTATCAATTTAGGACATATGGTGGATATTCAATTTAATTTTTAAGAGTTCTAAAATATGGCTTTTATTTCAAAATTAAGAAGTGAAATACTGATATCGATATGGGGATAGCTCCTGAAATTTCCTCAAGCCCATAGATTTTTAAAAAGCTTTATCTATTTTTGATCAAAACTTATACAAAATGAAGAAATTCCTATATCTATTTTGTCTTTTATTTCTAGTTGCTTCCTGCGGGCCAGATAAAGAGAAAGCCGATCTTTTAGTTTTCAATGCAACTATTTATACGGTAAATAACGAATTTGCAAAAGCGGAAGCCTTTGCGGTAAAAGATGGAAAATTCCTTGAAGTTGGTACTTCTAATGATCTTCGGAATAAATATGAATTTTCAGAAAAAATAGATGCTGAAGACAAAGCGGTTTATCCGGGATTGATTGATGCTCATGCCCATTTTTACGGATTGGGAATGCAACAGCAGCGTGTAGATCTTACCAACACTCAAAGTTTTAAGGAAGTTGTCGCTAAGATCGTGGAATTTCAGGAGAAAAATAAAGTTGAATTTATCGCCGGAAGAGGCTGGGACCAGAATGACTGGGAAGTAAAGGAATTTCCGGTAAAAGATACGCTGGATAAATTATTTCCCGATACTCCGGTTGCAGTGACTAGAATAGACGGTCACGCCATGCTGGTAAATCAGGCAGCCTTGGATAAAGCAAAAATCAATACTCGAACTAAATTTGAGGGTGGTGATATTGAGCAGAAAGGTGGAAAACTTACCGGAATATTGATAGATAATCCCATGATGCTTATTGAAAAGATCACAGACGATATAAATATAGAAACTCAAATCAAAGCACTAATGGATGCCCAGGAGATCTGTTTTGGGTATGGATTAACTACCGTTGATGATGCGGGAATAGATAAGCAGGTAATCGAATTAATAGACAGCCTGCACAATTCCGGGGAATTAAAGATCAGGTTGTACGCCATGATTAGTAATACTAAAAAGAATCTGGATTATTATTTAGAAGAAGGACCCTATAAGACCGATAAGTTAAATGTAAGATCGGTGAAATTCTATGGGGACGGAGCTTTGGGATCTCGTGGCGCTGCTTTAAAAGAAGAATATTCGGACAGGCAGGATCATTTTGGCGCATTACTTTCTCCGGTTTCAGAATTTAAAAAAACGGCGAAGCGTATTGCTAAAACTGAATTTCAGATGAACACTCACGCTATTGGTGATTCGGCGAATTATTTAGTGCTAAAAACCTATGATTCCCTGTTAGGAAATGGTAATGAACGTCGCTGGAGAGTAGAACATTCCCAGGTAATCGATTCCGCAGATTTTAAGTATTTCAGCAAAAATATAATTCCGTCCATACAGCCAACACATGCAACGAGCGATATGTACTGGGCAGAAGACAGGCTGGGAGATGAGAGGATCAAAGGAGCTTATGCCTATAAAAAATTACTGGATCAGGCCGGAATGGTGGCTTTAGGAACCGATTTTCCTGTAGAGCAGGTTAATCCCTTTTTAACCTTTTACGCTTCTGTAGATCGCCAGGATACTGAAAATTTTCCTGAAGGAGGATTTATGAGAGAGCAGGCACTGAGCAGAGAGGAAACTTTAAAGGGAATGACGATTTGGGCAGCTTATTCAAATTTTGAAGAAGATGAAAAAGGAAGTATTGAGGTTGGTAAATTTGCCGATTTCGTGATTCTGGATAGGGATATTATGGAAGTTGATATAGATAAAGTGCCGGAGACAAAGGTGATCTCTACTTTTGTGAATGGCGAGCAGGTCTATAAAAATTAATATGGGTATCTTTGCGCCCAAATAAGAATCAGTTGTATATCAGTTTTATTCATAGTAGTTATTTCGTCACCCTGAATTTATTTCAGGGTCTCAATATATAGTATTGTAAGATTCTGAAACAAGTTCAGAATGACGCATTTTATCAAATTATGATATATTACGGACAATCAAAAAATCAAAAAAATGAACGAAGGATTATATGCTAAATTCCATACTTCTAAAGGAGAGATCCTGGTAGAACTGGAATACGAAAAAACACCCGGAACTGTAGGAAACTTTGTAGGCCTTGCTGAAGGGAATATAGAAAATGAGCCAAAAGCTAAAGGAGAGGCTTATTATGACGGATTGAAATTTCACCGTGTAATTCCAGATTTTATGGTACAGGGAGGCGATCCTCAGGGAACCGGTGCCGGTGGACCAGGATATCAGTTTGATGATGAGATTCATCCGGAACTTAAGCATGATGCACCAGGAAAACTTTCTATGGCCAATGCAGGTCCCGGAACTAACGGGAGCCAGTTTTTTATTACTCATGTGGAAACTCCATGGTTAGATGGAAAACATACTGTTTTTGGGAATGTTGTAGAAGGTCAGGACATAGTTGATAAAATTCAGCAGGGGGATAAACTTGAAAAAGTAGAGATCATCCGTGAAGGAAGTGCTGCTGAAAACTTTAAAGCTACGGAAGCTTTTCAGAATTTTACTGCTGAAAAAGCAGGAAGAGAAGAAGAGGAAAAAAAGAATGCAGAGGCTGAAGTAGACAAATTAGCAACTGGTTTTCAAAAAACAGATAGCGGACTTCGTTACCAGATCATTCAAAAAGGGGATGGTGCGAAAGCAGAGAAAGGAAAGACCGTTTCTGTGCATTATAAAGGGCAGTTGGCTGATGGGACTGTTTTTGACTCTTCTTATAAGAGAAACAAACCTCTCGAATTTCCAATAGGAGTAGGGCATGTTATTCCGGGATGGGATGAAGGTATTCAACTTCTTCAGGTTGGAGATAAGGCAAGGATGGTAATTCCTTCTCATATTGCTTATGGAGAAAGAGGCGCAGGTGGAGTGATACCTCCAAATGCGGTACTTATTTTTGATGTGGAATTAATGGAGGTAAAGTAACTTTTCTTAAATGGAAAGAATTGTCAGATTGAGCTTGTCGAAATCTGCTTGAAGAATCAATGGAGTGAAACTTCGACAGGCTCAGTTTGACATTTTAAGAACAGAGAAATAGAATAATAGTCTTCCCTTAAATTATATACAAAATGCGCTGCATGTTCAGCGCGTTTTTTTATTTTTAAGAATGACTACAGAAGAACTAGAAACACTAAGATATCCTATTGGGAAATTTGAAATTCCTCAAGAAATTTCTTCGGAAGATATTAAGAAATGGATCACCGATATTAGTGAGTTACCCGAAAAACTGAATAAAGCGGTAAGGCCACTTTCAAAAGAACAATTAGATACCCCATACCGGCCAGAAGGCTGGACCCTAAAACAATTAGTACATCATATTGCAGATAGTCATATGAGTGCTTTACTTCGATTTAAGTGGGCTTTGACAGAAGATGAGCCCACCATTAAGGCATATGATGAAAAAGCTTTTGCAGACTTGTATGATTCTAAATTTGCACCGGTAGAGATTTCTCTGGATTTTATAAGTGCCTTACATGCTAAATGGGTGATATTACTGGAAAATATGGGAGCTTCAGATTTTGAAAAGACCTTTGTTCATCCGCAATCGGGATCCAGATTTAAACTTAAGGAAATTCTAGGGCATTATTCATGGCATACGCGACACCATTTTGCTCATTTAAATAATCTTTTAAAAAATAAAGGCTGGCAATAATAGTCAGCCCTGTTATTTACTAGGTTTTGTCATCTTGAGCGCAGCCGAAAGATAAACAAAGACTTTACGACTGCGCTCAATGTGACCTAAATTTAAGAGTCACTGTTCACCAGCCTCTTTTATTTTTTTAATTCGGGTTGTGAAGTGGTTCTCAAATATGGTTTTACAACTTTATAACCCTTTGGGAACATTTTGTCTGCTTCTTCATTACTAACCGATGGGCTTATTACCACATCTTCTCCCTGTTTCCAGTTTGCCGGAGTGGCTACTTTATTGTAAGCCGTTAATTGCAGGGAGTCTATTACACGTAACAATTCGTCAAAATTCCTTCCTGTACTTGCAGGATAGGTAAGTGTCATTTTAATGCTTTTGTCTGGGGCGATCACAAATACAGATCTCACCGTAAGCGTATCGTCTGCCTTAGGATGGATCATTCCATATAAATCTGAAACTTTTCTATCCTCATCTGCGATAATTGGAAAATTTACCGTGGTGTTTTGAGTTTCATTGATGTCCTTTATCCAGCCTTCATGGGATTTTAAACCATCAACACTAAGCGCTATCACTTTAACATCACGTTCTTTAAACTTGGCTTTATAATTCGCCACTGTGCCTAATTCGGTTGTACAAACCGGGGTGTAATCTGCCGGGTGTGAAAATAAAATTCCCCAGCTATCTCCCAGGTAGTCGTGAAAATTGATTTTTCCGTCTGAAGTTTCAGCGTCAAAGTTTGGGGCTTTATCTCCTAATTTTAACTCGCTCATAATCAATACTTTTTAATTAATAATAAATAACCTATTAACTCTATAGGAATATAAAAGTAGAGAAAATAATATCCGAAAATTTAAAGATGAAGTTAAATTAATCTTTCCATTTTATGTTGCAGCCTATACTGGGTTTTTGTTCTTCAGTAACTTTTCTATTGTTTAAAATAGCATCCATGGCTTCTCTAAGATCCCGGCCATTTGGATGAATTCCATTTCCAGGTCTACTATCATCCAATTGTCCTCGATAGATTAGTTGTAGTTGATCATCAAAAAGGAAGAAATCGGGAGTGCAGGCAGCGTCGTATGCTTTTGCAATTTCCTGGGTTCCGTCAAAAAGGTAAGGAAAGGAATATTGATGTTTTGCTGCATGCTCTTTCATTTTTTCAGGATTGTCCTCTGGATAATTTTTAACATCGTTACTCATTATTCCGGCAAATCCAAAGCCCAACTGCCGGTATTCATTGGCAATACGAACAATTTCTTCGTTCACATGTTTTACAAAGGGGCAATGATTACAAATAAACATGATCAAAGTTCCACGCTCACCTTTTACTTCATCTAAAGTAATAAGATGATCTGTGATGGTATCCATCAATTTGAAATTGGGAGCTTTTGTCCCGAGTTTAAGCATATTTGAAGCAGTACGTGACATCTTTTTTCTTAAAATTAATTATTAATGCCGAATATTCTCTAATTTGACGATCTTAAAATTTAAAGATGGAAGAAATTAATTGGAATGATTTTGAAAAGGTAGAAATGCGGGTAGGTTCGATTACTTCAGTAGAAGATTTTCCAGAAGCCAGGGATCCGGCGTATAAACTGACTATAGATTTTGGGGAGGAAATTGGCGAAAAAAGATCTTCAGCTCAAATTACCCGGCGTTATACGAAAGAAGAACTTCCCGGAAGGCAGGTTATTGCCGTGGTTAATTTTCCCGTAAAGAGGATTGCTGGTTTTAAAAGTGAATGTCTTGTTCTTGGGGTCTTGGGGGATAATAAAGATGTTGTTTTACTATCTCCAGATCAAAAAATGCCTAACGGATCAAAAATAGCCTAGTGTTAAATTAAAGTTGAAATAACATATAATGCAATCTCCGGTTTTGTAACAGGTTGAGGCAAAAAATTATTGTATGGCCGCAGCCATTGGATTATTATTGAACGGAGGCATGGTTAAAAAGTGCTTCGGACCTAATGTAGGTTTTCAATTAACTGAACACTAGATTATATCCCTTCTTTAAACTTTTTATGTTCCTCTAAAAGATTTTTTATATCCTTATTGTGACCATATAGAACCATAATTTCATCTTTATAGAGCACGGTATTGGCTCTGGCAATTCCCTGAACCGATTTTTTTTCAGTATCTGCGCCAAGTTCATTTTTTGAATTGGAAACATTCATGGTAGTAAGCACTATAATATCAAATTCTTCTTTGATATTTAGCTCTTTAATGGTCTTTTCGTGATACTCTTTCGGAATTCTTGTTTCAACAATACTATAATCACTGTCTAGTTCAAAGCTGTCTACCACACCTTCAAGATTAAGTTTTTGCGCCCATCTGTCTGCAGTTTCCTTTTCGGGATGAATTATTTCATCAACTCCCATAGTTTCCAGGACCATGCGCTGAAGTGGATCCACAGCCCGGCTTATAAGCCTTTTTACTTTCATTTGTTTCATAAGCGCGGCGGCCATGATATTTGCTCCTTTATCTTCTCCAATTCCAATAATTACAATATCGGTATCGTTCAGTGGTAGATTTTTAATAGCTTCCATATCGGTTGCGTCCAGGCTTATGGCGTGGGTAATCTTTTCTTTAATTCCTTCCACTTTGCTCATGCTAATATCAACACCAATCACTTCATTTCCCATTTCGGCCAGCTTTTCTGCTATAGATGATCCAAAAACGCCCAGTCCAACTACTATATACTTCATACTATTTTCTTTAGTTGATTAAAATTTCATCGCTTGGATAGCGATAATTTAAATGCTTCACACGCCTTAGTATAGCGATTAAAAGTGTAAGCATACTTACACGGCCTATAAACATGGTAAAGATAATCACGACTTTGGAGTTTGCGGAAAGATCTGAAGTGATCCCGGTTGAAAGTCCTACCGTACTATAGGCGGAGAATGACTCAAAAACAATACTTAAAAGTGTTTTATCCTGATCAAAGCTTGCTATCAAGAATATAGAAATTCCTATAATCATTAAGGATAATGAAATAATAGCGAAGGCCCTTCGTATGGAAGCCTGAGAAATTTCTCTCCTATAAACCTCTATTCTATCTTTTCCCTTGGCAAGGCTGAAAAAATTGAGGGTAGCTACAGCGATGGTACTTGTTTTAATTCCGCCTCCTGTAGACGCCGGAGATGCCCCAATCCACATTAAAATAAACATCAGCATGATAGTGCTGAAATTCAGGGCACTGGTATCTACACTATTAAAGCCGGCTGTTCTTGGGGTGGCGGCTCCGAAGAAGGCTGTCACTATTTTACCAAACCAGTTATGTTCGGCTAAAGTATTGTTGTATTCAGAAACATAAAAGCCAATGGTTCCAAGGCTAAGCAAAATAAATGTGGTTACAATTACAATTCTGGTGTTGAGGTTGATCACCCAGGGGGAATAAGGTAGTTTTTCCTTATTTCTAATTTTTGAATACAGATTTTTCATAGTGTATTTAGTGTACTTATAAATATTGAGTACAATTGGAAAGCCAATTCCGCCAAGGATAAAAAGGGATGCTATAATTAGATGGAGTGGGTAATTAAATCTAAAATCGGGTTCATAGAGACTGTTTTCCAGAGTTGAAAATCCTGCATTACAAAAGCCGCTTACCGCATGAAAGATCGAAAAGAATAAGCGGTGACCTATATGGGTGATTTCAGAATTATTAAGACTGAAATAGATGAAAATTGTACCGAGCAATTCTACGATAAAAGTGATAAAAAGGATCTTTTTCAGCACGCTAAAAACTTCTCCTATCTTATCTGAATTTGTAGCATCTTTCAACATTAACTGACTCTGGTAAGAGGTTTGACCTCTGAAAAAATAGCTGAAATAACTGGCGAAAGTCATGATTCCCAGTCCGCCAATCTGCATTAACATTAAAATAATGGTCTGGCCAAAAAGTGTAAAATAAGATCCGGTATCTACTACGATTAGACCTGTTACGCATACGGCGCTGGTGGAGGTGAAAAGCGCATCCAGAAGACTAATTCCTTCATAAGTAGCTTTTGGAAGCATGAGTAATGCGGTTCCTGCTAAAATGATAAGTAAAAAACTGGAAATAAATAATTGGGCGGGATTGAGATACTGACTATTCAAACTGAATTCTACAGTAGAAAATTCCCGAACGAAATAAATTAATGCAGCGATATAGACATATACCATTTGATTCATAAACTCCATGAAAGGTAGATTTTCAAGGACTCCATCAATTTTTATGAATATCAATAAAGCGAAAAGGGTGCCAAGCACACTGTCAAAAATTCTAACTTTCAGCCGAAAATGTACTTTGAAGAGAAAGTAGCGAAGCAGGATCGCCAGGACACCAATAATAAGCGCACCAAAATAGAAATGACTTAGCTGTTCTTCTTCATATTCAGCATGCCGGTAACCAAGATCGTAGATGGCAATTAATACCGTTATAAGGCTTAATAAAAAGGAAAGTCGGTTTAAATACCTGAGAAATCTTTCATTTTGAAGCCAGCTTCTAAATCCTGAAAATTTCACTTACCGGTAGTTTTTAGCATTTGGAGCAATGTTTTTCTGAACCTAAAAAGTCCGAAAATGAAGGCTTCCGGACTTTGTTGATCTTATTCTTTACAAAGTTATTTAATTTTAAAGTAAGACTATTAAAGTTTCCCTAAACTATAAGGGTATTGTTACATCTCTTCCCCAAAGAAAATAGCATTCATAAGTAATTTGTTGGTTCCGTACCAGAAAGCCCGGAAATTGGTATTATCTGTAAATAGCATTACTTCCCCGCGCCCCATATTTTCATGTTTAAAGGGTACAGTACTCGCAATAGAATCCAGGTTCGGTTTACTAATATACCCGCTTAATAAAGGTTTCTGAGTATATTGAATAGGGTTCTTGTAGCTTTGTTCATCTGCTTCCATAAAAATAGTAGTGTTTCTAAACATGGCTATTTTATCGTCTTTATACCCAAAGGCTATGGGGTGACTCCTGTCCAGCTTAACTTCAAAAATAGCACCTCCAATTACCTGGGCTCCTCGAAAATCTCCGCGCTCTCCAAAACTTATATCCTGTGCGGTCATTTTATTTTCTTTTGTTTTGAAATCGATGAATTTATGTTCTTTCATCCAGTTAACCGCACTGCGATAAGCGATAATGGTTCCACCACTTTTTGTCCATTCTTTTAGTTTAGGTGCAAATTCCTTATCTATCCCGCTGCCCCATGAACTGGGAAGTATAATATCTGTGTATCTGCTCAGGTCGGTTCTGGAAAGATCGCTAACGTCCAGTTTTGTAATTTTCATATCATAGCGTTGATCAAATAAATGCCAGATTTCCCCAGCGTCATATGATGTAACAGATCCGCCAACAATAAGGGCTACTTTTTGCGGCTTTATAGCTCTAAACTGATTGCTTCCCAGATTAATTCCTTTAGTCATCCCTGTTTGAATAGCTGAAATCTTTACGCTACTTTCTTTAGACACTTTTTTTAGAAATTCATATAGATCTGCATTACCAAGTTTTTGATTCTGAACAGGGATCATAATGGTTCCATAACCATAATTTTTTCCTTCCAGCCAAAAATCTTCCATGGCAACTTTGGCCCGCAGATCTTTCTCTAAAATTTTATTCAAGGCCTTTGGAGCCATGTAATCTTTCCAGTTTAGCAGGTATGCATAATCACTTTCTTCTGGTAATTCCGGAGATATAGGAGAAAGCTCCTCAACTTTACTTCCGGCATTTTTCATAGCGGCTTCTTCTGTGAAATCCAGGTTAAATGCCAGCGGAAAAGTCCAGGCAGAAATATCATAAAAGAGACTGTCCCTAAACTCAGTTCTTTTTTCGAACATCGCTTTTAATAATCTGTGCTGGCGCTGGTTTTTCGGGACGATATAGGCTGAACCTTTTTCAAAATTTTCATCTTGCTGGCTGAAGTTGTCTTTAAGTTCATAAACTTCAATTTTATGTCTTTTTAATATTTCAGCAAGTTTATAGGCACTAAAAGGATCGTGTGAATTTCCAAAAGCATAGGCTCCGGATTCGGCAGAATCGCGAGACTCCTTAAAAAAGTTTCGTTGATAATTCAGAAGATCTTCTCTCATATGTTGAGAAGCCTCTAATGTTGAAAGCGCCGCAGTAAACTGATTTCTGATGGTGAACGGAAAAGTAAGAATACCATTCTCGGTTTCCTGAGCATGTCCTCTGGAACTTCCCTGTTCAAATAAGATTCCTACACTTCCGTTAATATCGGGAAATGTGGAGCCTTTTCCGTAATAGAAATCGTCATAATTTTCTTCGGTGTAATATAAAGAACCAATTTCGTCCAGTGCTTCGGCATGGTAAGTTCCAATTTCCCTGGTTAAGTCCTGGTTCATTTTTGGCGTTAACGGATGTGTTCTTGATGGAATTCCCGGTTGAAAGAAAAACGTGGAATTAGAACCCATTTCATGATGATCTGTTAGGATATTAGGATACCATTTATGAAATGTGGCAATTCTTGCCTGAGATTCCGGTAATTGTACCGGCAACCAGTCACGGTTCATATCAAACCAGTAGTGATTGGTTCTTCCTCCCGGCCATACTTCGCTGTATTCACGATCCTGAGGATCTGGATTTATATTTTCACTCTTATTGGTATTTGCCCAATAGGCGAATCTTTGTAAACCATCTGGATTAAATGCCGGATCAAGCAAAATAACCGTGTTATCCAATACTTTTTCAATTTCATCTCCTTCTGCTGCGGCTAAATAATACGCATATAATAATGCTGAATTTGATCCGCTGGCTTCATTTCCATGAATGGAAAAACCCTGATTGATGACGATCGGCATTGCTTCAGTATTCAAAGATTCTGAATCGTTTTCTACCAGGGAAACATGTTCCTTTCTAATATTTTCAATATTCTCTAAATTTTCTTCCGAAGAAATCACCAGCAACGCCAATTGCCTTCCCTCGTAAGTAAATCCTCGATTTTCAATTTGAATTCTGGGTGAAACTTCAGCCAGCTTATTTATATACATTAAAAGCCGATCGTGGCTTACATGCCATTCTCCGGGAATAAAGCCTATAACTTCCTGCGGAGTTGGAATTTCAGAATTGTATGAAATATCTGCAGGTAAATAATAATCTAAAGTGATTTCCTGGTCCTGAGCCTGAATAAATAAAAATGAAAATAGAAAAATGATAGTCGTAGAAATTCGCATGGTCGTGATTTTGAAAAATCTAATATAAAAAAAACCGTCCTGAAATGGGACGGTTTAAATTATCTAAAAGTAATTTTGTTATATATCGTCGAAACTTACATCTGTAAATTTCTCTGCATTTGGTGAAGTGGAAACAGCTTTATCTTTAGTGTTTTCGTCATCATCAAATTCTTTTTTGAAATCTTTCTGGTGACGTTCGCTAATTACTTCTTCACCTTTTTCGTTGATGATATAGTTCGTCATTTCTTCAAGGATCTCTCTAAAGCCATCAAAATCTTCTTTGTAAAGGTAGATCTTGTGTTTTTTGTAGTAGAAAGAACCATCGTCGTTAGTGAACTTCTTACTTTCTGTGATCGTAAGATAATAATCATCAGCACGGGTGGATCTTACATCAAAAAAATAAGTTCTTCTTCCCGCTCTTAAAACTTTAGAGAATATCTCTTCTTTCTCCATCATTCCCTTGTCGCTCATAAAATAGATTCTTTAATAAATTTATTATTGTCGAGTTCAAAAATCTAAAAATTTTTAACATCTCGCAAAATATTTTCACATTTCTTTTTCATTTAGCTGTTTTGCATAGAGTTCTTTATAGTATCCCTCAGTATTCATTAGCATTTGGTGGGTACCTTCCTGAACTATTTGTCCGTCTTCCAAAATAATGATCTTATCGGCATTTTTTGCTGACGATATACGGTGACTTACAATAATGGTGGTTTTATCTTTAGAAATATGGAATAGGTTATTTAAAATCTCTTCTTCTGTTTCGGTGTCTACCGCAGAAAGGCAGTCGTCAAAAAGAAGAATCTCCGGCTCATGGATAATCGCTCTGGCAATAGAAATCCTTTGCTTTTGTCCGCCAGAAAGTGTAATTCCTCTTTCACCTAACACGGTATCATAACCTTTACTAAAGCCTGTAATATTTTTGTGTACGGAAGCATTCTTAGCTGCGGTGATAATCTCTTCTTCGGTAGCTTCTGTTTTTCCGAATTTAATATTATTTCGAATACTATCGCTAAATAAGAATGCATCCTGCGGAACATATCCTATACTTTCGCGCAGGCTCTCCAGATTAAGACTTTCAATATTGCGATCGTCTATAACAATCTCACCCTGATCTATATCATATAACCTCCCAATAAGCTCCAGAATAGTAGATTTTCCAGATCCTGTTTTACCAATAATGGCCAGGGTTTCTCCTTTCTTGACGTTAAAGGAAACATTTTTTAAAGCAGTAATATTGGTATCATCATAAGTAAAGGTTACCTCTTTAAATGCGATATCTCCATGAATAGTATCAGGTTCTGTTTTAGGATTGGTAATCTCTGGTTTTTCGCTTAAGAATTCATTAATACGCTCCTGGGAAGCTTCAGCCTGTTGAACGAGTGACGTAACCCATCCTATAGATGCTACCGGCCATGTGAGCATATTCACATAAAGAATAAACTCTACCAAAACATCAATATTGGCTATTTGGCCGGAGATAATCTGTCTCCCACCAATATAGATCACAATAATGTTACTAATCCCTATCAACAATATCATTAAAGGAAAAAAGAATGCCTGAACTTTTACCAGATCAATGTTCTTATCCCGGCTTCCATTGGAAAGTTCGGTGAAATTAGTGTTGGTTTGTGGTTCGATTCCGTAAGATTTTATTACCGCAATCCCACTAAAACTTTCCTGTGTAAAAGTATTTAGTTTTGATAGGTATTGCTGAACAACCGTACTTCTCTTATGGATGGCAACGCTCAACTTGTAAATGGAAAATGCCAGGATTGGCAATGGGATAACCGTATATAAAGTGAGTTCTGGAGCAGCCTGGATCATAAAGATAAGTACCACGATAGTTGAAGTGAAAGTGGTAACACTGTACATAATCGCAGGGCCAAGATATAATCTTACCTTAGAAACATCTTCACTAATCCTGTTCATCAGGTCTCCGGTTCTATTTTTCTTATAGAAATTAAGAGAAAGATCCTGGTAATGTTCGAAAACTTCATTTTTGAGATCATATTCCATATGGCGGGAAACCACGATAAATGTCTGCCTCATTAAAAAAGTAAGAAATGCCGCAATAAGAGTAGTCCCAACAATTAGGGCAATATTATAGGCAAGCTCACTTTTAACCATAGCAATATCGCTCACTTCACCACTGATATACTTCTCAATGATCACCGTACTTTTTCCAATAAGCGGAATATAATAAATGGCAAATATTCTGGCGGCAATGGTAATTACCAAACCAATTAATAATTTCCATTTGTATTTGTAAAAATATTTATTTAGATGCTGAAGGTTTTTCATTCAGGGTAATTTACTTTAATTGAGGATTTCGTAATTTAACACGTTTTAAATTACTGCTTTTTAAATTATTATTATTTTTGCAGCAGTTTTTTGATAAAATTCAAAATCTGAATAATTTAAAAATCAACAAATTATGCAAGTTGACGTTCTAAATGCAAATGAACTAAAAAAGTCTGCTCCGGTATTCGGACAGGTGTCGTTTGATGAACACGAGCAAATCGTTTTTTGCAACGACAAAGATACAGGTTTAAAGGCAATAATTGGTATTCATAACACGGTTTTAGGACCTGCTTTAGGAGGTACCAGAATGTGGAATTATACCAGTGAATGGGAGGCGGTAAATGATGTTTTGCGCTTATCCCGAGGAATGACTTTTAAAAGTGCAATCACAGGATTGAATCTTGGAGGAGGGAAAGCAGTGATCATTGGAGATGCCAAGACAGATAAGACGCCTGCTCTCATGAAGAGATTTGGTGAATTTGTACATTCTTTAGGGGGAAAATATATCACTGCAGAAGATGTTGGAATGGAAACTTCAGATATGGATACCGTTCGTGAGGTAACTCCTTATGTAACGGGAATTTCAGAATCTAAAGGTGGGGCAGGAAACCCATCACCAATTACTGCTTACGGAGTATTTATGGGGCTAAAAGCTTCCGCTAAATTCAAGTATGGATCTGATGATCTTGAAGGTAAGAAAGTATTGGTTCAGGGAATTGGCCATGTTGGCGAAACGCTTGTAGAATATCTTACCGGGGAAGGTGCTGAGGTTTTTATCACAGACATCAACGAAGAACGCCTTGAAGAAGTTAGTAAAAAATATGGTGCTCATATTTTTACAGATAGAGACATCTATGGTGCAGATATGGATATTTATGCGCCATGTGCACTTGGGGCAACGATCAACGATGAAACTATTCAGAGGTTAAAAGTTGATATTATTGCCGGTGCCGCAAACAATCAATTGGCAGATGAAGTTTCTCACGGAGAGATTCTTCAGAAAAAAGGGATTGTTTATGCTCCCGATTTTCTAATCAACGCCGGTGGAATTATAAATGTGTATGCCGAACTTGAGAATTACGATAAGCAGGAGATCATGCGTAAGACGGAGAATATCTATAATACTACATTGAGAATTCTTGAAAAAGCTTCCAAAGATGACATAACAACTCACTTCGCTGCCTTGCAAATCGCCAAGCAAAGAATTGAGGACAGAAAAAATCAAAATTAAAATTAGTCAGTTCTAATTAATTGATATTTTTGCAGGGCGAAAGAGAAATTCTTTCGCCCTTTCTAATTTCTAAAAGTTCTTTTACAATTATGTTGACAAGAAGACATATCAGGGTTAAAGTAATGCAGTCACTATACGCTTTTAACCAAAGCCAGAATGATAACCTTGCCACTGAAGAAAAATTTCTGCTCAAAAGTATGCAGGAGATGTATGACCTTTTCTTATTACAAATCAGTTTAATTACTGAAATAAGAGAACATGCAGAAACCTATTTAGAAAAATCACAACAAAAGCATTTAGCGACCAGCGAAGAGAAAGATCCTAATCGCAAATTTGTAAATAATCAGGTCTTTCAAATTCTCAATGAGAACGAAAGTATCCAGAATGCGTTGGAGAAGCATAAGATCAATCACTGGAAACAGGATGACGAATATGTGGCTATTATTTGGAATGAAATTAGGAATAGCCTAACGTACCAGGAGTATTTAGAAACCAGGGAAAGCAGTTTTAAAGAAGATAAGGACTTTATTGTTCATATTTTTAAAGAGATTATTGCGCCTAATGATAAGCTTTACGATTACCTGGAAGATAAAAAGCTAACATGGGTGGACGACCTTCCCCTGGTAAATACCGCTATCCTAAAATTTCTTCAGAAAATGAAAGAATCTACCGGTAGGGAGAAGAAGATCACGCAGCTTTTTAAGAATGAAGAGGATAAGGAATTTGCCATAAAACTTTTCAGAAAAACTTATCTCAACGATGAAGACCTTTCCGAAGAAATGCTAGGGAAGACACCAAACTGGGATAAAGATCGTATTGCTGAAGTTGATATGGTTTTAATTAAAATGGCTATTTGTGAATTTTTGAAATTCACTAGTATTCCTGTTAAGGTAACCATTAATGAATATCTTGAAATTGCTAAGGAATATAGTACTCCTAAAAGTAGCATTTTTATAAACGGGGTTCTAGATAAGTTGTCCAAGGAATACCAAACAGAAGACAAGTTAAATAAAACCGGAAGAGGTCTTATGTAGTAATATATTTTTTATTATTTTTATCAATTAGAAATTTAACAAAATAACTTCACCATGAAAAAGACAATTTTGATGTTTGCAGCAGTAGGGGCGATGCTGTTCACCGGATGTAAAGATAATGCCTCAGACAAAGTAAAAGCTGAAAACGTTGAAGCTTCTGCTGAACGTGACGCTCAGGAAACTCAATATCCAGAGATTACATTTAATGAATCTGAATTTGACTTTGGTAATATTGCTAAAGGAACAAATGTTGAGCACGTATTTAAATTTGAAAATACAGGAAACGCTCCATTAGTAATCACAAATGCTTCAAGTTCTTGTGGATGTACAGTTCCTGAATATCATAAAAATGAAACCATTGCTCCTGGAGAGACTGGTGAGATGCTGGTTAAGTTTAACGGGTCTGGAAACGGACAGGTTACTAAAACAGTGACTGTATCTGCAAATACAGAAACAGGAAAAGAACAAATTAAAATCAAAGCTTTTGTAGAAGCTGACGAAAACGCTAGCTAAAAGCATTTATGGATCAATTAACGCAGTTTGCACCAATTATTTTAATGTTTGTGGTGGTGTATTTTTTTATGATACGCCCGCAAATGAAGAAAGCTAAACAAGAGAAAAATTTTGCTGCCGAGCTTAAAAAGGGAGATCGGGTTATTACCAAAAGTGGAATGCATGGTAAAATTATAGATTTTAGCGAAAAAAATAATTCGGTGATAATTGAAACCGGAGCAGGAAAAATAACATTTGACAGGTCTTCCATTTCTATGGAAATGAGTAAGAAACTTAATGAGCCTGCAAAACCTGTAAAGGAGAAAAAGTAATTACAGAGTACATTGATAAAAAAAGCAGCTATTTATAGCTGCTTTTTTTATTTAACAATTTTTGTATTTATCATGTAAGCCTTTTCCCTGTTTAATCATGGGTGTGATTTTTTCCAAACGACTTATTTTAGTGGTTTCCCTTTTTGCTTCTGAAATATGATCGGCATATTCCCGCTGTTTTCCGGGAGTGAGGGCATTAAAACTTTCTTACAGTTCTGTATCTGTCTTAAGAGCCGTAGAAAGTTCAGGAGGTACCATTAGTTTCTTTTGTGTGACTGGTTTTATCTCCAGGCCGGCACGTTGATTTTGAATAGCTTCTTCTATATACGGAAGTAAACTTGAATTTTTAAGCTGATCGCCTTTTTCAAAACGAATCTGTCTTAAGGCTTTTGTTTTTCCTTCCTGGGCATTTACTAAAAGAGAAGTGTTCTCTTTTAGAAGTGCACCATTAAAAAACCAGATGCCAAAATGATTTTTAAAAGCTCCCAGTCCAACTACATTTTTTCCTTCTAAGGTATAAACAGGGGCTCCCCATTTAATCTCAGATTTTAGATCTGTGGTTAAGATCAATTCATGTAGCTGCCTTAGTTCTTCCTCCCAATATGAATGACATGAAATATATTCTTCCGCATTTTTTACAGCCATGATTAAAGTTTTTTATTCGTATTTCTTTGCCGTTAGTTCTGCTAATTTAACGATAACTTCGGCTGCTTTTTGCATGCTCTCCACAGGAACATATTCATATTTTCCATGAAAATTATGTCCTCCAGCAAAAATATTGGGGCAGGGAAGTCCCATGTAACTCAGCTGTGCACCATCAGTTCCACCTCTAATAGGTTTAATGATAGGTTTTACGTTTACTTCTTCCATAGCCTTTTCAGCCAGGTCTACGATATGCAATACCGGTTCTACCTTTTCCCGCATATTGGCATATTGATCTTTTATTTCAATACTTATACAATCTCTGTCATACTGCGAACAAATATCGCTCACCAGGTCCTGCATCATTTGCTTTCTTGCTTCAAAATGAGTTTTATCGTGATCTCTAATAATATATTCAAGAACAGTTTCTTCTACATCTCCTTTAATACTACTTAAATGGAAGAATCCTTGCCGGCCTTCAGTGTGTTCGGGTGTTTCCATTCTTGGCAGGGAGTTAATAAAATCCTGTGCTATATACATGCTATTGATCATCTTATCTTTAGCATATCCAGGGTGAACGCTTTTCCCGAAAATTTTGACTACAGCGCCGGCCGCATTAAAGTTCTCATATTCCAATTCTCCAATCTGGCTACCATCCATAGTATAAGCCCATTCAGCTCCAAATTTTTCTATATCGAATTTATGAGCACCACGACCAATTTCTTCATCAGGGGTAAAACAGATTCTTATTTTTCCGTGAGGGATTTCAGGATTATCTACCAGATATTCCATTGCGGTAATAATCTCTGTGATCCCTGCTTTATCATCGGCTCCTAATAAAGTGGTTCCGTCTGTAGTGATAAGGGTTTGACCTTTATACTGTTCGAGATCCTCAAAATAGTCAGGAGAAAGGATGATGTTTTTTTCAGTATTTAGAACGATATCCTTACCATCATAATTCTCGATAATCTGCGGATTTACATTGGTACCTGAAAAATCGGGAGTGGTGTCAAAATGGGAAACAAAGCCTATAACGGGAACTTCATGAGGTACATTGGCCGGTAACGTAGCCATTACATACGCGTTCTCATCAATACCTACGTCCTGAAGGCCTATTTCTTTTAATTCATCTACTAATTTATTAGCGAGGTTCCATTGTTTTTCTGTACTGGGAGTGGTTTCGCTTTTAGGATCACTTTGCGTATCGATTTTCACATAGCTGATGAATTTCTTAGTAAGTCTTTCCTTATTAATCATACGTTTTCATTATAAAATTTAAATCCTAATTCATTGACTTGATAGGTTTTTCAAAGATAATTTAACTAAAGGCTGTTTTTCTTAAAACTTATCTTAAAACTGAGCAATAACATTTTTTTCTTTACTGAACTTCTGCTTAGTATAACTATATGGCAAGCCAAAACCTTGTAAAATACCCGCAGCTGGGCGATAGAAAAATCGCCCAGACTGAATCCTGGAACTATAACCACATAATCTGCGAAAAAAGGTTCAGAAGAATCATGACTTCTGAATAATTATAACTCTTATAAAAAATTCGGGCTAAAATTAAGACTCTTTTGAATAAAATGTAGCTTTTTAGATAGGTGTAAATAACTGTATATGAGTTGTTTGTTATGAAAAAGTTAAATAATTGAGCTATATTTAAGAAAACAAACCAATTAAATATGAAAAATTTCTACGTACTCATTTTATCGTTTTTCCTTTGTTTGGTAGCTCAATCGCAAACCCGAACAATAAGTGGAGTTGTACTTGATGAGAATTCTCAACCTCTTGGCGGGGTCACAGTTGCAATCAAGGATACGAATAAGGGAACCAGTACAGATTTTGATGGGATTTATTCCCTGGAGGCAGAATTTGGACAAACGCTCGTATTCACCTTTGTGGGATTTGATGCCCGCGAAGTTTTTATAGATAGCGAAGAGATAAATGTTACTATGGTCTCAGGGATGGCACTCGGGGAAGTGGTACTGGTAGGCTCTAGGAATCCCAGTAGAACTGTAGTAGAATCAACGGTTCCCATAGATGTTCTGGATGTTCAGGAGATGACCATAGCTGTTCCCCAGGTGAATTTGAATCAGATGTTAAATTACGTCGCCCCCTCTTTTACTTCAAATACCCAGACAATTTCTGATGGAACAGATCACATTGATCCTGCATCATTGAGAGGATTGGGACCAGACCAGGTATTGGTATTGATCAACGGGAAACGCAGACATAATTCTTCTTTAGTAAACGTAAACGGAACTTTCGGTAGGGGAAGCGTAGGTACAGATTTAAATGCGATTCCTGCTTCAGCAATTAAACGGATCGAGGTTCTGCGGGATGGCGCTGCAGCCCAATATGGTTCAGATGCTATTGCCGGAGTGATCAATATTGTATTGATAGATCAAACAGATGAGCTAAGTGTGAATATCACTACTGGCGCAAATTTTTCTAAAAATGCGAATGAACAAACCGGGGGAGTTGATGGAGAAACGGTAAACGTAGCAGCGAGCTACGGTATTTCTTTGGGGGAGAAAGGTGGATTTGTGACCTTCGCAGGAGATTTCGATTATCGTGAAGATTATAACCGAATGAGAGAGTGGGAAGGTACTATTTTCAATGCCTATAATGCAATTGAATTTCGCGCTGCAAATTTCGGAGCGAATATAGCTTCTCTGACCGATGATCAAATTAAAGATTTTGCCCAGGATGTTTCGTATTTCAGTAGTGAGTTTCAGAATGATATTAGCAATGCTGAAGACAGGGAAACGCTGCAATCGCTCTTGGGAATGGATGTCACAGAAAATGAACTTGATGCAAGGGGACTAGATCGTACAGATTTTAATATGAGGGTAGGTCAATCTGGATTAAGAGGTGGACGTTTCTTTGCCAATATGTCTTTACCTCTCGATGAAGAAGGAACTGAATTATATTCTTTTGCAGGAATGAGTTCTAGGAGGGGAAATTCTGCTGGATTCTATAGGTTGCCCAATCAAAGTAGGACCTATACTCCAATTTATATCAACGGATTTTTGCCTGAGATTAATTCCAAAATCAAAGACCAGTCTATTGCTGTGGGAGTTCGGGGTGCAGTTAGTGAATGGGATGTAGATTTTAGCAATACCTGGGGTAAAAATGAATTTCAATATTTTATCTCGAATACTTCCAACGCTTCTTTGCAAAGAGCGAGTCCGACTTCTTTTGATGCCGGAGGTTTTTCTTTTATTCAGAATACCACAAACCTTGATATAAGCAGGTTGTTTCAAGAAGTCTTTCTGGGTTTGAATATAGCTTTCGGGGCAGAACATAGATTTGAAAATTATGAGATCGTAGCCGGTGAGCGTGGTTCGTACGAGCAATACACTCAGAGCGGGGATGTTGTAGTAAGAGCAGATCAAAATCCGGCAACAGATTTCTTCGGAAGTGCCAGACCGGGAGGATCCCAGGTTTTTCCGGGCTTTAGTCCGAAAAATGAACTTTCCAGGGAAAGAAGTAGTATCGCCGGGTATTTTGATGCCGAATTGGATTTTAGCGAAAAATTCCTGATGACCTTCGCTACCAGATTTGAAGATTATTCAGATTTTGGTTCTACCCTGAATTTCAAATTGTCTTCCCGTTATAAACTAACCGATGATATTAACATTAGAGGAGCGGTCAATACAGGGTTTAGGGCACCTTCTTTACATCAGTTATATTTCAATTCTACTTCTACGATATTTGATAATGCTGGAAATCCGCAAGAAGTGGGTACTTTTTCTAATGATAGTCGGCCGGCAGAGCTCTTGGGGATTCCTCAGTTAAAAGAAGAAACCTCAAGAAGTATAAGCCTTGGTTTTACGGCTAAGATTCCCGATGCGAACCTTTCGTTAACTGTAGATGGATATTTTGTAGCAATAGATGATAGAATTGTATATACTGGTCAGTTTAGCGGGCCGGGCACTGGCTCAGAACTTGATAATCTTTTAGCCCAGGCAAATGCAACTGCGGCTTCATTTTTTGCAAATGCGATAGATACCGAATCTAAAGGTCTGGATATGGTACTAACGCATAAAGCTGTCTTTAATGATAATTTAAGATTGAAATCAGATCTTGCCGCAACGCTTTCAAAGACTAAAAAGGTTGGTGATATCAATGCTTCAGAGGTTTTGGAGCGAGCTGGTTTAGTAGACACTTATTTTCCTGAAGATAGCCGGATCTACCTCGAAGAGGCTGTACCTAGAACAAAGGTTAATCTTACCAATAGTTTGACCGCCGGGGATTTTAATTTTTTTCTGAGAAATGTTTATTTTGGTGAAGTGACCGAAGCATCAACAGTCCTTGAAAATCAGCAGGTATTTAGTTCTAAAATTGTAACAGATCTATCGGTAGGCTATCATGCTACAGAAACTTTGACTTTAACCTTGGGGGCAAATAATATTTTCGATATCTATCCAGACAGGGCAGAAGAAGAATTTAATAACCGTAGTTCCGGTAGGTTTGACTGGTCTAGGCGTGCCCAGCAATTTGGGATTGCAGGTCGTTTTCTGTTCGCCAGACTCAGTATTAATTTAGATTAGCTATTTTTTCTTAGTTTGTTTCAAATTGCGGAAAATCAAATTTTTATAATCAACAAGCCGTCTCTTAAATAAGGCGGCTTTTTTTTAATCCATATTAGAATGCTTTTCAAAATGTCAGGTTTTGGATAGATCTCAAATTATTGTTGTGATTATTTCTATCCTAAGTTTCTGAATTAAGTTCAGAATGGCGTCTTTTATCAATTTATGGAAGTTTATGGAGGAACAAATAATTAAATATTTCCGTACAGAAAAACAATGAAAATTTCGGCAAACTTTTCTTTTATAGAATTTCAATTACTTTTGACAAAACTTTCCAGAAATGTACAAATCACTTATAAGACCTACACTTTTCAAATTTGATCCTGAAGAGATACATTATTTTACATTTAATTTTTTGAGAAAGTTTTGTAAAATTCCGGGGGCGACCTCTTATTTGAAATCTAAATTTCAGGTGAAAGATGCCCGATTGGAAAGGGAGGTTTTCGGATTAAAATTTAAAAACCCGGTGGGCCTCGCTGCTGGTTTTGATAAGGACGCTAAGCTATATAACGAATTATCCTCCTTAGGTTTTGGATTTATTGAAGTTGGCACAGTAACACCGAAACCTCAGCCGGGAAATGATAAAAAAAGATTATTCCGGTTAAAAGAAGACTCTGCTATTATCAATAGAATGGGCTTTAATAACGAAGGCGTCGAAGCTACCGTGAATCGTTTAAAAAGTAACAAGAATGTGCTTATCGGTGGTAATATTGGTAAAAATAAAGCGACTCCTAACGAGCATGCAGTAGAGGATTATACTTATAGTTTTGAAGCACTATTTGATTATGTAAACTATTTCGTGGTAAATGTAAGTTCTCCAAATACGCCAAATTTGCGTGAACTTCAGGACAAAGAGCCTCTAAAGGATTTGCTGAATACGCTTCAGAAAAAAAACGAACAAAAGAAAAGACCGAAACCAATATTATTAAAAATAGCTCCAGATCTCACCGATGAGCAATTAATGGATATTATCGAAATTGTTCAGGAAACAAAGATCGCCGGAGTGATCGCTACCAATACCACCATTTCCAGGGAGGGTTTAAAGTCGGAGAATAAGAATGAAATGGGCGGACTCAGCGGTAAACCACTCACTAAAAGATCTACTGAGGTGATTCGTTTTCTTTCCGAAAAAAGTAATAAAGCTTTTCCTATAATTGGAGTTGGCGGGATTCATACTGCAGAAGATGCTATAGAAAAACTGGAGGCCGGCGCAAGTCTGGTTCAACTTTATACTGGATTTATCTACGAGGGTCCGGCCCTGATCAAAGACATCAATCAGAAAATATTGGAAAAAGGTCTTTAAAATATGTTAGACCAAATCATTCCCTTTTTAACTGCGTCTATTCTTCTCACATTTTCCCCTGGCCCGGATATTATATACGTTTTAGTACGTTCTATTGCCTATGGAAGTAAGCAGGGAATTGTTAGTGCACTTGGCCTGGTGGGTGGGATCCTTATCCATACCAGTCTGGTGGCTTTTGGTGTTTCGGCAATTATCAAACAATCTGACAATGTTTTCTTGTTGATTAAAATTCTCGGTGCGGTTTATTTGCTGTATCTGGCATATCAGGTTTATAAAAGTGATCCTGAAATTGCTTTTTCTTCAGAAAAGATTAGCGATAAAAGTATGCTTAGTTTATTTAAGCAGGGATTTATTATGAATGTATTAAATCCCAAGGTAGGGATTTTCTTTCTGGCGTTTTTCCCGGGTTTTCTCTGGGAACCAGACGGAAATACCATCCTTCAATTCTACATTCTGGGAATGCTTTTTATGTTGCAGGCATTCATTATTTTTACTGGAGTTGCCATGTTAGCTGAAAAAATTTCGGCCTATATCAAATCACATCCTAAGTCGGGCATTTTTTTAAAATGGATGCAGGTAGTGATTTTTATTTTAATAGCGGTTCTTATTCTGCTATAAAAGGATTAAGAATTCAATGGTATAAATTCTGAAACTCCCTTCTGAAATTTAATATTATCAATAGATCCATAATCTTTTTCAATTTTCTCTAAAATGTTATCTTTGGGCGTATGGGTAAAGTAAAGCTTATTGAGTGTCCCCGTGACGCGATGCAGGGAATTCGGGATTTTATCCCCACTGAAAAGAAGGCACAATATATACAGTCTTTGTTACGCTGTGGTTTTGATACTATAGACTTTGGAAGTTTTGTATCCCCCAAAGCGATTCCCCAGATGAAAGATACCGCCGATTTACTTTCCCGGTTAGATCTATCCACAACTACTAGCAAATTGCTTGCGATTGTTGCGAATACCCGCGGAGCTGAGGATGCTTCTAAATTTGAAGAAATAGATTATTTAGGGTATCCATTTTCTATTTCTGAAAACTTCCAGATGCGTAATACACATAAAACCATTGCAGAGTCTGTGGAGGTCTTGCAACAGATTTTAAATATTGCCGATGCCAGCGGAAAAGAAGTAGTCGCTTATTTAAGTATGGGGTTTGGAAATCCTTATGGAGATCCGTGGAATGTGGAGATCGTAGGGGAGTGGACAGAAAAACTCTCAGCAATGGGTGTGAAGATCCTGTCTTTATCTGACACCGTAGGAACTTCAACTCCCGAAATTATAGATTATCTCTTTTCTAACCTTATACCGAAATATCCAAATATCGAGTTTGGTGCCCATTTACATACCACACCTTCCAGATGGCATGAGAAAATTGATGCGGCATACAAAGCCGGATGTTATAGATTTGACGGTGCTATTCAGGGATTTGGTGGCTGCCCGATGGCTAAAGATGAACTCACCGGAAATATGCCTTCAGAAAAAATGCTCTCTTATTTTAATTCTGTGAAAGCTGATACCAATGTGAAAATGACGAGTTTTGAATCTTCTTATAATGAAGCCTCTAAAATTTTTAATTCGTATCATTAAATTCTAAGGCATTTTTCAAAATTCGAACTTGGCCTTTCAAACTGGCAAGTGCATTCTTATATTTTTGTCATTTCGACGAAGCATAGCGAAGGTGAAATCTATTAGTATATTTCCAGGAGATCTCTCTCGTTGGTCGAGATGACAATTGCGGACAACGTGTATTTGGAATTTAATTATCAGCTAATTTAAGTTTTCAGGGTTATCATATTTAGTTTATCAAACTATCGAAGTGCTATAGATTGGGGACACGCTTCGACAGGCTCAGCGCAACAATTCGTCACCCTGAATTTATTTCAGGGTCTAATGGGATACTGCATCAAGTTCAACATGACGTTAACTTAACTGTCATTTCGACGAAGCATAGCGAAGGAGAAATCTATAAGTATATTTCCAGGAGATCTCTCCCGTTGGTCGAGATGGCAATTGCAAACAACGTGTATTTGGAATTTAATTTATCAGCTAATTTAACTTTTCAGGGTTATCATATTTAGGTTTTCAAACTATCGAAGTGTCATAGATTAGAGACACGCTTCAACAGGCTCAGCGCAACAACTCGTCACCCTGAATTTATTTCAGGGTCTTTATGAGATACTGCATCAAGTTCAGCATGACGTTAACTTAACTGTCATTTCGACGAAGCATAGCGTAGGAGAAATCTTTTAGTATATTTCCAGGAGATCTCTCCCGTTGGTCGAGATGACAATTCAAAGGTTTTTATTCTGGCCTTATTTATCAAGTTTAATCATATCAAAATTGAATTTTTATCAATTCCAGGGCTAGTTAATTTCAAAATTTAAATATCAGATGAATATTTCTTTTTATAAATAAGTAGAAAATTTAAGTAAGTAGACGTCCTTATTCTTATAAATCCAAAGCTTCGGAAAGCTTATTATTAATAGAATTTATCGCTTTTCATACTACCATTAGAAAAAGTTATTTAAATTTAATCTAAATAAACTTGCGGTAGCCAAAACGGGTTTTTATATTTGCCGCCGAATGTTATTTTAAACCAGTCTAAATAAAGCAATATGAAAAAACTGTTATTTTCAGCAGTATTAGCCGGAGCTACATTAATGTCATGTTCTTCTGATGATGATTCATTAAGCCCGGAAGGAGAAAACAATATAGATAACCCCACAACTTATAAGTTTGAGAGAAACAATAGTTCAACTGTAGACTTCAACGGTCAAACAACAAGACTACAAATGTCTGCGGAACTTCTTTCAAATTTCAATGATTTTGACAATGCTTCAGAAACTTTGTTGTTGAATATGTTCGCAAATGAGAATGCTCCGTTTGAGAATACAAGCTTAAACGAATCTTCAAAAAGTATAAAATCTAAAGTAGCAGCTTCAAGCTTCTATTTTTCAACCAATACTGTTGAAAGTACAGAGATTAAAAATGATTTTGAATCATTTATTTCCGGACAGATGAACACCGTAAAGCCTAATAAAGATCAGCTTGCTGAGGCTGGTGTTGCAGGTCAGATTGCTGATGGTGATGGAGTTCGTTATGTAAACGAAAAAGGTTTAGAGTATAACCAGGCTTTTGCAAAAGGTTTGATAGGTGCACTCTTGTTAGACCAGATCGCTAACAATTACCTTTCTGTAGCGGTTCTTGACGAAGCAGACAACAAGGCTAATAATGACGCTGAAATTACTGAAGAAGGAAAGTCTTATACCACTATGGAGCACAAATGGGATGAAGCATATGGCTATCTGTACGGAGATCCTTCAATTCCCAGCGCAACACCTAACAGTTTATTAAATGAAAGTGATGACCGTCTACTTTTCAGTTATTTGGGTCAGGTAGATGAAGATGAAGATTTTGCCGGGATCGCTGAAGAAACTTTTGAAGCTTTTAAAAAGGGTAGAGCCGCTATTGTAGCCGGAAATTATTCTGTAAGAAATGAGCAGATTGCGATTATTCGTCAAAACCTTTCAAAAGTAATTGGAGTACGTGCAGTACATTATTTACAAGGAGGAAAAGCGAAGCTGCAGGAAGAAAATTATGGCAGCGCTTTTCATGAGCTTTCAGAAGGATTCGGATTTATTTATAGCCTTAGGTTTACGCATAATCCTTCAAACGGAGCTCCTTATGTTTCAAAAGCACAAATTGATACAATTAATGAGCAGCTGCTTTCAGGAAATGGATTTTGGGAGGTTAGCCCGGAAATGTTAGATAGTATTTCCGAAGAAATAGCCGCAGGCTTCGACTTTAGTGTTGAGGAAGCTGCAGAGTAAAATAACTAGCCGGAGCTGGGGATCATCTTCCGCTCCGGTTTTTAAAATTTAAAATTATGAAGATTTCAAAAATAGTATTATTGGCCTGTCTTGTACTTGCAGCCTGTTCCACTGAAGATGAAGGAGGAGATACCGGTGGTGATAACACAAATGATACTTTTGATCGTGGTGAAATGCTTGCTAATTGGGCAGATAATATTATTCTTCCTTCTTATGAAGATTTCTATACGAAAACTCAAAAACTCGAAACTCTTGCCCAGGCTTTTGTAGAAGATCCTGGAAACACTGAGCTTACGGCTCTTAGAGCTCAGTTTGAGCTTTCTTATAGATCTTTCCAAAGTGTATCTATGTTTGATATCGGGAAAGCCGAGGAGTTGAACTATAGAAGTTTTCTAAATACGTATCCTTTAAATGCAAGTGAGCTTGATTCTAAACTGGCATCTGGCACCTATAATCTCAAATTACCGTCAAGTTATGATGAGCAGGGTTTTCCTGCGCTGGACTATCTTTTATTTGGTTTAGCATCTACCAAAGAAGAAACATTGTTAAAATATACTTCTGATGAAGACGCAGAGAACAAGAAAGTATATCTCCTGGAGGTGGTTAAGCGTATAAATGCACTTACTGCAGAGGTTACAGCTTCATGGCAGGGTGATTACAGGGATGCTTTTGTAAATAATACAAGCTCTTCAAGTACCGGTTCGGTAGATCGTTTAACAAATAAATATGTTATGTATTTTGAAAAATTCTTACGTTCGGGTAAAATAGGATTTCCTTCCGGGGCGATTACGGGAACACCTTCTCCAATAAATGTAGAAGCGTATTATTCCGATGATTTTTCACGTGAACTTTACCTTGAAGCTTTAAAAAGTAGTAAAGATTTCTATATCGGAAAATATTTTGGAAGCAGTCAATCTGGAGAAAGCTTTCATACATACCTTGAAGCACTGGATCGAGGAGATTTAGCTAGTGATATTTTATCACAATTCAATGCTATAAGTTCTGAATCTGGAGATTTGGATTCAAGTCTTAGAAATCAGGTGGAAACTGATAATGTTCTTATGCTGGAAGTTCATGACGAATTACAAAAAGAAGTGGTGCTTTTAAAATTAGATATGCTTCAGGCACTGTCTATTAGTGTGGATTATGTAGATTCAGACGGAGATTAGTCTGCTTAGATGAATTTTTCAATCTCAAAATATCTCAATTCTTATACCGAAGCGGCTCCACTGGCAGTTTTTAGGATAGGATTTGGAATCATGATGTTCGCCAGCATCGTTCGATTCTGGCTGAACGGATGGATTGAAAAACTTTATATAACTCCAAAATTTCATTTTAGTTATTATGGATTTGAATGGGTGAAACCGCTTGGCGATTTCACCTATTTACTTTTTATAATATGTGGTCTGGCCGCACTCTTTGCGGCGATAGGTTATAAATACAGAATTGCGATAATTACGTTTTTTCTGAGTTTCACCTATATAGAACTCATGGATAAGACTACCTATCTTAACCATTACTATTTCATTAGTATCTTAAGTTTTCTACTGATCTTCCTGCCTGCCAATGCTTATTTCTCCCTGGACGCCTGGAAGAATCCTAAAATATCTTTTCAAAAAATTCCCCGTTGGTGTATAGATTCAATCAAATTATTGCTGACCATCGTGTATTTCTATGCGGGATTGGCTAAATTTAATTCAGACTGGTTGTTTAAAGCGATGCCATTAAAGATCTGGCTTCCTTCAAAATACGACCTTCCGCTGCTTGGAGATTTGATGCAACAGGAATGGATAGCGTATGTTTTCAGCTGGAGTGGGATGTTATATGATCTATTCATCCCTTTTTTATTGCTTTACAGTAGAACACGCTTAATGGCATTTCTTGCCGTGATCATATTTCATGTTATGACGCGCGTTCTGTTTCCTATAGGGATGTTTCCTTATATCATGATCGTTAGCGCATTGATATTCTTCAGTCCTAAAGTGCATCATCAAATTTTGAATAAAATTTCCTCCTGGTTTAAGATCAAGAAGACGACATTTGACAATACCAGGTTATTTTTTAATAAGCCTCAAAAGAGAAAACTTCTCACCTCTGTGGTGGCCACTTTTTTTATTATTCAGTTGTTGCTTCCGTGGAGATATTTATTATATCCTGGAGAATTATTCTGGACAGAAGAGGGTTTCCGATTTTCATGGAGGGTAATGCTGATGGAAAAAGCAGGTTATGCCGAATTTAAAGTGGTGGATGCCAAAACGGGAAAACGCTTTTATGTTGATAATTCAGATTTTCTGACTCCCTTTCAGGAGAAACAAATGTCTTTTCAGCCAGATTTTATAATAGAATATGCCCATTTCCTAGCCGAACATTTCCGTAAAGATGGTCATAAGAATATTGAAGTTTATGTAGATAGTTATGTAGGCTTAAATGGCAGAAAAAGTACTCCCTATATAAGCCCCGACGTTAATTTGCTTAATTTCGCGGACTCGTTTGAACACAAAATATTTATTTTACCCTTCGAAGATGAAATTAAAGGTCTTTAGTATATTTTTCTTTTTTAGTTTGTTAATGAATGCGCAGTATTCACTGAGCGGGAAAGTGACTTCTTCAGAAACGGGGGAACCTGTTCCCAATGCAGAAATTTGGAATAAAAGCACCGGTAATCTTGAAGTTGCAAATAATGAGGGTGAATTCGAGATCTCGAATCTAAAAGAGGGGAGCTATATTTTTGCTGTGTTTAGTTATGAGTTTGAAATTATTGAAACGGAAATAACGATTAATAAAAATACAACTACTAACTTCCAATTGTCTCCGCTGGCTGAAAGTTTAAGTGAAGTATTGATTATAAATAGGAAAGAGCAGCTCTTTGCGCTTCGAAAACTTAGAGAAGTAGAAGGCACCGCTATCTATGCCGGAAAGAAAAGTGAAGTGGTTTTACTGGATAAGGTTTCGGGTAACCTGGCAGCCAATAATGCAAGACAGATTTACAGCCAGGTTGTGGGATTGAATATTTATGACAATGGGGATGCAGGTTTACAGCTAAATATTGGAGGTCGTGGGTTAGATCCTAACAGAACTCAGAATTTTAATACACGACAGAATGGTTACGATATTTCGGCAGATGTTTTAGGATATCCTGAAAGTTATTATACTCCACCACCCGAAGCACTCAGGGAAATTCAGGTGATAAGGGGAGCTGCTTCTTTGCAGTATGGAACCCAGTTTGGAGGACTTATCAATTTTAAGTTTAAAGAGCCGGTACCGGATAAAAAGATCGAATTGGTTTCTAGACAGTCTGTAGGATCTTATGATATGTTTACCACTTTTAATAGTCTTAGCGGAACTGTTGGAAAATTTAGTTACTACACGTATTATAATTATAAAGGAGGAAAAGGCTTTCGTCCAAATTCAGAATATGATTCCCATAATGCTTTTGCACATTTAGGATGGAAATTCAATGATAGAACGAATATAAGTGTTGAGTATACCTATCTGGATTATCTGGCACAACAGCCGGGAGGTCTAACTGATAGTCAGTTTTATGAAAATCCTGATTTTAGCAATCGTGAGCGGAACTGGTTTGATGTGAACTGGAACCTTTTCGCATTAAAACTGAAACATGAACTCACTGATAAAACAGATTTGAGTTTAAATGTTTTCGGCTTAAATGCAAGCAGAAAAGCCTTAGGTTTTAGACAGAACAGAGTGGCTTTGACCGATGATCTGGAAGAACCAAGGGAATTACTGGTAGATGATTTCTCTAATTGGGGAGCTGAAGCAAGAATGCTTACCCGATATAATTTATTTAATGAAGAGTCGGTATTATTATTAGGTAGCAAATATTACCAGGCTTTTAATGAGCAACAGCAGGGACCGGGAAGCACTTCTTTTGAACCCGATTTTAATTTTGCTTCGGAATATTTTCCGAATTATGAAAGACAGTCTCAATTCGAATTTCCCAATAAGAACCTGGCGTTTTTTGGAGAGAATATCTTTAAGCTCACGAACAATTTTTCGATAACTCCCGGTTTTAGGTTTGAATATATCAATACAGAATCAGACGGATTTTATAAGAATATTATAAATGATAATGCTCAAAATACGTTGTTAAATGAAACGGTGGAAGATGACCGTAAATTTGAAAGAAGTTTTATTCTTCTAGGAGTGGGAAGTAGTTATAACTTAAATGCATCTAACGAACTTTATGCTAATCTCTCTCAGAATTATCGATCTGTAACTTTTAATGATATCAGGGTGGTAAACCCAAGTTTTCAGGTAGATCCTAATATTAACGATGAAGAAGGCTTTACTTCAGATATAGGAATTAGAGGTCGTTTAAAGGATTTTCTATCGTATGATGCCAGTATTTTCGCATTAAGATATAATGACCGGATTGGTGAGACCTTAAAGCCTGAAGAGCGTGTAAATGCATCTGGGCAGCTTGAAGAAACGGGTAGATTGGTTAGATTTAGAGGGAATATTGGAGATGCTTTTATATATGGTTTGGAAACTTTTGCTGATTGGAATCTAAGAAATTCATTCTTTAGTTCAGCCGAAGACTATAAATTGAATGTATTTGTAAATGCAGCTTTTACCAAATCTGAATATATATCATCTGAAGAGGTTAATGTAGAAGGAAATGAAGTAGAGTTTATCCCGGCAGTGAACTTAAAAACAGGCCTTAATTTTGGGTATAAAAACTTTCTTACTGGATTGCAATATACTTACCTGGGGAGACAGTATACAGATGCTACCAATGCCCCTCAGGTAAAAACTGAAAACAATCGAGGGATTGAAGGAGCGGTTCCTGCGTATGGAATCTTAGACTTTTCAGCCTCTTATAGTCTGGGGAAATTCAAGTTAGAAGCGGGGGTAAATAATCTTTTAGATAATTCTTACTTTACCAGGAGAGCCACAGGGTATCCGGGGCCTGGAATTATTCCTGCGCAACCAATTACCTGGTATACAACGTTGCAGGTAAAACTTTAGATTTAAGCGGTTGCCTGTGGTGCCCAGTGATTGCACAACATTCCAGGAGCGGCTTTCTGAGGATTTGCACAGGTAGGCGACTCATATCTGCTACAGTTCAGACAATTTGGTTCATTTTTTATTGCGGCTTTCATTTTAAAACTATCGCAGGTGTGTTGTTCGCCAACACTTGTTTCATGCTTAGTGCAGAAATTATTTTTGAATCTTTCACAATTCACGCAGCTGTTTCCTAATCTAATACTCATAATTTTATTTTTTGATATACTTAAATTTACGAACACAGCTTTTAAGAAACAATATAAATAGCTTAAAGCTAATTTGTTACAATTATTTTTTATAGCTTTTAAGACTATAGATCCTGGAGTTGAAAGGCTATTCAATAGCTTTAAAAGAATCTATATTAGGTTTATTTTGTCTTAATATCTAAAACCTACATTTTCTCACATATAAACCTTACATTTGCATGCAATTAAATCCTTAATTGCAATGACTGCACACGAATCAAAAATACTTGGCGAAGCACTTACTTATGACGATGTACTTTTAGTACCAGCATATTCTGAAGTTCTACCAAGAGAAGTAAGTATTCAATCCAAATTCACACGTAATATCCCAATTAATGTTCCTATCGTTTCAGCAGCGATGGATACAGTTACAGAATCCCGCATGGCTATCGCTATGGCCAGGGAAGGAGGTATTGGTGTTCTTCATAAAAACATGAGTATCGAGCAGCAGGCTTTAAAAGTTCGCAAAGTGAAACGTGCTGAAAGCGGAATGATCATAGATCCCGTTACTTTACCAATTTCGGCAAGAGTTCGGGATGCGAAAGAATCTATGCGAGAGCATAGCATTGGAGGAATTCCTATTGTAGATGAAGATGGAAAACTCCTCGGTATTGTTACTAACAGGGATTTAAGATTCGAAAAAAACCTTAATCGCCCTATCTCTGAAGTAATGACTTCAGAGAATTTGGTGACTGTAGCAGAAGGAACTTCTCTGGATGAGGCAGAAGATATACTTCAGGAGAATAAGATTGAAAAACTTCCGGTAGTAAATAAGGATGATAGGCTAGTTGGTTTAATAACCTTTCGAGATATTACCAAGCTTACACAAAAGCCGATGGCTAATAAAGATAGCTAC
Organism: Christiangramia forsetii KT0803; assembly: GCF_000060345.1. Taxonomy (NCBI): domain Bacteria; kingdom Pseudomonadati; phylum Bacteroidota; class Flavobacteriia; order Flavobacteriales; family Flavobacteriaceae; genus Christiangramia; species Christiangramia forsetii. Next base: position 2,618,951 of record NC_008571.1, on the reverse strand, counting down.
GGCCGTTTACGTGTTGCAGCCGCAGTTGGAGTGACCGGTGATGCGGTTGATCGCGCTGAGGCTTTAGTGAATGCAGGTGTAGATGCAATAATTATTGATACGGCTCATGGTCACACTAAAGGAGTGGTTCATGTGCTTAAAGAGGTGAAAAATAAATTTCCAGATTTGGAAATAGTAGTTGGAAATATAGCCACCGGAGATGCCGCAAAATATCTTGTAGATGCTGGTGCAGATGCAGTTAAGGTTGGGATAGGGCCTGGATCCATCTGTACAACACGTGTTGTTGCCGGAGTTGGATTTCCTCAGTTTTCTGCAGTGCTGGAAGTTGCTGCTGCAATAAAGGGCTCTGGTGTTCCTGTGATAGCAGATGGCGGAATTAGATATACCGGTGATATTCCAAAAGCAATAGCTGCCGGAGCAGATTGTGTAATGCTAGGTTCGCTGCTTGCTGGAACTAAAGAGTCTCCGGGTGAAACAATTATTTATGAAGGGCGTAAGTTTAAGTCTTATCGAGGAATGGGATCTGTTGAAGCAATGGAAAAAGGTTCGAAAGACAGATATTTCCAGGATGTTGAAGATGATATTAAGAAATTAGTGCCAGAAGGTATTGTTGGTCGTGTACCTTATAAAGGCGATTTAGAAGAGAGTATCCACCAGTTTATCGGTGGCCTAAAAGCCGGAATGGGATACTGTGGTTCTAAAGATATTGAAACACTCAAGGAAACGGGTAGATTTGTAAAGATTACTGCTGCCGGAGTTCACGAAAGTCATCCACATGATGTTACTATAACAAAAGAATCTCCTAACTATAGTAGATAGTAGTAGAAAATTGAACATAAAAAAAGCCCTGAATTTTCAGGGCTTTTTTTTTGCTAATTGATGAGATTGTGTTATTTATTTGAAGTGGCTTCAGTTTGGGGCTGTGGTTCAATTCCCAATTCTGCCATAACTTCCTCAGTAATATCGTCTTCAGCTCTGGAAAAAGCTAGACCACTGGCACTTGAATTGAAAATTTGTGTATAGCCCTTTTCTGCAATTACTTTTTTCATTGCTTTATCGATTTTCTCATATAAAGGACCAGTTAATTCGTTACGTTTCATTTGCATCATTACTGAGGCCTTCTGGCGAAAACCTTTAATATCGTTTTCTAAACCAATAATTGTATCTTCTTTTCCCTTTCTGGCAACTTCTTCAAGATCTTTACCGGTTTCCTGATATTCTTTTACCAGTGTTTCATATTCCTGAATATTCATTTTAAGATCAGCCTGAAGTTTTTCATTATAGGTTTCAAGACTTTTATTTACCCCAGTATTCTCAGGCATTTGAGCAAGGATGTATTCAGCATCGATGGTCCCAATTTTGGATTGAGCGTTTGCCGAAAATGCAATAAATAATAATAGAATTCCTAAGCTTAATCGTTTCATTTTGTGTTATTTTTTCGCAAATATAACAGCCTGAGTAAAATATAGCTAAATTTTTATTTTAAATATTAAGGATTATTCGTTCTTTACACTCTTTCCATCTTCTACAAAGGCCTTGAAATCCTGCATATATTTATAAGATTGTTTCTTAAATGCTCCGGGCATAAACCAACCAAAAAGCTTCATAAATCCGCTAAATTTAAACTCATTATCTGCTATCCAAACGGTATGGCCTTCGGTAGTTTCTTTAAATCGGTTTATCTGAAAATTATAAACTCCCTTCGCTTCGTAAGTGGCACTAAACTCATTGGGCAGGTTATTCTTAAGTATGGTTTCGGTCATTTCTATCTCTCTTTTTCCCATTTCGTATTTTAAGAGATTCTGGGAACCAGCGGCACCTAACTCACCATTTATAGGTTTCATGAAAATAAAACCTTTCTGCCAGTGTTCCATATTTTCTGGATCTGAAAATTTTTCTACGACCTCATTTCTGCTTCGTTTAATGGTGATTTCGTGTTGATATTTCATAACTAGCTGATTTATTGTATTCTAAAGATATGGCGGAATTAAATATTTCTGAAATTTATAATTTAAATATCATGTTTTCGTTATGCCTTTAGCTTGCAGAACCTTAACTAATTCTTATTTTTGCGCCGATGAAGACATTTTCTATGCACCATGTCTTTTCTGGCATTTAAATTGAAGAATGCTAAAAAAATTGATTTTGAAGAAATACTTTCTTGGATTTACTCTGATTTTTTTATCGCTGCTTGTGCTAAGCTGTGAATATTTTGAGCAATCTGATGATCGTAAGATAGTTGTAAGGGTTAATGATTCATATCTTTACGAAGAGGATATAGTTGCTTTGATAAATGAAGCTACATCGCCCGAGGATAGTTCAATAATTGTTTCAAATTATATTACTCGCTGGGCGACCCAGCAATTATTGATAGATCGTGCAGAGTTAAATTTACCGGAAACCCAGCAAAATGAATTCGATGGACTGGTAAATAATTATAGGAACGAATTGTATACCAATGCCTATACAGATGCTGTTGTTTCTCGTGATCTTGATACTTCTTTAAATACCAACGAAGTAGAAGAATATTATGAGAAAAATAAAGAGAATTTTATTTTAAACGAAGACCTCGTAAAGCTTAGATATATTAACCTGGCTAAGAATAGCAATAATCTTGATGAAATTAAGAAAAAACTGAATAGGTTTAATGAAGAGGATCAGCAGGAATTGGAGACTATGGCCTTGCAGTTTAAGAATTATGCGATGAATGATTCGGTTTGGATAAAGACCAAATCTGTTTATGATAAAATAACACCGCTATCTGTAGAAGATAGATCAAGCCTGCTTAAGAAATCCAATTTTATGGAATTGCAGGATTCACTAAATGTGTATCTTGTTTACGTAAATGATGTTTTAAGCCGAAATGAGCAGGCTCCTCTTGAATATGCTTCGGCAACTATACGCGAGATACTACTTAATAAAAGGAAGCAGGCGTTAATTAAAGAATTAGAAAAAGATATTACTAAAGATGCAATTAAGAATAATGAATTTGAAATTTACAATTAAATCTATTTTAGCTGCAGGATGTGTACTGCTATCTTCTTATGCGAACGCACAGGAAGTAATTGTTACAGATAGTACTTCTATCCAGCCAGATGCTGAGGTGAAGAAGGAGAATGTTACAAAACAGGGGTCTCAAAGAATGAAGGTTGATGGGATTGCTGCAGTCATAGGCGAGTATATCATTTTAGATAGTGATGTAGATCTTATGTATAAGGATATGCAAAGTCAGGGTATGTCTACTGCAGATGTGACAGACTGTAACCTTGCAGGTTCTTTGATGGAGAATAAACTTTATGCCCATCATGCCATTCAGGATAGTATTATTATTCCAGATTCTCAAATAAGTGCAACGGTAGACCAGCAAATTCAGGGACTTGCGCAACAGGCAGGTTCTATGGAAAAAGTTCTTGAGTTCTATAAGAAGGAAAGTGAAGCTGAACTTAGGGACGAGATCTTTCAGCTTACCAAGCAAAGACAGCTGGCACAAAGAATGCAGCAAAAGATTATTGAAGAAATAGAAGTTACTCCTGAAGAGGTAAGACAGTATTATGTGGGAATGGATGAAAAGCCAATGTTTGGGACAGAGGTTGAATTATCCCAGATAGTTATTGAACCTGAAATTCCAGAATCTGAAAAACAGAAAGTAATTGACAGATTAAACGGATTTAAAGCTGATATTGAAGAAAATGGAGCTAGTTTTTCAACCAAAGCGGTACTTTACTCTCAGGATCCAGGGAATGCTTCAGACGGAGGAAGAATAACACTTACTCGAAAAGATGCTTTTGTAAAGGAATTTAAAGATGTAGCTTTTAGTCTTCAGGAAGGCGAGATCAGCGAACCTTTTGAAACAGAATTTGGATATCATATTATTCAGGTAGATAAGATTAGAGGGCAAACGGTAGAATTGAGACATATAATTTTAATTCCAGATGTGACGAATGCATCTGTAGAAGCCGCAAGAACCGAAATAGATACCTTAAGAAGCAAAATTACTGCTGGTGATATTGAGTTTGCTGCTGCAGCCAGAGAAGCTTCAGACGAAGAGGAAACAAAGAATGAAGGTGGGAAACTTATAAATCCTCGTACAGGGGACACACGGTTTGAATTAACCAAAATTGATCCCGAGTTATTCAAACAGGTGGAAGGTCTCGAAGAAGGTGAACTATCTTTGGTTTTAACCCAGAAAGACAGATCTGGAAGACCACAATATAAAATTATTAAGGTTACTAAGAAGGTAGAAGAACACGAAGCAGATTATGCAACAGATTATCTTAAAATAAAAGAACTTGCTTTAAGAGATAAGCAACTGGAGGCTATTGAAGAATGGCAAACAGAAAAAATAAACGATACTTACATCAAGGTTAATGGGAAATACCGTGACTGTGAGTATACAAGTGGCTGGGTGAAAAATTAATTCAATATATGTCTGACGTTGCACTGGTAGAAAAATTAGTAGACAAACATCGCGATCTTAAAAAAGAGATCGCGAAAGTTATTGTTGGACAGGATGAGGTGGTAAATCAAATCCTGCTGTCAATTTTTTCCGGAGGTCATTCATTACTTATTGGAGTGCCGGGACTGGCAAAAACCTTAATGGTAAATACCATTGCTCAGGCACTAGGTTTAGATTTTAAGAGAATACAGTTTACTCCAGATTTAATGCCCAGTGATATTCTGGGGTCTGAGATTCTGGATGAAAACAGAAGATTTAAATTTATAAAGGGGCCCATTTTTACCAATATTTTACTGGCAGACGAGATTAACAGAACCCCGCCTAAAACCCAGGCGGCCTTGTTGGAAGCCATGCAGGAAAGATCGGTGACCGTAGCAGGCCATCACTACAAACTGGATCTTCCATATTTTGTATTGGCAACACAAAACCCTATAGAACAGGAGGGAACCTATCCGCTTCCGGAAGCTCAATTAGATAGGTTCATGTTTGCCATCAACCTTGATTATCCAAGTTTCCAGGAAGAAGTTGATGTGGTAAAATCTACAACCTCAGACGAGCCAAAAGAAGTAAATGCTCTATTTACCGCGAAAGAAATTTCAGATATTCAGCATGTTATCCGCAGAATTCCTGTGCCGGATAACGTAGTGGAATATGCCGTAAGGTTAGTGGGGAAAACGAGACCTTTAAATGGTGCACCAGAATTGGTAACTAGTTATGTAGACTGGGGAGCCGGACCCAGAGCTTCCCAAAATCTTATTATGGCTGCAAAAACCCATGCTGCCGTCAATGGAAAATTTTCTCCCGATATTGAAGATGTTCAGGCAGTTGCTTTCGGAATTTTAAGACATAGGATCATTAAAAATTATAAAGCCGAAGCTGAAGGAATTACGGAAGAGGCGATTATTAAAAAACTGTTTTAACCTGATACAATTTATTATTAAATACAAGCTGTTTCTAAGCATTCTCTTTTATGTGCTTTGGGGAGCTTCTTTTTTTACACATATTTTGGATCTTGATGAAAACGAATCCCAAATGGTCATTTGGACTAGTAATGCGATTTTATTTATTTTTTGGCTGATCATTCTTATTGATATGATTCAAATGGAAATTAGGGACAAAACTTTCTGGATTCTCTCTATGGTAATCCTTCCCTTTTTTTCTCCAATTGTATATATATTCAGAAGGAAAAATCTTATCCATCTAAGGTCAAATAAATTTAAATCTGGTAAATGATTTAGCTGGTGATTGATAAATTCTCAATTTTCTATCTTATTATTGAGTTTTACTGAATTTTTAGAGGTCAAAATTATAATTTCAGAAATTATTTATACTAAATTCTGACTATTACCTCTAATTTTCAAAATCCCTTAAAAATTCCTATTTTTGCAAGACTTTTTTAGAACATAAATTAAACAGAATATGGCATACGATATTGATATGATTAAGAAGGTTTATAGCCAAATGGCCGAACGTGTGAATACTGCACGTGAAGTTGTTGGGAAACCTTTGACACTTTCAGAAAAGATCCTTTATTCTCACTTATGGGACGGTAAGGCTAATGAAGCTTACGCCAGAGGGAAGGATTATGTAGAATTTTCACCAGACAGAATAGCCTGTCAGGATGCAACGGCTCAAATGGCTTTATTGCAGTTCATGCAGGCCGGGAAAAAGCAGGTTGCTGTTCCTACAACTGTTCACTGTGATCACCTTATTCAGGCGAAAATGGGAGCAGCTATAGATTTACAGTCGGCTAACAAATCGAGTAGTGAAGTTTTTGATTTTCTGGAATCGGTATCAAATAAATACGGAATTGGATTCTGGAAGCCAGGTGCAGGTATTATTCACCAGGTAGTTCTTGAAAACTATGCATTTCCAGGCGGAATGATGATCGGTACAGATTCTCACACGGTAAATGCCGGTGGGTTAGGAATGGTAGCGATTGGTGTTGGTGGAGCAGATGCGGTTGATGTAATGGCTGGAATGCCCTGGGAACTTAAGTTCCCTAAACTAATAGGAGTGAAGTTGACAGGAAAACTTTCCGGTTGGACTTCTTCTAAAGATGTGATCTTAAAGGTTGCCGGGATTCTTACTGTAAAGGGAGGTACCGGGGCAATTATAGAATATTTTGGTGAAGGTGCACGTAATCTATCCTGTACTGGTAAAGGTACTATTTGTAATATGGGAGCTGAAGTAGGTGCAACCACTTCAACTTTTGGTTATGACGACTCTATGGAGCGTTACCTAAAAGCTACCAATAGAGCTGATGTTGCTGATGCAGCAAATGAAGTTCGTGAACACCTAACTGGTGATGATGAAGTTTATGCAAATCCTGAGCAGTATTTTGATGAAGTGATCGAGATCAATTTAGATGAATTAAAACCTCACTTAAATGGACCGTTTACTCCAGATCTTGCCACTCCTATTTCTGAAATGGCAACTAAAGCCAAGGAGCATGACTGGCCAATTAATGTAGATTGGGGTCTTATTGGTTCCTGTACCAACTCTTCTTATGAAGATCTTACCAGAGCTGCGTCTATCGCAAAACAAGCGGTTGATAAGAAAGTAAAAGCAAAATCTGATTTCGGAATTAACCCGGGATCTGAACAAATTAGATTTACTGCGGAAAGAGACGGATTGCTTCAGATCTTTGAAGATCTTGATGCGACTATCTTTACCAATGCCTGTGGGCCATGTATCGGTCAGTGGGATCGCTCAGATAGAAAAGGCGAAGAGAAAAACACTATTGTCCATTCTTTTAACCGTAACTTCTCTAAACGTGCAGATGGAAACCCAAATACACATGCCTTTGTAGGTTCTCCAGAATTGGTTGCAGCAATTGCAATTTCTGGTAGACTTGATTTTGACCCGACTCGTGATAAGTTGATGAATGAAGATGGGGAAGAAGTGATGTTAGACGAGCCACAAGGAATTGAGCTTCCAACAAAAGGATTTGCTGTAGAAGATGCAGGATATGTTGCTCCAAAAGAAGATGGTGGTAGCGTTGAGGTAAAAGTAGCAGAAGATAGTGAAAGACTAGAATTACTTACCCCATTTGAGCCTTGGGATGGTAAAAACCTTACTGGAGCCAAACTTCTAATCAAAGCATGGGGTAAATGTACTACAGATCATATCTCTATGGCGGGGCCATGGTTACGTTACAGAGGTCATTTAGATAATATTTCTAACAACTGTTTGATTGGAGCTATTAATGCTTACAATAAGAAATCAAACTTTGTAAAGAGTCAGATAACCGGAGAGTACGATGGAGTACCGGCAGTACAGAGAGAATACAAAAAAGAAGGAATTCCAACTGTAGTGGTGGGAGATCATAACTATGGGGAAGGTTCTTCTAGAGAGCATGCTGCTATGGAACCGAGACATTTAGGTGTAAAGGTGGTATTGGTAAAATCTTTTGCCCGTATCCATGAAACAAACCTTAAAAAACAAGGAATGTTAGGTCTTACTTTTGCGAATGAAAGCGATTATGATCTTATTCAGGAAGATGATACTTTCAACTTTACAGATCTTGAGAACTTTGCTCCAGATACGCCATTAACAATTGAAATTGTTCATGCAGATGGAAGTAAGGATACTATAAAGGCTAATCATACATACAATAACCCTCAAATTGAGTGGTATAAGCATGGATCAGCTCTTAATCTTATCAAGAAGCAAAATGCAGCTTAATTTTAAGCTGAAATTATAAAAAGAAAGCTCCCTTTTCAGGGAGTTTTTTTATGTATTAACTTTGCAAAAATTTAGTTCCCCTATCCATGAAGTTATTTAAAAATCAATGGTCTAATATTATCATTATCGTCATTATACTGGCGATGGTTATTCCCCAGACCAGAAAGCCAATCCAAATCTTTGTAAATAAATTGATCTCCTTTGCACCTTCAGTAAATGATGAAGATGATAGGGCGAAAATTTCTAATTATAATTGGGTGCTTGAAAATAAACGGGGCAAGCGAGTTGAATTTTCTGAATTTCAGAATGAGGTAGTTATCATAAATTTCTGGGCTACCTGGTGCCCACCTTGTATCGCTGAAATGCCTAGTTTCCAAGAACTTTATGAAGATTATGGAGATAAAGTAACATTTATATTCGTTTCTGGGGAACAGCACGAAACAACAGATAATTATATGAAGCGGAAACGCTTTACGTTGCCTTCTTACAAGATGCTTACGAAAGCACCAGAACCTATGGATGGCAGAACATTACCAACAACTTATGTTTTATCTAAAGATGGAAGTATAGTCATCGATAAAGTTGGTTCGGCAGACTGGAATAGCGATAGTTTTAGAAAAACGCTGGATAAACTACTTATAGAATAGCATTAAATCTTCCGAAAAAATGATTTCAGAAATTGAGCATGGTATAGGGAAAGCATAATCTTTAGTTCTTCTGAAAAGCTTGTCTCTTCATCAAGAAATCTGAAGATATCCTGAATACTATTTTTAGTGTATAATTTTGTGAAAAGCGATTCCCCAAGGTCATTTCGTTGCTCCAAAACATCCAGGAATATAGCATCATAAAACTGATACTTTTTACTCATAAGATTGGCAGAAAGTTTTAGTCCGCTCTTTATATTATCAATCAATTTGTCAATTTTCCTTTCAGTGTTTTTAAAAGAATATCCTGAAGAAGCTTTAACCCAACCTCCGGCTGTACCTATTTTCGTGATATATTTTGAGTTTTGATCATGGAAGGGATAATCGGTCATGGGAATGATTCCCTTTTCTGATTCTAACTCTCCATAATCATCAATTTTTAATATAGACCTAATATACTGCTCAATTTTATCGTCGTACACCTTTTCATCTGTAAGTGATGGAGTGAAAAAAGTAAATTCAATCAACGCCTCATTTTTAGCGGTCGGTAAAATATAAGTGAAACAGGTGTTGTCTTTATGTTTGATCCTATAATCCATCATGGTAAAAACATCAGGATTAAAATGAGCTTTTTCAGTCTTGATTTTAATGCCCTTAAAATGCTGGTAAATGATCGACGATTTTTCATCCTTTTCAAAATTAGAAGGAGGTCGACTATCAAAAAAATGGGTGGCAGTGTAATTACTAGCTTCCCCGATTGCCGTTCTGGTAACCTGGTCTATTTTGGTGATCTTATCTTTTATGAAAAATATATTTTCTGAAGTTTCTAGTTTTTCTTTCGCATATTCATAAAAGTCGAGTGATCTCAGCATTTTATATGAATATGGATCAAGGTCTAGATCCTTGGTAATTTCCGAAGAAATGAACTTCCCTTTTTTCCACTTTTTCGTAATTAAATGATCCCAACTACCACGACCTTCTTCCCAAAAACACCAGGTTTTGTCGTTTATAGATTTATTGGAAGGTTCAATAATGGCAATTTTCTTCCCTTTGAAGAAAACATCCTGATGTAGGCGCAAAGCTAGTTGAAGTCCTGCCAAACCACCACCAATAATGACGTAGTAATAATCTGGCGTTGTCATCTTATTGAAATTTTTATTATTTTCTGAAGTATTTAAAAGGTACGAAAAGCATTCCGAAGCATTCACCGTGATCTTTACCTAAATGCTTATGATGCATTTTATGAGCTCTTCTAATGCCTTTGGCATATTTATTACTCGCATTTCGGAATATCTTAAAACGCTGGTGTATAAATATATCGTGAACCGTAAAATAAGTAATTCCGTAAGCTAGAATACCAAGTCCAATGGGCAAGCCTATCCAAACATCTTCGTATCGCCACAGTAGAAAACATCCAATACTAACAAAGGCATAAAAAACAAAGAAAAGATCGTTTCTCTCCCACCAGCTACTATGTTCTTTTTTGTGATGGTCTTGATGAAGTTTCCATAAGAAACCATGCATCACATATTTGTGAGTAAACCAGGCCATTCCTTCCATCATCATAAAGGTGCCAAGAAAAACCACTATCCATAATAAAATATTCATTCTTCTATACTTTTATATAAGGTTTAACCTGTATGAAATATAAGATTTAGCAAGTAGTCCGGCTTTTTGATAATTGGGAACTCTTACTCTGCGATTTCTAATTTCCAGTGAAGGTATTCTCTTTAATTTTTGTAATAATTTTCTATAGTAAATATATGCGGTATAAACTCCAAATTTAGCTTCTACTGGCAAATGTGCAATACCTTTTAAGCCTTTATGGAAATCATCCTCTATCTCTTTTATAATTTGTTCTTTGTTGATTTCATTTAATTGGGATAGATCAACATTTGGAAAATAACTTCTACTGAGGTCTTCATAATCTGCTTTCAGGTCTCTTAAAAAGTTTACTTTCTGAAAAGCAGAGCCAAGGCTCATAGCAGATTCTTTTAATTCTTCATATCTTTTATCATCACCGTGAACAAATACTTTTAGGCACATTAATCCAACCACATCGGCACTTCCATAAATATACTGTTTATATTCTTCCATGCTTAAATATTCAGATTTGTGAAGATCTAATCTCATGCTATCCATAAACGAACTATATAGTTCTTCCTGAATAGAATATTTATGTACTGTTTCCTGAAAAGAATTAAGAATTGGATTCAAAGATATTTTTGAGTCGATAGCTTTGTAGAGATCATTCTCAAAATCAGCAAAAAGCCTTTCTTTATCGTAGTCGTGAAATGAATCTACGATTTCATCAGCAAACCTCACAAATCCATATATATTATAAATATCCTGCCTAATGGAGGGGGCAAGCATTTTGGTAGCCAAAGAAAATGAGGTACTGTAAGAATTGGTTACGGTCTTACTGCATTCTCTGGATACGATGTCAAAGATAGTTTTCATATCAGTTTTTTTTATATTTTTCTATCAGTCCGGCGGCGAGTTTTCCTGAAATTAATGATGGAGGAACTCCCGGACCGGGAACAGTTAACTGTCCCGTAAAATAAAGCTGGTCAACTTTCTTACTTTTCAATTTTGGTCTTAAAAATGCAGTCTGAAAAAGAGTATTGGCCATACCGTATGCATTGCCTTTATAAGAATTGTAATCTTCTTTAAAATCTTTTACGCAAAAGGATTCTTTAAATATAATATTTGATTTTAATTTTTGATCTGTGATTTTCTCAAAACGATCAATAATTAGATTAAAATAGTGTTCTCTCAAATCTTCTGTGTCTTCGAGGTCTGGTGCAAGAGGAATTAAAAATATTCCGGCTTCTTTTCCTTCAGGAGCACAGGAGCCATCGGTTATTGAAGGGAAACTGGCATAAAACAACGGGTTTTCCGGCCATTTCGGATCATCATAAATATCTTTTGCATGATCTTCAAAACTAGAATCAAAGAAAAGCGTGTGATGTGAAACATTCTTTATTTTCTTATCAAATCCTATATAAAAAAGTAAAGATGAAGGAGCGAATGTCTTCTTCTTCCAGTATTTTTCAGAATATTGTCTTTCCTTTTTTGATAGTAATGATTCAGAATGATGATAATCTGCTCCTGAAAGGACGATATTAGAAAGATGATCTATTCCATTTACGGTAATACCTTTGGCGGTACCATTTTCAGTGATAATTGTATCAACGGGTGAATTTACCTGAAATTTCACCCCTAGTGATTCAGCGAGTTTCTGAATTCCTTCAATAACCTTATACATGCCGCCTTCCGGATGCCAGGTGCCAAGACCAAAATCGGCATAATTCATAAAACTATAAAAAGCCGGAGTGTCACTTGGTTTAGCTCCCAGGAAGAGTACCGGAAATTCAAGAATTTTGCGAAGTTTTTCATTGCTAAATTCTTTGCGAACTTCACTGCTAATATTGGTGAAAAATCTTGACATTCTTGTAGCCGTTGCCGGGGTAACCAATTCTACAGGGGTTATCCCAGGGCGATATACCAGATCTTTTATAGCAATATCATAGTTGTCTTTTGCTTTCTTTATAAACTTTTTGAGTTTGTCCGAACTTCCCTTTTCAACATTCTCGAAATTTTGATAGATTTCCTCAAGCGATCCTGGAATAATGACCGAATCATTTTCTCCAAAATATACCTGGTACGCAGGATCTAGTTTGTTTAATTTATAATATTCAGAAGCTGATTTGTTAAAATCTGAAAAGAAACGTTCAAAAACATCGGGCATCCAATACCAGGTAGGACCAATGTCAAAAGTGAATCCATCTTTTTTTAATTGCCTGGCTCTTCCTCCAATACTGGCGTTTTTTTCAAAGACTTCTACCTCATAACCCGCTTTTGCTAAATAGCAAGAAGCTGCAAGTGATGAAAACCCAGATCCTATGATATTAATTTTTTGAGGCATTAGATGTATTTATAGGGTATTAACAAATTCGGAAATAGAATGGTATATTTTTATATTACTAGAAAGCTCTGTTTCTTTAAGTTCCTTAATTCTCTGGCCAAATAAGTAGAGTTCATGATTTTTTTCGTGACATATTTTTTCTTCGAAATCCCTTATAAATTCTTTTATGTTCGTGTTCACCGGTGATATGGTTAAGTAACTTACGAAAATGATGTTCTTGTGGATTTCCATTAAGTACTCCATATTATTCAATGGAAGGCTAGGACCCAGGTAAATCGCATTTTTACCGGAATTAAGTAGCTCATAATTTAAGTAAAGTATTCCTACGTCGTGAATTTCATTGTCGGGCAGAAAAAGAACATATAGTTTTTCATCATCTACATTAGGAACTTCAGATTTTTCATCAGCAATATTTAAATAAATCTTTTGCTTTATTAATTCTACAATATAGTGTTCGTGGATGGGTTTAATAGTGTCTGTTTGCCATAATAATCCAATTTCTTCCAGAAGAGGAATGAAAACATCATAAAAGACTTCTCTAAAGGTTTTCTTTTCTCTAAGGCTATTAAAGGTTCGTTGAAATAGCCTGTCGTCAAAACTCATCATGGCAAGTTTAAAGGAGTTTTTTGCTCTATTCTCTTCGCTCGATGATGCTGAGATTCTATTAACCAGATCGTTGATCTGCTTATCTTCCATTTTAGAAATTCTGGAGATCTTGTAGCCGTGACTATTTAGAAAAGCTATGTTCAGTAACTTTTGCAGATTTTCATTGCTATAACTCCTAATATTAGTATCTGTGCGTTCAGGATTAAGAATATCATATCTCTTTTCCCATATTCTAATAGTGTGGGCTTTAATTCCACTAAGATGCTCAAGATCTTTAATACTGAAATTTTGCTTTATGTGTTCCATATTTATCATTAGGAGTTAAACAAAACTAAACAATTAAAAGCTTATCTTAATTAGCAAAATGTTAAAATGTTTAATTTTTACATTAAAAGATTAAACAATATTTTATAATCCATAAAAGAAAGCCCTTGTTCGGACTGATTGTTTTTAAACTAAAATGTATTTATGGAAAATATTTTTTGAAGAGTAGTACCCGGAGCGGGGCTATAACCTATAGTTTTTATAACGTCACTATTTAAAGCGGATTACAGTTGAACAGGGCGGTATCGTTGCATAAATGTAATTTTTTATAAACGTCAGAAAACGACATTAAAAGTTAATAAAAACCATTATGTTAGCACAAATGTTGACACATGGCTACAAGTTCATTCTACGTAAGAAAAAATAAAAATATTGCAACGATCATTTTCAGGTTCTCTTATAAAAGAGGGGTTTCTCCTTTTCGGAAATCTACCGGGGAACAAATTCCGGCAGATGCCTGGGACACAAATAAACAAAAAGTAAAAGATAAAGTTTCCACTTTTGCTTATTCCGGAAAGATAAATGAGCGTCTGGAAAAAATACAAAAACACTTTGAAGAAAAAGTGAAAGGAGAAGATATAAGTATTCCTTTCTTAGAAAAGCTATGGTTGTCTATAGATGACAGGAAAGGAATTTCTTTTTTAGAATTCTGCAATAATTATTATGAGTGGGCCAAAGTCAATAACAATCCCAGAACTAAAAAACCTTATTCTGAAGGGACCTTAAAAAAATACAATGGAGCTATCAATAAGCTGAAGGAATTCACTCAAAATAAGTTCCAGGTAAACTTTAAAAATCTGGATCAGCATTTTCATACGGAATTTATAAAATATTTTGAAGGAAAAGGATTGGCAGATAATACCATTGGAACGGATCTTAAAAACATAAAAGTATTTGCTAAAGCTGCCAGTAAAGAGCACCCGGTAAATAACTTTATTTTATCAGATGAATTCTACCTACCGAATAATGAAACGATCTCGGTTTACTGCGATGAAAGTGAAATTCAAAGAATCTATGATTTCATACCAGAAAAAGATTATCAGCTTAATGCAAGAAATTGGTTTATTATAGGATGCTGGACCGGTCTAAGAATATCTGACTGGCACCGGGTAAAAGAAATTAAAGAAGATTACATAACTATAAAACCAGAAAAGACAAAAAATACTTCTGGAAAAACGGTTGTAATTCCTGTTCACTGGCAGATTAAAGAAATTATTAAGGAATACGGAATGCCCAGGAAAATCAAAAGCCAGAATTTCAATGTTTACATAAAAGAAGTTTTTGAGGAAGCCGGGTTTAAAAATTTCACCTATGGATCTAAAATGGAAAGCATAGGTAAAGATTCAAAGGATCATGATATCATGAGAAAAAAAGTAGGGAACTTTCCCAAATGGCAACTCATAAGCTCACATACCTGCAGAAGATCTTTTGCAACCAATAATTATTTGATGGGGATTGATTCTTTGACGATAATGAATGTAACTGGGCATACTTCCGAGAAAAATTTTCTAAAGTACATTAGGGTCACACCGAAGCAACATGCGGAAAGACTTATGGAAAAATGGAATAAACACTACGAGATTAATTGAAGTTTAAATTGATTTCTTAAATCCATATTGTTATTCACTAAATTAAAAGCATTTCTATAAGCTTCTGCGGCTTTTTTTTCATCAGAATAGTAACCAAGATGTATTAATTTTCTAGAAACAACTATACTAGCTCTCCATTTTCCTGCATTATGATTCCAACTAACTCCTATAAATTTAGACAACGTATTTTTCCTAGAGTTATTAGTGTTCTCTCTGTTTGTAACTATTCTGAGATTGCTAAGCTTATTATTTAAAGGATTTCCATCTATATGATCTACAACTCTTATCAACCCACAAGGAGTATGACTTAAGAAAGTTATTGCGACTAGTTGATGAACCTTCCATACTTTTCTATTTCCTTTTTCACATAAGTTTACTCTTAAGTATCCAGTAGTTGTAAGGCTTTGTTTTAATATGATACCTTCCTTTAAGTGGTATCCACTTCCTGTCCATCTTTGTCTATCTAAACTTTGAACTCTACCTAAATTAGAGACTTTATAGAATTGCTCATATTTTGGAATAGGCAGCCAAAATTCATCTTTTAAAGTTTCTAAAGATAAATTTTTGTAAGCAAGAGATTTGTCTAGATTTGCAGAAGTATTCATGATTAGTCAGATTAATTGTGAATGTTAGAAACGTCAGTAAGCTACAACTTTCTGGCGTTTCGCTATTTAGAATAGCAAATATATAAAATTCAAATTAAAGATTACTCCAACTCAACACGCAGATAGGTTAAGAGAGAAGTGGGATGCACATTATGGGAAAGTCAATTGAATTCAGGATATTTCAAATAAAAATCTTTCGATGTAGCTTCGCCTTGGTTTCTTAAAAAGAATTGATTCCTTAAAAATAACCTTCTAGGATTAACCAAATTATCAGCTTGTATATCTAATAATATTTTATTTTTTATTGAATATGCGGCCTCCTCAAATTGAAGTATATCTGTTTGTTCGAAATATATAGCATAAGTTTCAGATTTTCTGAGAGCTCCATATCCATTTTCAGCACGGTAAGTTAATCTTACAAATTTCATCTCAGAAATACTATCGTTTTTTTGAGACATAGATTCAACATCTAAAATCATGGGGCTATTAGTATCTGCAGAATCCTTAAGCTTAAATTTCCATTCTCTATTTATATTCCAATCAATTTCTTCTAATGAATTTGGATTATGCAAAGTTTCCTTGAGATATTCCCTCACACCATTTTTAATTTTAACATCATCCTCTACTGCGCAAGAAATTAATAATGTTATTAGTATAAGGGTAAATAGTTTTTTCATTTTATATACTTTTACAAACTTCTTTTAATATCAATCACATTGAAAATAGCTATGAGATCATCCATATAAACTGTTTGATCTTCATACATAGGATTAAGCGATTGAAGAATCAATTTACCTGTTTCGGTATCATGTTCAAGAACTCTCTTTATTAATATGCCTTCTTCTCTATGGACAATTACAAAATTTTTCCATCTATGCAGATGGAGCTTATTTTTCCAGTGTACTCTTTGAATCTCCCTGCATAATAAAGTATCATTCTCGACAATACTTTCCCTGGTATTGTTATCCATACTGTCACCGGTAACTTCAAAGCAAACATATTTACCTTTGTACTCTTTGTCAACTTCCCATAGTGTAGTAGGTAGCTCTTGAATATACTCTGGATCACCCCAACCTGACAGAAAACCAGCCCTTGCCCTATGGTTTATAATAGGTATTTTCATATAACTATTAAAATCTACAGGCAAAGCTTCTTCTGAAAAATTATCATATTTAAAATCCTCAATCTTCAAGTTGTAGAAATTCTCAAATTTTTCTACAACACTTTTAGAAGGTTGTAATTTGTTGTTGATTATTTTAGATAAATTACCTTTATCATATTTAATATTAGTTGAAATTTCTGCAATTGGGTTTTCCAATCCTAAAGATTCGACAGCTTTTCTGAATTTATACCCCCTGATTTTACTAGGCTTCTCGGCCATACCTGAAAATTTAACATATTGAATACAACTTTTATACATTTTGTTGTTGTAAAGTTGTAATTCAGTTGTATATTAGCACCATAATAAAAATGAAACAAAAACAAATCTACGATAAAAGATTTGAAACGGAAATAAGGGAATACCGATGACACCAGAACAAGGACAAGTTATTATAGCAGAACTAGGCAGCAATTACGGATGTAAACTTATGGATTTTGCTAAAAAGAATAGGTTCAAAAAAGAGCGTGGAGGTGGGTATTATAAAGATCCTCAAATATTCCGAAATGTTATTAAAGGTCATTATGAAAGCCAAAGGATTGAAAAATTCATACTTAAAGCTTACCTCCACTACAAAGAAGAAAACGAGAAACACGCCAAGAGCTTAGAGGCTTTGGTTGTTAAGTAATCAATAAATATTCAAACTAAAAATTTTCAATTATGGTAAATCTAATCCAGTTAAAGTTCAATTTCCTAAGTCTTGAAGATATAGACTTTATAATTCGCCAGAATAGTATTCAACTTATGGAGCTATGGGGAATTAGTTATTACGATGCAAAATTTTATGTAGAAAGAGTAATGAGGGAATTTGCTAAAAAAGGAAATGTTCAAAATGTATTAGACGAGCAGATTGTTTCAATTTTTGAAGTAAGAAACAATCGTAATTGTTCGAGGGAACATAACAGAATTAATCGATTAATAAAGCCCCTGGCTTACGCTTAATAAAATTTCAACAATTAATAACCCCCCATCATGAAAAGTAGAGGTATCGTCGCGGGCTTAATTAAGCCAATCTCATCTTTAAAGGCTTCATCAAACCTTTTAAAATGCTCTTCAACAATTAGTATATCACAAAAAAGTGAGCCCCGGCTCATCACTTCCGGGGCTCTTCAACAATTAATACTCACATCAATGCCCCAGGAGGGGCGTAGCGAAGTATTGACATCAAAGATACAGCAAAGAAACGATACCTCAAAAGAGAAGTATAAAATTGAGGGTAATTCCGCAGAACATGAAAAAGAACTGCATTTCAGAACACAATCAATGGCCCAAGATCAAAAGGCTAGTATAAAAAATTACAACAACAATTAATATTCATTTAAAATTTTCAATTATGAAGTATTCAACTAACCACAACCCACAATTAATCGCAGGACTTAATCCATTGATCCCAGAGGATATTGAATTTATCCCTAAAGGCGAAGGAATGAAAGTATTATGTCTGCAAGGAGGCAGAAGCTACCCTTTTAAAAAGATAGCGGCTCCAATATTTACAGATATTCTTAATGAGTACACCAATGATAGAGGTGCTCAGCGCTTCATCAAATTATTAAGAAACGAAAATAGACTGCCTTATTCTAAAGTGGAACAGGTAGAGATATACGCTTTCTTTATGTGGGGAGGTATAGACGGGAAGCCTGATGTTATTGCAGGAGTTCTTCAACCTTCAGAAAATTTTATAACCGGCGAAGATTGCCCATCGCTTCACTTTGATAAAAAGTGCATTGTAATAAATGACAATGAGTTAAACAATCGGGATATAAAAATAATCCTAATGGCTGCTAAGGATCTTCCTAATAAAGCCATTGCTGCAGAGCTTAATATTTCTGATAGAACATTAGAGTATCACAATACCAGGCTATTCAGAAAAACCGGAACTCAAAGTAGAACCGGTCTGGTATCTACATCATATAAGAATCATTTAATCGCGTAAAATGAAAACTAAAGCAACGGACTGGATACATGAATGGAAGGGACTAAGTGAATACTTAGGGGGTATTTCTGTAAGGACTTTACAGCGGTATGAAAAGGAAGGTATTATTCAAAAATACCGTCTTGGAAAAAAAGTATTCTTTAAAAAATCTGAAGTGGATTCTGCCCCGGTTGCAATTTAAAAATTATGGAAGCAATGGTAATGGTTATTGAGCACACGCAAGGTCGTTGGCTCGTAAACGGAAAAAGAACGAATGAACTCAATGTAATGGAACAACGCTTTATGAATGAATTCTTCAGAAACATAAAGCCGGAACCAAATCAAGAACTAAAAATAGAACTAAAAAATACTCAACAATTAAATATTCAATCATGAAAACAATTCAAATTAAATCTTTGATCCTTAGAAATTTTAAAGGAATAAAAAACCTTAAGATTGAGGACTTCCAAAAAGAGACTTCTATTTGGGGTGCTAATGCCACTGGAAAGACAACCATTGTAGACGCCTTTAGCTGGTTACTTTTTGGAAAAGATAGTACTGATAGAACCAATTTCGAGATAAAAACACTGGATAAGAATAACCAGGTAATCCCTAAGATAGATCATGAGGTAGAGGCTGTTATTACTGTAGACGGTGAAGAAATTGGACTTAAAAGAACCTACAGGGAAAAGTGGACCAAAAAGAAAGGTGCACTTGTATCTGAATTTAATGGTCATGAAACTTTATACAGTTGGAATGAGGTACCAATGACCCAACGAGACTACACGGCTAAAATTAGTAGTCTGGTAGATGAAAGTGTTTTTAAACTTATCACTTCACCTGCAGCTTTCAACTTATTAAAGTGGCAGGATCAAAGACAGGTGCTTTTAGATATTGCCTGGGGGATTACAGATGAACAGGTAGCTAAAGGAAACCCGGAATTTGAAGATCTTTTCTCCAAGCTTACGAATAAATCTTTGGAAGAATATGAGAAGCAAATAAAAGCTTCCATTCTGAAATCTAAGAAAGAGATCAATGTTATTCCTACCCGTATAGACGAGGTGGAGCGTAATAAGCCAGAAGCAATTGATTTTGACGATGTGGAACGAGATATACAGGCTAATAAAAAAGAACTGGAAGGGGTTGAAAAGCAGATTTCCGATAAACTGGAATCTGAAAAAGAGGTTCAGAAGAAGAAATCTGCAATTCAGAAACAGATTCATGTATTAGAATCCCAGATTGAAGATGAAAAGCATAGGCTAAACCTGAAAGCTAAATCTGAATATCAAAAACAGACATCTGCTTCTAATGATATACAGTCTCAGATCAATGCTAAGAACGAAGATCTTACCAAAGCTCAAAAAACGTTAGCTAAGATCAAGGCTGATAAAAAAGAGAAGGAACAGGAAATTGAAAGTCTTTCTAAGCAGAATAAAGAACTACTGGAAAAATGGCATAAGCGCGCTAAAGAATCTTTTCAGATGGATGAGAGTGATTGCAAGTGTCCTACCTGTAAGCGTGAATTTGAAGCAGAGGATATTGAGCAGAAGAAATCTGAATTGGAATCGAATTTCAATGAAAATAAAAGGAAAGACCTCGCTGCGATTACAGCAAAAGGTCAAGGCAATGGTAAGCTTATAGATGAGGCTAAGATCGGGATCAATACTTTGGATGAGCGCATTGAAATTGGAACCGGTAAAATTGAAGAAATTACCGAAGAGCTTACCGAACTGGATAAGGCTTTGGAAACGGCTAAGGATAATTCCACCAATATTAAAAACGAAAAACAGCTTGCACAAGATCTTATTAAAGATAGCCAGGTAATTTCTGGAAAGGTTTCCGAGCTCAATATACTGGATAAGGAATTGTCTGAGATTAAACCAGTAGATGTATCGGAACTTAAAACCGAAAAGGATAAGTACGCTACTGAGATAAGTAACCTGAAATCTAAGCTTTCTATTAAAGATCAAATCGCTGCAGCTGACAAGCGTAAAGAAGAGCTTTCAGAAGAGGAAGGTAAGCTTGCTCAACAAATTGCAGATTATGAAAAGGATCAGTATATAATTGAGCAATTCAATAAGGCTAAGATGGACACACTAGAAAATATCATTAATGAAAAGTTCCAGATGGTAAACTTTAAGCTTTTCGAAGCACAAGTTAATGGTGCAGAGGCTCCAACTTGTAAGGCACTTATTAATGGTGTGCCATTTTCAGATGCAAATACTGCATCGAAAATCAATGCCGGAATTGATATCATCAATACCCTTAGTGATCATTATGGAGTTTCAGCCCCTGTATTTATTGATAACAGAGAAAGTGTTTCCAATCTTATAGAAAGCCAATCGCAAATTATTAATCTGATTGTTTCTCCAGATGATAAGAAGCTAAGAGTAGAATCAAATGTTGAACAATTATAAACTGTAGCTTAATGGCATACAAAAATCAATATAGAGGTAGAAAGGTACACTCTCAAAGTGAACTAGAACAAATTTGTGAAAGTCAGTATGAAACGATCAGAAAACTTTTGATGCTTGTTGATGACTGTAAAAAAGGTTTCGAAAAGGTAAATGATTTTGATGAAGATATAGAAGAGGTTTATGATGATCCTGGGCACATTGCTAAAATTCATCTAGGAATAATATCCAGAAAATTAAATTCTAACAATTAATATTTAAATCATGAGTTCAGAAACTTCAAAGCAATTAGTGAAACAAAAAAAGCAGGATATATCTACCAGGGTACTTGCTAAAGTCAACGAGTTTGAACAAACAGGAGAGCTTAGAATACCTAAGAACTATTCAGTAGAAAACTCTCTTAAATCGGCTTATTTGATCTTATCTGAAACCAAGGATAAAAATAAAAAACCAGTATTAGAAAGCTGTTCAGTTACCAGTCTATCCGAAGCTCTTTTGAAGATGGTAGTTTGGGGATTAAACCCAATGAAAAAGCAATGCTATTTCGTGCCTTACGGTGGTAAAATAGAATGTATTCCAGATTATACAGGGAAAATTGCCATGGCTAAAAGATATGCCGGATTAAAAGACATCAAAGCCCATGCAGTATTTAAAGATGATACTTTCGAATTTGAAGTAGATCCGTCTACCGGTAGAAAGAAAGTCACCAAGCATACCCAAACTTTAGAAAGTATGGGAAGTAATGAGTTTAAAGGTGCGTATGCTATTATGGAAATGAATGATGGGACTTTTGATGTTGAAATCATGAGTAAACCCCAGATTGTTGCAGCATGGCAACAAGGTCATGCTAACGGAACCAGTCCGGCTCATAAAAAGTTCCCTGATCGTATGGCTAGAAAATCAGTCATTAACAGGGCCTGTGATGCTTTGATTAGAAGTAGTGACGATAGCGTGCTTTACGAAGATGAAGATGAAAGAAAGATTATCGATGTTCCTTCTGAGGACCTGAAACACGAGGTTAAAACCAAAGCTAATAAGCGAAATTTTGATACTTCAGATATTGAAGATGCCGATTATGAAGAAGATGAGTTTCCAACAAATGAAGCTGAAAATGAAGATGATGAAAATGAACGTCTTTATGAGGAGGCAATGGCTGAGGAAGAAGGTCAATCATCAATGGCTAATTCACCGGGATTTGGAGCTTAATTTATGAAAGTACTTGTTTCATATTATTCAGACGGTTCAGGATTCAAGGTTTTGAAAGCTTATTCTGAAAGCGAAAAAGAAAGCGATAGAGCTAATGAAGATTTAAAATTACTTCAGGCTTTGGAAGATTCATTGTCTTGTAAAGTTGAATTAAGAGATACAGAACTTTAATGGATTTAAAAATTATAGGATCGGGGAGCCGAGGGAACGCATATTTATTGGAAAACGATTCCGAGGCTCTTCTTATCGAATGCGGTGTAAACTTCAATGAGATCAAGAAAGCACTAAACTTCTCTTTTTCTAAAGTTTCCGGAGCTATTGTTTCCCATTGTCACGGAGATCATGCCAAATCAATAAAAGAGACTATGGCAGCCGGAATCAATGTTTGGGCTTCTGAAGCAACGCATGAAGCTTGTGGAACAACTATGCATCACCGGGCTTGTATGATGATGGAAAACCAAGTTTATAAAATTGGAAACTTCCAGATCAAACCTTTCGGAGTTAAGCACGATGTACCAACATTTGGATTTTATATAGTGCATCCAGATTGCGGTCGGGTAGTTTTTATCACTGATACTAAATACTGTGAATATGTATTTCCGCCGCTTCATAACATTATAGTAGAAGCGAATTATTCCAAGGAAATTATAGATCAAAGAGTAGCAAATGGAGCTAATCCAAAGTTTCTAAGAAACCGGGTGATCCATTCACATTTAAGTCTGGAGAACTGCCTGGAATTTCTAAAAGCAAATGATTTAAGCCAGGTGAATAACATTGTACTTATTCACTTATCAGACGGGAACAGCCATGAAGTAAATTTTAAAAAAGCTGTAGAAAATATTACTGGTAAAAACGTAAGTGTAGCTAGTAACGGAATGAAAATAAATTTTAATCGTAATCCTTTTTAAGATATGGGTAGAGAAATAAAATTTCGTGGAAAAAGCTTAATAACTAAAAAGTGGAAATATGGCAGTCTAATCGATGCCAATCCACTAGGACAATATATCGTTGAATTTATCAAAGAGACCGACGATTCAAATTATTTCCCTGTTAAAAAAGATACAGTTAGTCAGTTTACAGGCTTTAAAGATAGAAATGCGAAAGAGATTTTTGAAGGCGATATTCTAAGCGACTGGACTGAAACAGACGAGGGAAATATTCAATCTAAAATGCAAGTCTTTTGGTGTGAAAAAATAGGAGCATGGAAATTAGATAACTCTTTCAAACAAGATAAGTCCATTGGAGATTTATTGAGTGATGAGTTAGCGAATTTTACCTATGAAATCACTGCTAATATTTACGAATAATGAACCTAACCCCAGAAGAAAAAGAAGATATCAAATCATTACTACTATTTCTGGTAGAAAAGAAATCAGAAATTTCAGATGGACATAATGGATTTCATCTTAAAGAGCTTGAACCATTTCTTCAGGAACTGGTAGAAGAACAAAAAATTAAATGCCGTCCAACAATTACGGCAGACAATTACTTTAAAATCAACAATTAAATACTACATCAATGATTAACTTATTTAATGCACAAATTGCAAATCTTGCCATTCATAAAATAGGCAACAAATCCCGTGGAGAAGGTAAATTCCTTTCCCAGGAACAAACATCTTTGAACGATGAAATTACGCCCCTTTTAAAAGAGTACTATTTAAAACCTTTCCGGGAAAAAGAAGAAAACTATTTCAAGTTTTCCCATGAGATAGATCTTGAGTTTAACGAAGATCAGTTTTTAAGCCAGTTCAAAAACCCGGGTTTAATACCTGAATTCCAGAATTACAAAACAGAAAAAGGACCTAAATATAGTGTTCAGGATCTTTCTTCTTTTCCTATTGATAATGGGGCTGTTTCTGAAAGCCGTAAGAAGTTTAAAGGTGTTATTGAACTTGACAGCAATATGACTATCAAAATGGATTTTGTGAACGCTGAGAGCGCGGATAAGTTCCTTGAAAAAGGATGGGACGAAGAAAAGCAGATGTATTATTATCTGTGTTATTTTAATTCAGAAAAGAAGTAGAGGTATGGAAAAGTTAGAATTAAAACATTTAGCACCTTATTTGCCTTATGGCTTGAAAATAAAAGGTTTAACTAAAATTTATCCAGATCCTATAATAACAGGGATATTAGGTAGCTGCGATAGAGTGTATTGGAATTATCACGGAGCAAGTGGTGTTTGGAAATTAGAAGACACCAAACTTATCCTAAGACCTTTAAGCGATCTAACAAAAGATATTAAACATAATAATAATAAGTTTTTGCCGATTGTTGAGCTATCAAAAATTGAATTCGACGATGAAGTAGATATTGATTTTAGCTCTGATTTTCATGAAAATGATTATCTATTAGAATTAGAATATGTTCCTACTTGGTTTGCTTTAAGATTCCATAAAAAAGATAAAAATTTTTCCCGATGGGATGACGGCGAAGGTATTTCAGCTTGCAAACACGAATTACTATTTAAGCTTTTTGAATGGCATTTCGACGTATTCGGACTAATAGAAAAAGGTTTGGCAATAGATAAAAACAAACTTTAATTGATATACCGCACGAACATACCCCTCGAAAAACAAAATGCCATAGAGCGTTTCAAATACCTTATCGGTAAAGGAAAGCGTATTGAGCTTACTGAAAAGAAAAAGAAGCGCTCTATTGCTCAAAATAGCTACGAGCATCTTCTATTCAATTACTTCGGGTTGCATTTTGGACATACACTACAGGAAGTCAAGCAAAACATATTTAAAAAAGTAGTTAACCCTGATATTTTTTACGAAGGGGAAGAAGAGTATTTCGGGGAGAAAGTAGAAAAATGGCGAAGTACCGCCGATCTAAAAACAGATGAGAACAGCCTTGCTATCAGTAGATTTTTAGACTTCTCAGCACAGCAGGGCTTTCCATTACCAGAACCTAAAGATCTGGTCTGGCTTGAAACCATAGAAAACGAATTAAGTAAACATACCTCAAAACAATATTTATGAAAATTTACACAGGAATTATAGAGGAAATTTCAGAGCGCGACCCGTATAATACCGGTCACAAAAAAAGATTAGTAAAAGTACGAGAAGATGCAAAACAAAGCGTCTGGATCGAGTTCAAAGGACCACAATTAACGGTACTCGAAAGAGAATTTTCCGTTAACGATTCGGTAAGTGTAGCTACAGAAAATGTATCTAGCAAAAGCCGTAATCAAACCAGGTTCAATAACATTTATGCTAAGGGTATTGATAGGGTAAACCTATCGCAATCAGCATACTAGAATTTTCAACAATTAATATCACATCACATTATGAAAACTACAAGCTACCTGGCTCACGAAAGCGTGAAGCCACACAAAGAACGGGTTCATACTAAAATTATAAGGGGTCTTAGGAAGATCAAAAAAGGAACTTTTGAAGATATCGCCAATGCCTGTGGTCTTAAAGATCAACAGGTATGGAAACGCCTAAGTGAACTCAAAAGACAGGATAAAATAATTGAAGATGGAATCCGTATCTGTGATGATTCAGGAAGACCTAGAACGATATGGAAAATAATAGATTGAAGGATTACCCCCTTTACGTTACTAGCATTTCCAAACCAACACAAGTACTATTTATTTTCCGTGATAATGGACAACAAATTAAGGTTTCTCTTACCGGTGATCAGCCGGTAGGAGAATACGCCTTAACTCCAGAAGAGCGGATGCACATATTAGATAATTTTTATAAGAATAAATAATGAATTTTTTAGAAAAGGATTTAGAACAGATTATAGAAGAATCAGGCAATGATGATCTTATAAAAAGAGGTTTATTCATCAAGGGTAAATTACTTAGACAAAAAAGAATTTATAAAGAGGGGATTGCTGACATTATTTCAATACATAGAGAGCATTTTTATAAAAACAACCAACTAATTTCTAAGCTCGTTATTACAGTATTCGAGCTAAAAAAAGGAAAATTAGATGCGAGTGCTTTCTGGCAAGCTATAAGATATGCTAACGGAATCAAGAAATACATGAGAAAAAATTTCTTCTATGATTATGAAATTAGAATATCTCTTATCGGAAATAATATTGATGATTCATGTGGTTTACACTACCTACCATATTTACTTGATAATAGTTCAGATGAACCTAATCAAGCAATTAAAAAAATAGACATATACACTTATTCCTACGGATTCGATGGAATTTCATTCAATAAGCATGATAAAAATGTAATGAATAATCCAGGATGTAAAAAGAAAAGAAATGGCAAGAAGATTTATTGATACAGGATTTTTTAAAGATCCTTTTGTAAGGGGCTTACAAGGGGCTTACAAGGGGCTTTATGTGTACCTTTTTTTAGATTGTTCAAGTGCTGGAATTTGGAATGTTGAGTTGGACGTTGCAAAATTACGTTGCGGCATAGATCAATCAGTTACCGATGAACAAATAAAAGAAGTTTTTGAAGATAAAATTGTAGAACTTGAAGATGGGCAAAAATGGTTCATTAAAAATTACTTAAAGGTACAGCATAATGGGCTTTTAAAGAGAAATAACAAAGCTCATACTTCAGCAATTGAAGAGCTTATAAAATATGATTTAATAGAGGAAATTTCGGAAGGAGAATTTCAGTTATCTGAAAAAATAATTAAGGGGCTTCCTAGGGGCTTACAAGACCCTAAGGTAATGGTAAAGGTAAAAGAACAAGGTAATGGTAAAGGTAAAAGCAACGGTAAAGAAGAAAAAACAAAAATTATAAAAAAATCAAAAGAAGAAGAGTCTGAAATAGTTTTTCCTTTTGACAGTAATAATTTCAAAACGCAATGGAATCATTGGAAAATTTATAAAAAGAAAGAATTCAAATTTGATTACAAATCTCTACAAAGTGAGCAAGCAGCTCTAACTGAATTAGCTAATAAATCCGACGGAAATGAAAAAAAAGCAATTGCAATTATGCATCAAAGCATGAGCAATGGATGGAAAGGAATTTTTGAATTAAAAACTGAGAAGAATGTCAACAACCGAAATAGCGAATCAAACACAGAAATTGCAAAAAGAGCAATGGGAAGTAAAACAGCTAAAGACTTTAGGTTTAAGTAAAGAAATTATATCTGGAGAGACTTCACTTGCAAACCTGGAAATGAATTTAAGTATTCAGGAAACATTTTCTAAGCCAACGCTCAGATCAGTTTTTAAAAACGAGACCGGAAGTATAGGATTTTCAGTTGTCAATGTTCTAGTAACTCGGTTTGTAGATTCTTTTGGTTTCAGCAATAAGCTAAGTGAAGTTCAAATCGAAATGATAACCATTGATGCCTTGGAAAACTGCGCCTATGAAAGCCTTGAAGATGTTATTTTATTCTTTAAAATGGCTAGATCTGGAAAGTTTGGAACTACCAAAAGAGGCGTTGATAGCAACCTGATTTTTGGCGAATGGTTCCCAATGTACTTAGAACAAAAAGCAATTTTAAGAGAGCAGGGCTATGAAAAAGAAAAAGGCGAACGTAATAGCAATCCAGATGCTAAAAATGCTGTAGCGATTACTAAAAATAGAATTTACGAAGCTAAGAAAAAAGAAAAAGTTAATAAATATATTAATAATCTAACTGCTAAAATGGATAAGCAAGCTTTAGAAGATACTATTTCAAGCTGGGAGAAAGATTCTGAAATGAAGCCTTATGTCCAACTATTAAAAAAGAAAAGGAGGAGCGTAAAATGAGACCATCGAAATTAAATAAAACCCAAAAAGAATTTATCTGGGATAATCATAAAATTTCAACCCTATACCTTGGAAGACTTTTTCAAGTAAGCCCGGACACGATCAGAAGATGTAAAAAAGAAAAAGGACTTCAAGACAAAAGATATATTTCCACACCGGAATCTATATCCAGAAGAAATAAATCAAAAATAGAAGACCCTGAAATAAATACTAAACCTACGCTTTACGAGTGGTTAGATAGTCAGGGCATTAAAAATGTAAGCCAGGGTATAAGATTTTTCGGAAGCGGTAGAACGATGAGGAAGAAATTTGAATCTGAAATAAATGATTAAAAAAGAGCTTTTGATGCATTAAAAAGTTTGGTTAATACTAAAAATTGACTTAGTTTTATATCGTTATGCAAAACATAACTCCCGCCATCACCGGGATATTTTTCAACAATTAATATCACATAAATTCATGATTTTCAATCCTGATTTTTACCCTACGCCTTTAGGTGTAGTCGATTACATGATATCGCAAATCGATGTCAAAGGAAAAGTAATTTTAGAACCTTCAGCCGGTAGTGGCAATATTGTCGAAGCTCTTTTTAAGCACGGTGCCAAACAGGTTTTAACCTATGAGATCGAACCAGATCTTCAGAAAATAGTTTCCACAAAATCTAAGCTTTTAGGATCTGACTTTTTAGAATCAAAGCCAGAACAATTAAGCCATATAAATGCGATTATAGCAAATCCTCCATTCTCAACAGGGGGTAAGCATATTCTAAAAATGTGGGAGGTGGCCCCGGAAGGTTGCGAGATCATAAGCCTTTGTAATTCCAATACGTTGGAAGTTGATTATACCCGGGAGCGCAGAGAGCTAAATGCTTTGATCAGTAACCATGGAACCTCAGAGAACTTAGGAGACTGTTTTGCAACTGCAGAGCGAAAAACAGGAGTTTCTGTAACGATGGTAAAACTTTTCAAACCTGTTTCTACTAAAGAATTTGATTGGGAGGGTTTTTTCATGGATGAAGATGAAGAGGTTTTAACCGGTCCCGGGATCATGCAACACAATGAAGTTCGATCTATTGTAAATCGATACACTGCAGCCGTTGATACTTTCGATGAATATTTAACTACTTCGGAGCGTATGAACGCGCTTTTGAAGCCAATAGGTATCAAAGATAATTTTTCATGCTCCGTTTCCCATGGTAAAACAGTGACCACTAAAGAAGAATTTTCAAAGGAACTTCAGAAAAGCTCTTGGGATTGGATATTCAAAAAAATGAATATAGAGAAGTTTATTACTTCTGGGGTACTTAAAGACATCAACAAGTTTGTGGAGGAGCAGCAGAAATATCCATTTTCGATGCGCAATATTTATCGAATGTTTGAAATCATTGTGGGTACCCGAAAGCAAACCATGGATAGGGCTATAGTTGAGATTTTCGATAAGATCACAAAACACTATGATGATAACAGATACCAGGTCGAAGGCTGGAAAACTAATTCTCACTACATCGTAAATAAGAAATTTATTTTTCCATACATGTGTAAAAAAGGATGGCATGGAGAAATTGATACCAGCTATGATTCTGAAAATAAAATGGACGATATCAATAAGGTTCTATGCTACTTAACCGGTCAAGATTACAGTGGTATGCTGTCATTCTACCAGCGGCTAAAAATAAAAGATTGCTATTTGATTCTAGACGGTAAAAAAGTAACAGATACCCAGGTTAATGAAATTACCGGGCAAAGCTCAAAATATACTTATAACAATCCTTTCAATTTTGATAGTGAACAAGCTGCAAATGAATTTCACCAAACCTATTATTCACATAAAAAGGCAGTGATCTATAACCGCCCGGAATGGGGTCAATGGGCTGACTGGGATTTCTTTGAATTCAAATGTTATAAAAAAGGAACCATTCATTTTAAGTTTAAGGATCTGGATGTATGGGCACAGTTCAATCGTCGCGTTTCGGAAATTAAAGGTTTTCCGTTACCTGAAAAGTTGTAGTTCTATGATACGAATTACCCAAGAAGATAACATGGAGCTCATGGCTCGTGCTAAAGATAAAGAATATGATTTAGCGATCGTTGATCCGCCTTATGGTATTAACGCTCCCAATATGAGTATGGGAACCAATAAAAAAAGAAAAGGTGACGGTTATCCAAGTGTAAGTGTTGCGCAAAGATTAAAGAAAGGCAGACTAAATCAAGGTTCGGGTAAATTGAAGAACAGAGCCTTAAATACTATGAATTGCGAATGGGATTTTGAAGTTCCTTCCCAAGAATATTTTAAAGAATTGTTTCGGATATCTAAGAATCAAATTATTTGGGGTGGTAATTATTTCGACTTACCACCTACCAGATGCATAGTTTGTTGGGATAAATGCCAGCCATGGGAAAATTTCTCTCAGTGGGAAATGGCATGGACTTCTTTTGATAAGCCTGCTGCAATGTTTCGTTTTTCAAATACGGGAGGTGCTAATCAGGAAAAGAAAATTCATCCTACCCAAAAACCTGTGAAGCTTTATGAATACCTACTTATGAAATTCGGTAATCCAGGAGATAAGATAATTGATACTCATTTAGGTTCTGGAAGCCATTCTATAGCATGTCATAATCTTGGATTTCATTTGGATGCCTGCGAAAAAGATGAGCAGTATTATAAAGATTCTTTAAATAGATTAAAAATACATCAATCACAACAGAGATTATTTCAGATATGAAAGTAATACTAGAAAGTCCATTCGCTGGAAACATAGATCGAAATGAAAAATATGCTAGATCCTGTATGAGAGATAGTTTAATGCGTGGTGAATTCCCTATGGTTTCACATTTACTTTACACCCAATGCCTATTTGATGAAATACCAAAAGAACGTGAAATTGGAATTAATGCCGGATTAGAATGGGGTAAGTATGCAGAAAAAACAATAGTCTATACGGACTTCGGAATTTCAAAAGGAATGGAATACGGAATTAAAAACGCAGAAAATAATAACCGACCTATTGAGTATAGAACTATACTTTAAAAACAACAATTTTCAACAATTAATACATCATCATGAACAAAGGATTAAGCAAAGATATCTCTAATAAGGTATCAGTAATCAGTTTTGAAGAGATCCAAAAAACGGACTTCTTTAAAAAAATGCCTGAATTTCAAAAGAACTTCTTTAGGCAAAATAGAAAGCACGTCACCCACGAGGTCCACCACGGCTATAATGTAGCTAGGAATTTAGGATTTAAGGGATGGGAAAGGCAAACCGCTGCCAGCTACCAGATAAAGCAATTTTTGAAGCGCATCATAATGCTTTGGAAGAGCATTTCGATAAAAAACAAATAGCCGCTTAATGTACCCCTTCTACCACCATATAAAACACGAAGATGAAAAGATCCTTATTCCGGGATGCATGGGTACAGATCCGGAAGACCCGATGGATCTGGATATTGTTTAACCGCTAAAAATAAAACTGATGAATAAATCCCTTATTCTCTTTTTGATCCCTGTAGGATATATCTATATCTCAATAATCCTACTACAAGCCAATCCTTTAAAATGGACTTGGACGGCACAGCTGATGCTATTATTAATCACCCTTATGTGTGTGATATTTTTAAAAGATGAACTTAGAGAAGAGTAATCCCCCTCTCTCCCTAACAAAAACAAAGAATGGCAAAAATTATAGAATTAATAGAAACAGATGATTTAAGAGGAACTGGAAAACCAGAAGATCCTTGGAGACGTGTAAAGCAATACTTCACTAAAGAAGGTGAATTATTATTTGAATTAGATGATTGCCAACCCCTTATTAAATAAGATAAGATGAAAGACGTAATAAAATTTCTAAAGAAAAACGGTTTTAAAAACATGGAACTCGGTTCTTATGCAAATGATTTATGTAATGTAGTAATAAACTCGAATGAATATGAAGTTGCAGATAATGAAGGGAATACTATGTACAGCAAAGATCATAACATTTACTGGCTTATAGGAGTTCTAACCTATTATGGATTTATCGAAAAGAATTATAAGATTTAACCCACCAATCAATAAACACCAATACCTATGGAAAATACATTAGAAAATAAAGCGAAGTTCTTTGCTCAATACTGGACTTGGATTTACGAAGGTGAATCTGTTTGTGTAACTATCCAAGATATTCAAGAAAGTGACTTCTTGAGACTAAAACCACTATCTAAAATAAGTGATGAAGATGCTATTGAGATAGCCAATAGAATCGGGTATTTTTTTGATAAAGTTGTTAGATCAAAAAAATATCTATACATAACTGATAAATACAATGACTTTGAAGATGTTCAAGAAACTTTGAGAATTTACCACAATGGGGAAATATTTTATTTAGATCAGAGTGGTAAGGTACGTGAATTGTCAATGGAGCAAGCTGAAGAAGTTATTTCTTTAATTAGACAGAAGGGTATTGCGTATCAATCAAGAGGTCTTTCGGTAGAACAACAATTAGAATATAACTGGATAAAATTAACCGAGTAAAACCAGCTATAAGATGAATAGAGAGTATGAATTAAATAAATTAAAATCCAAACCTGATAAAAGTTTTTGCAGTTGTGGTCTTGGAAATTATAAGGAAAGAAGAAAATGTAAGCACAAATCTTGTCAAGAAGACGCTAAACACACACAAAATGTAAATGATTTAGTTGAAAGGGGCTGGTTACCACTTGAAAGATGGAGACACGTTTAAAACTATAAAGATGAAAGCAGAAGAACTAATTAAAGAAAGACCTAAATTAAAAGATTACAGAAGTATATCTGGAAGAATCAATACTCAAACAAAAGATAAATTCATTAAAGATTTGCAAAATTGGTCTTATAAAGCTGAGGATATGTTGCTTTCCCTCACCAAAGACCAAACAGAAGAAGAGAAGTGGATAAGTGTAGAAGATAGATTGCCAGAAACAGGAATTCCAGTTGTAATTTATGGAATTAATGATTACGGAAAGGAAAGAAGACTTCGGGCTTTTTATGCGCCTAAATTTTCTATTTATGCAGATTGTTACGAAGGAGACAATGATGAATACTGTGAAGAAAAAGACGAGTATTTTATCCCTGAAGGTTGGTATGAGCAAAATGAATATGAATGTACTAATTGGTACGTAGGATTTAAACCTACCCACTGGCAACCATTACCAACCCCTCCCAAACAATAGAATACATGGAAGAAGAAAGAGAAGAAAGATTAGAAACTCTTTTAATTAATAAGAGAGATGAAAGAATAAGTTGGTGCGAGTTCTGGGATTACTTTCAGGATCTAAACGTTAGCGCTAAAACTTATAATGAAGTTCAGGCTAAACACAGCAGTAAAATAAATCAAATTGATAGATCAATAAGAGATTTGCAAAATGAAATAAATAACCTCCACCAATGAAAGAACCTAAAGAAAAGGCAAAAGAGTTAATAGAGAAGTTTATTCCAGATGCTAAATATTGGGATTGTTACAATGATGTTCCTTTAGATGAAGATCACGCTAAGAATTGCGCACTTATCGCAGTAGAAGAAATATATAATCTAAAACTAGAAATAGGTCAGCACTTAGAAGAAATGCCTGATAAGCAAAACTATTATTCATATTGGGAAGAAGTAAAAACCCACCTACAAAACAAAGAGTAAAAACAGTAATGCAAACCAACCTATTTGAATAAATAGCAGTTTCCAAGGCCAATCAATTACTAGATCTGGTTAACGAAGGAAAAAAAGGAAAGGAAAAATATATATCCCATTACTTTTTTCATCATAATAGCTACATCGTTTTTATGGCTGCCAATTCTAAAAAAGACTTAATTTTTAATGTACTGGATCAGTACGGGGAAATTCCCAAAGATTTGCCTGTAAATTGGAGGCACTTATCCCATATAAAACAAGAGATTGGACTGTAATTATCATCATATTTTTATGACGGTATTCCCTTATTTTTTGTATATTGCACCTATCAACAATTAATATTCAAAGTCCTGCATCACAGGCATTCACTTTCAAAACAGTAAAATAAATTAAGTTCTGGCCGGAAGAAAAAAACAGCCTGAATTTGAGCTTCAGAAAGCGGTATCAAGGTATTTGTCTATACAATACAAAGACATTTTATTCCTAAGCGATACTGTTGCAAATTTAAAGCTTACCGTACCTCAAAAGGCGCGTAATAAGTCTATTCAAAAAACTGGATTCAAATGCCCCGATGTTCTTATTCTCGAACCACGCGGAGGCTATTCAGGTTTATTTATCGAACTAAAGGTAAAATCACCATTTAAACAAAACGGAGAAATATATTCCAATGACCATTTAAAAGGCCAATTGGAAAGTATTAATGCGCTAAAATCAAAAGGTTACTTCGCTTGCTTTTCTGTAGGATTCGATGAAACCAAAAATATTATTGATACATATTTCAAAAAAGACATTAAAACATCACTAGGAGGGGATGATTTAGACGCTTAGTTGTCGCTAATCGAGGCCGTGATAATGCAAGAAAGCCAACATCGGGATCCCCAACTATTTTACATTTTTAAAGCTCGATAAATTATCACAAGACTGGCTTACCGGTGAAAAGTAACCGGGAAAAGGAGAGGTGCCGAAATTGGTAGCCGGGCGATATAGTCGTAGTGGATTAAGTTATCAGGCCAGTAACTCCACTTTGCAGGTTCAAGTCCTGCCCTCTCTACTAAAAGAAATATTATATGACTGTATGTTTAGGAATACTTTTTTGCATCGTAGGGATAATATCTCTACTGGCGTCTATAATAATCGCAGTCAAAAGCATTGAGGAGTAATGAAGCCGTACACAAAACTATATTTCAGAGCACTAGGATACGCTGAAAGTGATTTTATCCCTTCGGAAATTTCAGGTAATAGAGCTGTGGATATCAATCACATTATTTGCAAAGGCTCAGGCGGGAATCCTTCAGGGGATAAAGACCGCATAGAAAACCTAATGGCACTTACCAGGGAAGAGCATATCGAGCAAGGTGACAAGAAGCATTTAATCGCTGATCAATTTAGAACCCATGCAAGATTATTAGAAGCCAACGGGGTAAAATTTGATAAAATCTGGATCCACGAACAAATTCAGAAGTATAGCCAATATGAAGCCAGTAGTGCTGAATTAATTAAAGGGCATTAGGGATGGATAAGCGAAAGAAAAATTTATTGGTTTCATTTTCCACGGGAGAAACTTCAGCTAAAATGGCGAAGTGGCTTAAAGACAATAAGTCTAATGAATACAATATGCTTTTTGCTTATGCCAATACGAGTAGAGAAAGAGAGGAGAGTTTGTTATTCGGAAATAAATGTGATAAAGAATTCGGTTTGGATTTAGTCTGGATTGAAGGTGTTTATTCTATGACTTATGGAGAGGGAACGACTTATAAAGTAGTGGATTACAAAACCGCTAAGCGTAACGGAGAAGTTTTTGAGGAAATGATAAAAGCTTATGGCTTACCCAATGTGACCTATAAGCATTGTACCCGAGAATTGAAAACAAACCCTCTTAAGAAATTAGCAGATGATGTTTTTGGAACGAATAATTATGAAATAGCTATTGGTTATAGAGTTGATGAAGTAGATCGAGTAAATAAAGATTGGAAAGAAAAAAGACATTACTATCCCTTAATTACTGATAATCCACTCACTAAGCCTCATGTTAATGTATTCTGGAAAAATATGCCTTTCAGGTTAAACCTTAAAGGCTATGAAGGCAATTGTAAAAGGTGCTTAAAATTCACGCTAAGAAAACAGTTGACTCAAATTAAAGAAGAAAGAGAAAAAGGGGAAATTGATAAATGGTGCGAGAAAATGGAAGATAAATACGGGGATTATGTGCCGCCTCATAGAGAAGAAAAAAGAAAGCCACTTGAAGGTAAATTAACTTTTTTCAGGAATAACCTGAGCCATAAAGATTTAGTTGAATTATCTCAACAAAATTTTAAAACAGCTACTGACGATTCTGTTATTTATGATAGACAAGAAATGCTTTTTGGTTTTGAATTAGATAAAAACGGAGACGGTGGATGCTCAGAAAGTTGCGAACCATTTAATTAATAAACTATGAAAATCAAGATCACTAAAAAGTTTGTAGATCAGGAAACAGGAAAAACTATTCTTCCTAAAAAAACCATCGAGCGAAACAAAGAACGCGGACAGGCAATTATTAATGCTGGTTATGGTGAAGAGGTGAAGCCGAAAGCTAAGAAATCTGAATCTGATACTAAGGAATAATTGAGCACAAGAGCAAACATAAAATTTTCTAGTCCACATGGAGAGGTTATTCATATAGACCGAAGCCATGATGGTTTCCCTGAAAATATTCTTCCAGATATTGAAAAGGTAGTTGAATTATGCAAAGGCCGTTGGAGTGGTTCAGAATTAGGACAGCTTGTAAGTGCTTTTTTAGGCTATCATTTTGAAGCAAATCGGAGAATTCAAAAATACGAGCCTTGTATTGGTTATGAAAAAGCCGGGGATGAAAGTTATTGCTATTTCGTAAGATGGAACGATGAGAGTAGAGAATATGAATTTGGAGTATTAGAGTAATGACAGACAAGACCTTCGAAAAATATAAAGCAGTTATTGATGAGTGGTTCGTCAATGGCTTTAATGGCGTGAAGGCATATCAAAAAATATACCCTAAATCTAAAGATAAAAGCGCAGAAGCAAACTTCAGAAAAATACTCGCAATTGCTCGCATCGAGGAATTTGTTAAAGAAAAGCGCGAAGCAATAGCCGAAGCTAACAAAATAACTATTGATGAGTGTGTTTCTTTACTTACTTCTATGGCTCGATTCGATATTGCCGATTGCTATGATGAAGATGGAGTTTTAAAGCCTATTCATGAGATTCCAAAAGAAACCAGATTAGCTATTGAAGCTTTGGATAGTGATGAAATATTCATAGATAGTATGGTTGTAGGAAGGACTAAGAAATTAAAAACCTCCAATAGACGGTCGAATGTAGTTGAGCTTTTAAAAGTGCTTGGAGGTTATGAAAAAGACAACAATCAGAAGAAACAGGACAACATTGTAGTATTCCGAATACCGGACAATGGCAGAGGTTAAGACAATTCAGCCACAGGAAGGTTATCAGCTTATGGCGCTTGCTTCTCCTGCAGATATAGTGATTGGAGGAGGCGCAGCAGGCTCCGGGAAGACGTTCGTTCTTTTATTAGACGCAGTAAGGGATAAAAGCAACCCTGATTATGGAGCGGTAATCTTTAGAAGGCTTACCACCCAGATCAAAGCGCAGGGAGGTTTAAAAGATGAAAGTGAAAAGCTTTATCCTCATTTAGGAGGCACTTATAACCAAACTGAATTGCAATGGAAGTTCCCGGAAGGTGCAAAGATTAAATTCTCCCACCTGGAACATGAAAAAAATGTAACGAGTTGGCAGGGGTCACAGATCCCAATGATAGGTTTTGATGAGTTAACACATTTCTCAAAACAAACGTTCTTTTATTTATTGTCTCGTAACCGTTCCAATAGTTCGATTAAACCGCGAGTAAGAGCTACTTGTAACCCCGACCCTGACAGCTGGGTATATGATCTTATAAAATGGTGGATTGGTGAAGATGGTTTCCCTATTCCAGATCGTCAGGGTGTAGTAAGATATTTTGTGAAAGATGGGGATAGCATGATTTGGGGTAGCACCGTGGAAGAATGCATTGAAAAAGCCGCTTATTTCATCAATCCATTAGTGGAAGCCTCAGGAATTGAAGCCAAGCATTTTGTGAAGTCCATCACTTTTATAGGCGGATCTGTTTACCAGAATAAGGAGCTACTTAAGAATAACCCTGAATATCTGGCAAACTTAGCATCCCAAGACGAAGATGCCAGAAACCAATTATTAGCCGGGAATTGGAAAGTATCGCTTAATCCAATGGACGTGTATCATTACGCATCATTCAAAGATATTTTCAATAACGATTTTGTAAAGGCCGGTGAAAAGTATATTACAGTCGATGTGGCGACTTCAGGAAAAGATAAGCTTGTTATATGGCTATGGGAAGGTTTCCGGATTAGGGATCTAATGAAGATCGATAAATCTACCGGTAAGGATATCATAGATGAGATTAAAGCAATGGCTCTGAAATGGGGAGTTCCTAACCGAAGAATTGCTTACGATGCCAATGGAGTAGGAGCATTTATAGGAGGTGCAGATAATGCCTTTATTCCAAATTCTATTGCTTTTGATAGTAATAACAGACCCAGGGAAACTAAAGACGGACGAAAGTTCAAAAACCTGAAAACTCAATGTTATGTGCTGAGTGGCGAACGAGTTGAGCGGAACGAGATATGGGTAATGCCACAAGTAGCTAATATGATGTTTGATGAAAAACAAACCATTAGACAGCGAATGTTAGCGGAACGCAAGGCAATAAAAAAGCAACCTAAAAAAGATGAGGAGCCGCAAGCCCTGATCAAAAAAGAAGAAATGAAAGCAAAGTATCTGAATGGGGAGAGTACCGATTTACTAGACCCTTTTATGATGCGAGAAATATTTGAACTGGAACCACCAATCACTATTTCAAAACCAACCAAGCCGAAAGGCTTAAACTTTGGAGGATAATGGAAGAAGAATTTGACTTCGACTTTAAAAATGCAACTGCAGTAACCGATTTCTTAGGCGAAAACGAAAAGCGTAATAAGAAAATAGCTGAATATAAATCTGAATATGAAGGTACCGATGAGGGCCGAAAGCTTCGCGACAATCAAATTGGAAAGCGTGAAGATTATACTCAGGGGAAAAAATCAGTAAAAGCGGAACGCCTGAAAACCCAGTACCAGAAGTATATCGTTCAAACCGGGGTTTCTTTTCTTCTAGGGGATGCACCAACTATTACTGCAAGTGATATTGATAATGAAGGAGGTAAAACTATCCTTGATGTCTACAAGAAAAACAGAATAAACGATAAGCTTCAGGAATTTGCCGAGCAAGCCATGAGCACCACCATGGGAGTTTTTATATTCTCTAGGGGAACAGATAACGAAATAAAAGCCAGGCTTTATACTCAGGACAATGGGAAATATACTCCTCAATATGATGTGTATGGTGATTTGGTTGCTTTCTACTGGCAATTTACCATTGAAGAAATAGAACATATTTGGATTTTTACTGAAACTGAGATTCATAAGTATGAAGATGAGAAGTATATCAATTCAGATTCGCATGACTTTAGAGTAATACCAGTGGTTTTTGTCGACCAAAAAGAGCCAGAATGGTTTATTTCCAAGGAAGATATTGACCGCTATGAAATGCTTAAATCAAAGTTAGCCGGTTCCAATAATTATTTCGCTTTCCCTATCCTGAAATTAAAAGGCGGTACTGTTAAGAATGATAAAGGCGAAGATGAAACGCTTATTGATATAGACGATGACGGTAAATCACTTCTTTTGGGAATTGCCAAACATAATGACCATGTGATTGAAGCGGATGCGGATTTCTTACAAAGGGATGCTGCCACTGATTCTATAGAACTTGAAAAGAACTGGCTTAAAGAAGATATTCACCGTATTACCCAAACTCCAGATTTATCTTTTGATAATGTGAAAGGGATAGGAGCACTTTCTGGACGTGCTTTGCTTCTAATGATGCAAGACCCTTTAAATAAGGCTAAGCGAAAACGTGGAGCATACAGCACAGCAATTAGTCGTATTCTATCCATTATTAAGAACGGTTTAAATATTACGGATGAAGAATTGAGTTTCGATATAGAATTCAATTACTCTATTCCAGAAGATATGAAGGAGTGGATTGAAATGCTTTATACTGCTACTGGTGGGAAAGCAACTATGTCTCAGGAAACGGGAATACAGCATAACCCACAGGTTAAAGATCCAGCTGCTGAACTCGAAAAGATTCAGGAAGAGGAGAAAAATAGAATGGGAGAAACATTTGTGCCGTAATGATTACAAAAAAGCATAAGACACCTTTATACGGTACAGAGTTTACGATTGTTGTATATAACAACAATAAGGAGTTTGAGGATAAATTCAAGGACTGGGAATTTGATCAAAATATAGAATCATTTGATGGAGCAGTTTTCAAAAGAAAGGAAATGTATTACATCGTTTTTTCTGCTGAAAAGAAGGGATATCCAACACCGGGAATAATAGCTCATGAATCAAAGCATCTGGTGAATAATATTTTTATAGATATCTGTCACAATTTAGACCTATACAATGACGAACCAGAAGCCTATTTATTAGGTTGGATAGTGAACCGGGTACACGAAGTTTTAAATAAAGTCAACAATTAATATATAACATCATGAAATTATTAAATGAATTACTGGAAAAGCAAATTGATAATCTGAATTATAATCGCAATCATCTTGTAGAGTCAATATCTGAAGCTAATGAAAACAGTTCTAATTATGAGAAGAAAATTCAAGAGATAAACTATCAAATAGCTTCAACCGATAAGCGTATTGATTATTTGATGGAACAGCTACTATGCGATTTAAAGATAAAAAGTAAAAGAAATAATCATGGGACCATCAATTAACCAATTAAACGATTTCGATGAAAGTAAAAGTCTTGAAGAGCATTTTGGTGTAGATATGAGTGAGAAGCACGGATCTATGCACGAACCAAAGCGAAAACTTTCCCGAAAAG
Source organism: Christiangramia forsetii KT0803 (assembly GCF_000060345.1). Lineage (NCBI taxonomy): Bacteria > Pseudomonadati > Bacteroidota > Flavobacteriia > Flavobacteriales > Flavobacteriaceae > Christiangramia > Christiangramia forsetii. Next base: position 2,578,105 of record NC_008571.1, on the reverse strand, counting down.
AACGCAGGGCCTTCAATAAAAAATTGAAGAAACCCAAATACCAAAATCTTGCTAAGAAAATAATTGAATCTAAAAATAAGAAGTGAGAGATTTAATATTCAGAGCTTATAATCCAATTGTAGATAGGTTTCAGCAATTCAGTCTTCAAGATATCGAAAAGAAAAAAGACCAAATACAATGGCATATTTTAAAAATAGACCAATATACAGGCTTAAGGGATTCTAAGGGACGTAAGATATTTGAAAATGATATTGTAGAGTTTAGCTGTGAGAGATATTATGATAGTGATCCAAAGGTACCAACAACTAAAACCTTTATTTCTCAGGTAAAATATATCGAAGCTGCATTTATAATATCTGAAACTCAGGAAGACGATACTTTTTTATGCGCTTTCAACAATGAGTGTATAATCAAGGGAAATATTCACAGGAACAAGGAACTTTTAGAAAAATAAACTATGAAAGCAATAGAATTTGAAGGCCACAATGTAAAAATAGCCGAAGATCAACCGGAGTACCAAACTCTGCCAGCGCTATTCAATAAGCAAGAAGGTTCAATGACGTTTTGTTTTGAATTAGATGAGCAAGAAATCGAACAGGTAAAAAAAACCGGTAAGATTTGGATTAAGCAATTGACTTTCGGTAAGGCTATGCAGCCTATTGCCGGAACTGTATTGAAGGAACATTTAATTGAACAGTAATGGAAGTAGCAATAATTGGACACGGAGCAGATAAGGAAGCTATGATAAGAGCTACTGCTATGATGCAAAAAGCCGGAATGACGGTTATAGAAGCTTCTGAAAGAATGGCTGAAGCATCCAGAAGATTACATATCGATTCTGTAGGTGCTAAGATTGAAGCTCAAAACTTAGCTCAATCAATTAATAACCTGAAAAGGAATATTGAATTTGAGAAACCGAAATCTAAATATCATAAGTAGATGGAGGAACTGGAAGAAATGGAAATGCCAACACCTTGTGAAAGGTGCGGTGATTGGTTTGACCTTAACGATGGGGGGCCAAGTAAATACGTTAAAATTCAAATATGTAGAACCTGTTCAGATAACGAAAGGTAACTAATGACCAACAACTGCGAAAATAGACTACTTTCTTTACTGAGTGCTCATGAATGGCACTTGGATAGATTGTACGCGGAATATGCCCGGCAATTCGGTTCTATCTTTCGTAATTATTCAGGCACTACCAATAAGTTAAAGCAAAAAGAATTGGATAGGGCCTTAGTTCAATTCCATGACGATTTAGAAAAGCTTTTTTCAGATCAAATAAATAACTCTTTTGGTATTTCAGATTTATGTAATGATGAAGCAGCTGAGCAATATTTAAAGGATCTGGATATTTCTGCAGATGAAAAGGCAAAATTTTTAAAAACAAATTCCAATGCTGCCAGTGCTTTTGTTTCCAGAAAACAGGCCGGGCTTAATTTAAGTGAACGAGTTTGGAAGCTTACCAATCAAACACAAGCATCTTTAAACAATGCTTTAGAATCTGGAATATTTGACGGACGTCCTGCAGCGGACATGGCCCGGGATTTAAAGCGGTACCTAAAAGAGCCAGACCAACGATTTAGAAGAGTAAAAAATGAACAGGGCAAATTGATATTGTCTAATCCTGCTAAAGACTACCACCCTGGACAAGGGGTTTATCGTTCAAGCTATAAAAATGCACTAAGATTAAGCCGCAATGAAATCAATATAGCCTATCGAACCAATGATTTTGAAAGGCGTAAAAATATGCCTTGGGTAATGGGACAAAAAGTTAGGCTTAGTTCGGCTCATCCCAGATATGATATTTGCGATGAATTGGTGGGTACTTATCCTAAAGAATTCAAATTTGTAGGCTGGCACCCTAATTGTCTTTGTATAGCAGACAGTCTATTATTACCAAGATCAAAATTCAAAGAATACTTAGCCGGTGGTGGTATTGATCAGCGGCACCTTATTAAAAATGTTCCAAAAAACGCATTGGATTATTTAAACGACAATGCCGAGCGAATTAAAGGCTGGAAGAATAAGCCTTATTTCCTTCGTGACAACTTCAAAATGACAAAAACCGGATTCGTACCTAATGCGAATATTCAAAGTTAAATTAGAAAGACAGCAAGGCGGTAAAAAGTTACAGTGGTCCCGTGAAGAATTGTACACAGGTGATCATCCTCCGAAAGTTGGAAAATCTATTGCGCTTATGACTACGCCAACTACTTTTCAAACGGTGGTATCTGTGGAAGATATTACTCCAGATATTGAAACTAAAGTAAGCCTAACCACTATTGTAGTAGATGTTGTAGAGCGTACCAGGTTGAAGTTTTTCGAAGTTTACGGTAAAGATCCTAAAGACAATAGAAAGCTTTTTATAAACTGGTATATAAGAACTCATGAAGGAACCTACCGATCCTTAATTAATGACCTTTCTAATTTCTATTTACATATTAGCGAAGACCGGATAAATCGATATATCAATGAATCGGAATAAAGAACTCATTGAAAAAAGGCGAAGACTTATTGGTATCTATATGGAGAATCAAAAACGAAAGCCCGGATATTCTTTTCAAGAAGCAACCAATCGGGCAGCATCTGTTTTTTCGGTATCGCATAAAACCGTATGCACCGACCTTGCTGTTTTCAACGGTACTATAATGGCAACTACGCACCTACAATTAGAATTAAGCCTATAAAGGCTTAGTCTAAAATTATATTGCAGCCTATTCAACAATTAACGAAAACCAATCGTACGATGAAAATCGAAGAATTTATCAAGAAACTAGGTGTGGCGTTGGAAGACGATGACACTGCCAAGGCGCTTGAAGCGTTCGGGGTAACTCCTGAGCAAATTGAGGAATTTAAAGACCTCACAGTTCCTTCAAATCTCGAAGAAGCCTTAAAAATTAAAGGAGTGCAGAGTGAGTTTGATAAGAAGCTTAAAAAAGCTGCTGATACTCGTGAAGCAAAACTTAAAAAAAGATTTGGATTCGGCGAAGAAGAGGAGGAAGAAATGGAAGAAGAGGAGGAGATCGAAACAAAAGATCCTGCTATGAAAGCGTTGCTTGCAAAACTTTCTAAAATGGAAAAAGAGTTACAGGAACAAAAAGCCGAAAAGCAACAGGAAACTGTAGCTCAGAAAACTCAAAAAGCGAGAGACTTCTTAAAATCCAAAGGCATTTTACCTGGATATGCCAGTGAACTTGATTTAGAAAAAGACTTTGAGGAGCAATTTGAAACCGTTAAGGAGAAATTCGAAGCTGACGGTGGAACCATTGCAACTGAAATTCAAACAAATCCAAGAAATTCACGCATACCAGTTCCACGAAATGGAGGGGCGAAAAAACCTTCAAAAGAGGAAATTGCTGATATAGTTAGATAATCTAAAAACCAATACAATGGCAGTATTAGATTTAAGCGTCGAAGAGCAAAAGGAATATTCCGAAGGCATTGACGGCGTTGCTATCAAGAAACACATTCACGGCCTTGAAGGAGGAGCAGTTCTTAATATGACTGGTTTTCCTGACAGATTCATTTTTGAGGGTCATGGTGTAATTCGAGAAGATGGCGAATTCAAGCCGCAACCAGTTGACGGCGCAAAAGGAGCTTTACTCGTTGGGGTTGTGCGTTCTACCACTAGAACCGCTAAACCTTCTACCGGTGTTATGACCGGAGGGTACTTCAACAACGAAGTTGTAAAGTATAAGTTTAACCAGAATTCCTTAGATGCTTTAAAAGCATTAGGAATCTATAATCAACCAGACTACTAATGGCAGTATCAATTTTTAAAGATCTGATTGATGAGTATATGGAAGGCGTTGTACTTGCTCAATATGAGAAAGTAAACGGTTCCAAAGATGCTCCAGCTTATGATCATGAGCGTTATTTAACGCCTGAGTATAGTGCGGATATGTCGTACAGTTCTGTAAGTGGAAATTACACACGAATCACTGCTGATTTCGTTTCTTATGATTCTCCACTTCCTGTAAAGTCCAGAGCTACTGTAAAAAGTGCATCTGGCGAGGTGCCTAAAATGGGTATGAAATTCGTTTTGGGAGAGAAAGAAATGAATACACTTCGTATTCTAAGACGTGATCCGGGAAGAAAGAAAGAATTAGCACGTAAAGTGTTTAATGATTCTGAAAACGGTATTTACGGAATTAAGGAACTAATTGAAGAGGCTATGTATGTAGGTTTTTCAGGAGGTGCAATGCTTATTCCGCAAGAGAACAATACCGGTACAGCTGTAAGAGCCAGCTATGATATTCCTAAAGAGAATCAGTTTGGGGTAACAGGAAAATGGAGCAATCCAGATTCTAAGCCTATCTCTGATCTTAGAAGGATTAAAAAGGCTGCTAGAGCAAAAGGGGAATATCCAAATACTATTTGGATGGGCGCAGATACGCTTGATAATCTATTGGATAACCTTCAGATTAAAGCTCAGTTTGCTTGGAATAACAGTTTCTCAGGAGATAATCCTAATATCCCAACACTTGACGAGGATCAAATTAGAGGTCTTTTATCAAGAACTTTAGGTATGAATCTAATTGTTGTAGAGAGAACTTTTGTTCACCAAAAGAATAAGCAGCGTATTGTTACCGAAGGATGGGAGAAAAACATGGTAGTTCTTACTACCGGAACTAATATTGGTTCTTTGGTGTATTCTACACTTGCTGAGGAGGAATTCCCAGTAGAAGATGTGCAGTACCAGAAAGCAAACGATTATATCCTTGTAAAGAACTGGGGAACTACAGATCCTGTTAGCCATGCTACCGGAGCTGAAGCAATTGTATTCCCGGTATTGCAGAATGTAGAGTCTTTCTTCTATATCAATGCTGAAGAAGCTGACGCTTCTGATGATGTTCAGGTAGAAGGTGACGCGGTTTATACCTACAAGGAAACAGACTATACTAAAGCTTCTGTAGTTGCTGGATTGAATGCTACAGGTGAAGTACCTGAATCCAATGTAGATCAGGCAGATTCTACTTTAACAGGTAAGATCAATAAGCTTTCTGAAGCTGGTATCGAGAAGTTCGAAGCTGAACTTGTAGCATCCGTATAAGATGACTAATAAAGATTGGCTTAACGAAATAGTACCTGAAGTAAGCCAGGGAATAAAAGACGCTATTATGGTAGCCCGGGAAGTAAATCCCGGTGCTACTTATAGTGTTACTGATCAAAGCATTGAATTGGCAGAAGCTGATATGTATATGCGAATGAGACGTATTTCCTCTTTTACCGAAGGCTCGCTTTCCGTTAAGTACGATCTAAGTTCTTTGAAAGAGCAAGCCAATGCCATTTACAAGCTGTATGGAGATCCGAAATATAATGACGGTATACCCAAAATAAGGTCGGTTAAGTTATGATAAATAGGTTTCCGCATACGGCTACTATTAAACTGGAAACAGTTGGTGAAGGAAAACTTCCTGAGGTAACTAAGGAAGAGATAACCTTGAAAGGTCGATATGAGCCAGAAAAGGGGAATAAAAACCTTGACTATAAAGCCAAATTCTATTGTGAGCAAACACCAGAACAATTGAAATCAAATCCTCATGCATTTGACGATCAAAAGATGGATATTTTTGGTAGGAGTATCACAATAAAACAGGCTTGGCCTTACCAAACCCACTGCGAGTTATGGCTGGATTAAAAGCGATGTTCAACCTTAACCAGGTTCGAGATTACATGAGTGATCAAATCGAGCAGATAGAAGATAAATCTATTGAAGCATTGCGTTATCAAGGCGAAGAATTTATTAATAAAGCCAGGAACTCAGGGAACTATACAGACCGAACCGGAAACCTCCGGGCTTCTGTAGGTTATGTAATTCTGAAAGATGGGCAAGAAATAGATTCAAGCTTTACGGGTGGTAAATCACAAGGGGTAAAAGCCGCTAAAAAAGCCATTGATGAAGTAAGAGGTTTATTTGGTAAAGGACTTGTTTTAATAGGCGTGGCTGGTATGAATTACGCAGCTGCAGTTGAGAGTAAAGGTTTCGATGTGATTACGGGTAGCGCCCCAAATTCTAATGATATAAAAGATTTATTAGGTGCAATCAAGCTATAACATACTACTTGCTTTAAGCGAGTTATTTCAGGGTAAGAATTTACCTGTTGATTATGTGGATGGTGCTCCAAAAGGTCTTCAATCAGAATTCATTGATACCAATACAATCAATAATCCAAATGGGTATCTGCAAAATGGTTTTGGGAATGTGAATATTCATCTTCCAAAGCTTACAGGTGATCTGCACAATGGCAATCGATTTAAAGAATTAACAGATATAATAATTCCACTTCTGGACGATGTTACCCAGGTAACAGATAACGGAACCTTTCATTTTCAGATATATGATGATAAGGGAACATTTGAAGATCCGGACAGAGACGGAATGAGTTACTATAATATTCGATTTGAATTTCAAACATTATAACAAATGTCAAAACAACATAACTTTTTAGGTATTGTCGCGGTTTACTTCGGCGATCCCGGGGACGGAGTAATGGGAGATACCCTTACCGAGTTCAACGATATTGAAGTTGGTTCTACTACACTGGAAGGTGCGAGTGCCAATGAGGAAAATATCCCTACAGAATCAAATGATACTTACATTACCGTGGATGGTACTGTTGATCCAACTAATATGGTCGTTCGTTTGTTCGGAGTTACTCCAGAGCAGCGTGTGCAGCTTATGGGTGGTAAAGTAGGAACTGTAGACGATGGTGAAGATGAAGGAAACTATATGGCTCCTGCCGGAAAACCATCAATTTACCAGTCTTTCAAGGCAGTAGGTAAAACGGTAGATGGTAAGAGAGGTGTGCTTAAAATTCCTTACGGAAAAATAAGTGCCAGAGATCAGGGAACACTTACTAAAAACGGCCTTCCAGCTGTAGAGGTAAGAATTACCGCAAATACTCCTGAATCTGCCGCTGGTGATGAAGGAAGTCCTTACATCTTAGGGTTTGAAGATGTAGTATAATATTGAAGCCCTGCTAAGGTGGGGCTTTTTTAATAAGTTTATTATGAAAGCTAGTCAGCTGGTTTTAATGTTGTTTATCGTTTTGATAGACTTCACGGGATTCGGAGCTACCACTTCCGACCTGACCGAAAATTCGACAACCGAAATTGTTCAAGATGAACTTTCGGCAATTGTGGTTGCTACTCCTGATTTTACTCAGGATAAAATTATGGTTGAAGCTATAAGCTCAATCTCATTTAATTCGGTAGCGAATACCGAAATGGTTTCAGGTGAAAGAATGATTGAAAATCCTATCCTGAAATCAGAAAAAAGTGAAGCATTTAGGAACCATTTTAATCTGGTTAATGATGTCGGTTGGTACACTTATCAAAATGACAATTTAACACCTGAAATTAAAAATAAGACCGGAGGTGAATTGTCAACTTTTTACAATTTATCGAACATTTAGCGATTAAATATATATACCAAAAGCCATTGCAACGACCCGTAATGGCTTTTTTTGACAACTATTATTATGACCGACAAACAGAAATTACTTAAGGCTTTAATTGAGGAACCTTCCAGGTACTCAGTAGATGTGAATGACAATTCCATACTGCCTGAAAACATGAAAGACAAGAAATCAATTTATTTTGTAGTAAAACCCCCTTCACCCGGAGTATTGGCTATGTGTGCTAATTTATTTCAGGACTTACCCAAAGAACTATTAGAAGAAAATAAGAAGCTATCCCTTCAAGATGTAATGCCCCACTTAGAAACAATGGTAAAAGTAATTTGCCGTATAAGCTGGGGTAAGAAAGATGATTACCCGGAATGGTACCTGCCGTTCTTTATGGGAAATACTACAGGTATAGAAATATTCAAGATCTTTCAGGAAACCGCCTTAAAAACGCAGTCGGATTTTTTTTTGACCTCTTTCCAGATTGCAAGCCTGACAAATCCGATGATGATGAAGAAGATTCCGAAGAAGACAAACCAGATCGATTCAATCCCCACCGATTCATAGGATCAGTTTGTCACTACTATAACTTCTCTTTTTTTGATGTGCTCTGGAATATGAGCTATCAAAATTTGATATTGCTTAATGCTTCAATACCTCAGAGCAATTTCGATAAGAATAAAGATAAGGACGAAGACGATAAGCCGGTAGAAGTAGATTTTAATGATTATATAAAAAATGCGATGGGGAAGAAAGATAAGTAGTCTGGATTTTTAAAAATCCAGCAAACAAAACTGCGATCCTTTCAATTTATCCGGATAACGATGTTTGATATTACGGGGAACCTGGATGCGTTCCCCTTTTACAAATTTTTCCTCATAAACCTTTTCCCAAAGTATGCCGTCTGCTATCAGAAATTCAGGAAGGTTTTGAACCCGGTTCCACAAATCAGTCTCATCAAATAAAGGGCATTCGGAAATTGCTTTTTTCTCAGCATAAGCAATGAGTAAATTATAGATCGTCTTTTTATCGATAATCCATTTATTACCTTTCCAGGTCCCGTAATTATACCAGTAAGTATGTGTTTTGAAATAAGGCCCGGTTATATGGTAACTGATAGTGTCTAATTTCCTGCAACCAAAACCGGTACCACAATCCTTATCTATCATTCTTTGATCATAACACTCTCCTATCCATTCAGCCTCCAATAAAAATCTATACGGATGTACCGGCCGGTTGTTATAAGTAGCTTGTGTTCCCTTCCAATTTTGGATATAATGAAACAACTGTCTTATTTGGCGATATCCATTTAGGATATCTTTAATCTCAATTCTAATTATTCCATCTTCATAGGTGCATCCAATTTGCCGGGCCATTTTCAGAGCCTTTGGAAAGTTCTTGGATTTCTTTTCTAGGAATTGGAGTTTGTACATTTAATGAAATTAATAATAAAATTGTATATTTAAAAAACGAAACCGCTCGGAATTGGCGTTCCAAACGGCTCCTAATAATCACAATAAACTATACTTATTATGAATACTTCACCAAAAGTACAAAAATCTTCTATTTCTGAAATTTGGAAACCTATTGAGGGTTTTGAGGGCTTATACGAAATAAGCAATAAAGGCAGGGTTAAATCACTTCCAAAGAGAAGTAAGCACAATTACGGAGGAATTAGAATATCAAAAGAGCGAATACTAAAAGGAGGTGCAACTAACGGATATATTAGGGTTACCTTGTGTAAAAACGAGAGAAAAAAAGCTTATTCTATTTCTCGATTAGTAGCCGCTCATTTCTTACCAGTAAATGATAGAGGAAATATTATTAGGTACAAAGACGGTAATAGTTTTAATAATTCCGCTGATAATTTAGAGTGGGAATATTCCGAAAGAGAGTGGTTAAAATCTCAAAGAAAAACAGAGCCTTTACAGCTTGAAGGTGAGATATGGAAACCTATCGATGGTCATGAAGGTAAATATGAAATTTCAAATCTAGGTAGAGTAAAAGTCCTTCCCAGAGAAAAGAAATATAAAAGCGGAAGAATTGACCTTATAGGGGAAAGAATATTAAAAAACCCATTAAGTTCGGGCTATAAAGTAGCAAATTTATTCTGTGAACAAAGAAAACAAATACCTATTCATGTACACCGTTTAGTAGCAATTGCTTTTATTCCTAATCTTGAAAACAAACCTCACATTAATCATATTGACGGTAATAAATTAAATAACGATATATCAAATCTGGAATGGTGTACGCCAAAAGAAAATGCAGTTCACGCACACGAAACAGGGCTTTCTACTTATAAAGGAGAAAAACATCATTTAACTCCTTTTACAAAAGAAGAAATATTAAGTATTAGGGAGGAATATAAAGATCCAAATACATCCCATAGGGATTTAGCTAGAAAATATGGAGTTGAAAAAACAACTATAGGTAATATCATTAGAAAGAAAACTTGGAAGCACGTTTAATTTAATAGCACCTACGCATACCTACCCTTAATAACTACTATATAGAAAGCTCATAGAGATAAATTGACAGTAAAATTTATTTCTAATGTCAGTACGTGGTGATAATTCCCTCTTCTTTGCAACTGGGCTCCAAAACGATCAGCTAAAAGCCGGTGCAGCAGAAGCAACAGGAATAGTCCAGGGCTTAGCAAATACAATCGGTAAAATAAATCCATTTGCTATTCTAGTAACTGGATCAGTAACTGCCTTTGCTACTATTGCTAAGTCTGCATATGATATGATGCGAGACTTTGAGCAAGCTATGAAGGAGGTAGAAACAATCTCTAAAGCCACTCAAGATAATTTCAAAGGGATCTCCAAAGAAGTATTTGCTCTTTCCGAAATTAGCCCGGACGCCCCTGTAGAATTAGCTAAGGCATATTACCAAATTGTTTCTGCGGGTTATGACGGTGCAAAAGGTCTTAAACTTCTAGAGACTGCAACCAAAGCCGCGACTGCAGGTGTAACCGATACCAAAACAGCAGCCGACGGTATCACAACGGTATTGAACGCCTTTAAAATTAGTGCAGAGGAAGCCGATAGAGTTGCGGATATCATGTTTAACACGGTTAAACTTGGTAAAACTACCTTTGAGGAACTTTCAAGCCAATTATCACAGGTTGCACCTCTTGCGGCCGCTTCTGGTTTTAGCTTTGAAGAAGTCGCTGCAGCCGTTGCTTCCTTAACAAAACAAGGGGTGCCAACGGCTCAGGCAATGACACAGATAAGATCTGCCATTGAAGCAACTACTGAGGTCTTAGGTGATGGTGCAGCAAAATCTTTAACGCTTCAAAATGCATTCCAGGCTATTTATGATAAAGCTGGCGGATCTCAAAACGAGTTAAAGAAGCTTACCGGTAGGATGGAAGCTATGAATGCTATTTTGGCTATTACGGGTCCAAATGCTAAAGGTGCTGCAAGTGATTTGGAAGCAATGGGTAATGCAGCCGGAAGTGCTGAGGAAGCATTTAACCGCATGGCAGGTTCTAACGTAAATGAATGGCAGATACTAAGAAACAGAATCAAAGCGACTACCGAAGAACTCGGTAATGCAGCCATTGAGCTTAGTTCTAAGTTTGCCGGGTTCTTTAATGATATGTTAGCAGATGGAGACAAGCTTAGAAAAAACTTTGATCAACAAAGAATTGAAATATTCAAGTTAGAAGGTGCGCTTCAAAGTGTCAATGAAGATACAGATGAATTTAAAGTTATAAGGAAGCAGATTATAGATCAATTTCCCGATTTTGTTTCTGGTATTGATTTAGAGAAAGCATCTACAGAAGATTTACTTGGAGTTTTACAGCAGGTAAATGACGCTTATTTACAGCGTTTCAAATTTGCTAAAAGACAAGATGAGATTAAAAAAGAGCTTGAGAAACAAGGTAATATTGAGATAAATATTGAAGACGCTCAACAGAAATTTGATCAGAGATTAGCAGAAGTAAGAAAGATAGCTGAAGATCGTGGAATAGATCTTAAAATTGATTATAGCCTAGATGAAAAAGGAATCTTCAAGCAGGTAACAAACCAACTTGAAAAAGCTGAGTTAATATCTACAAAAGGTTATCAGGGCGCAGCAACAGCCATTCAGGAAACTTACAACTTCTTATTAGCTTCTACACGCGCCATAGGTGAGCAAACGGTAAAACTTAGAGAGCAGGAAGGTGTAGTTGAAAATCTAATAGATAAGAATAGGGATTTAAACCTTAGAGATTTAAAAACACAGGAAGGAAGAAATGAAGCTTTAAAGCAGATTAACGAATCATTGAAACAATCAGAGCTTCAAAGGTTTGTAGGTTCTGGAATAAAAGAAATTGATGAAGCTATTTCAAAGCGTACTAAAATCATTGAGCAGTTTAATGAAATTAAGGTTGCTAAAAACATAGAATCATTAGCTCCATTCCTTAAAAGTGAAAACGAAGAAATTAAAAATCTAGCAGAAGAAAGAAAAAGGTTTTTAAATACAGGTTTTACAGGTGGTGGTGGCAATGGAAATAATTCTCTAGATGATTTTAAAGAAGAACTTAAAAAAGCCAAAGAGGAGTATAAAGCCTATGAAGCTGTTATTAATCAAATTGGTGAAGGTGCAGCTAAAGAGCAGTTTGAAAAGTTACTGCAATATGGTGACAATTACCAGCAGTTTTTAAAAGGTAAACTAGATAATACTACAAGTTACGCTAAACAGCAAATAATAGCACTTGAAGCTGAAGCTGAAAACTTTACTCTTAATAGACCTGAATTAGAAGCAGTATCCTCAGTTAATCCAGGTACGGTTAATTTTGATTTTGAAATTGATCAAACTTCTATTAATGCTATTCAAAACCAGATAGGAGAACTTAATAAAAAGATTCGTGCAGCCTTAACGGATGAAGAAAGGGATTCTTTAAGAGAGCGTTTAAAGTATTGGGAGGATCGATTAGATATTGCTGAGGGCGGTGTAGATTCTGAAACTGCATTATACCAGGATATTTATAGAAACCTGAGTGACCTTACTTACGAAGGGATTAGGGATTATATCAAATATTGGAAGGCTAGGCTGGCAGAAGCTGAAAAAGGATCCAAAACAGAACAGGAAATACTAGGTAGAATCTCCAGTGCTCAAGGTAAATTACTAGATAGGATTATTGGAGATGCTGTTCAGCAATTAGAAGCAGTATCAGGTATTTTTAGAGAAGCCGGAAATGAAATGGCAGCTGACATGGTGGACGGCCTTTCAAGTGCTGCTAATCAACTAGGAAACGCTTTCAAGGCTATTGAGTCAGGAAGCACTTATGATGCGGTTGCCGCAGGACTAGGGGCAGCTATAGAACTAACTGGGATGTTAGTTAGTGCTTCGGCTCAACGTAAGAAAGCAGATCAAGATTATTACAATGCTGTCATAGCTCAACAGAAAGAATACAATCGCCTTTTAAATGAAGAGCTAAGAACAAGAGAAGGTGCAAATGAAAACGTATTTACCACCGATTACGAGAACAGAATAAAACAAGGTGTAGAAGCTTACAGCGATGCTCAAAGCAGTTACATGGAGAGTCTCAGAGCTTTATCGGAAGGTGTAGTGCAGGCAGGAGTAAGAGATGAAGCCAATATCGGCAATATATTAAGCGGAGCGGGGTCAGGTGCTGCTTTAGGTGCTGCAGTTGGCTCTATTATTCCGGGTTTAGGTACGCTGATTGGTGGTGCAGTTGGTGCAGTTGGTGGTGCTTTGGCAGGACTTTTTGGAGGCAGAACAAACGAGCCACAATGGGTAAGTCTTCTGCAGGAGTACCCAGAGCTAATACAACAAGCTGAAGATGGTCAATTACAACTTAATGAAGCCTTAGCAGAAACACTATTAAATCAAGACCTTGTAAAAGAAGGAACACGAACGTTAATTGAAGATACCCTTGCATGGCAGGAAGCAATGGAAGCCGCAAAAGAACAAATTAGGGATGTGATCAGTGATCTTGCAGGCGGTTTAGGTGACAATCTTAGAAATTCTTTAGTAGGAGCTTTTCAGGCAGGACAGGATGCAGCTATAGCAATGGGCGATACTGTTTCCAATGTACTTCAAGATATACTTTCTCAGTTGATATTTGACAAAATATTTTCAGATCAATTTAAGCGTCTAGAAGATGAAATGGCTGCATCTTTTGATGTTGGAGGTGATCGTAACTGGCAGGATGATTTTGCTAGGTTCTTTGAAGGTGCTCAAGGATTAACAGAAGATTTCAACAGTCAGCTGGAAGCGGCTAGAAATACGGCAATGTCTAATGGCTTTGATATATTTGGCCCTGAAGCTGGCACCGATAGAAATGGGTTAGCCGGGGGAATATCTAGCATTACTGAAGATACGGCTGGAGCTATTGAAGGATATATGAATGCTGTTCGTATAGATGTTAGGCAAGGACTGGAGGTTGCTATTCAAAGCGGAGTTTATTTGTCTGAAATAGCACAAAACACCCGTTATAATAGATATTTAGAAAGCATAGATGGTAGAATGGCAACTATAGAAAACGGAATTTTAGAATTTCAGTCAAGAAATTAGCAAATGGCATCTACGCATATCTAAACTTGCGGAATACCGAATCTTTAGGCTCTGGAATTACATTGCAGTAAAACTGCATAGGTGAAAATTTACCGAATCATAGAAGGTGTAAAAACAGAACTCCACGACATTGAAGTGGATGGGAACACGGAACTCAACCAAAAGATTTCCGGGCAGGATCTTATTCGAGCCAGGTTCACCTCCGATGGATTTATGTACGATTTACAGATTGGGGATTATGTAGAATTTAAAGATGCTAAATATACGATACTCGAAGAGCCCCAGATAAAGAAATCACAAAACGCCTATTCTTACGATATCCAGTTTAAAAGTGATCAGTACTTATACAACAATGTACAGCTTCTGAATCCCGGAACCGAAGAAATAGAATTCGTTCATTTTGGGGACGCTATTGACATGGTAAGTATTGTTTTAAATAATATGAACCGGGTTTATGGTCAACAGGGTGGCACTTACTTTGCAGATTTTGTAGAGCAAACCGAAGGTAGGAATATCAGATTTAATGATGTTAATTGTTTACCTGCCTTAGATCAAATAGCGCAGGAGTTTGGATGTGAATTTATCATAAAAGGTTATAAGCTTACATTCAGAAAAAAGATAGGAAAGGAAACCGGCCTTACTTTCAGGTACAAAAAAGAGCTTCGCGGTATAGAGCGTAAAACAATTCAAAATGGGGAGCTGGTAACGGTCCTATATCCCTTTGGTAGTGATCGGAATGTTACCAATGAATATGGATCTAAACGCTTAAAAATACCAAAGCTTCAAAAGAACGTCGATGTTTTTGGAACTATCGAAAGAGCGAAGGTATTTGAAGATATCTACCCGAGATTAAGAGGCGTTGTTTCTTCCGCTTCAGATTATAGAACATTTACCGATACCAGTATTGATTTTAACATCAATGATCAGCTAATGGGTGGTGCCACTGCGAAGGTGGTTTTCAATACTGGAGATCTAGCCGGTAGGGAATACGAGGTAGAAAGGTATGATTCAAACAGTAAGAAAATTACCATTATTCCATATACCGATGATAGTGATTTTACTACTCCAGATAGCGTATTTAAGCCAAGAGTAGGGGATAAATATGTACTTATTGATATCAAGATGCCTCGGGCTTATATCGATAATGCTGAAGCGGAACTGCTTGAAGCCGCTCAGGAGTATTTAGATACCTATTCACAGCCGAATGTAATTTATACCGTGCAACCGCACTACCCGGAACTCAGAAGACAACAAATAAATATTGAACTTGGAGATGTGGTGACTTTGGTAGATGAAGATTTTGGGATAGAATTTGAAACCAGAATACTAGCCCTTACCCAAAAGATTAATAATGAATTTGAGTATAGCTTGGAAATTGGAAACCAGGTAACACTCAGTTACTTTTCTCAGGTCCTGGGGGACCAACAGGAGATCCGAAATGATATATATCAGAACACTCAATACTTTCAGGAATTATTCAACAGGGTCTTCAATAATGTAAAAGGATTCAGCGCGCCACTTTATGTAAACCGTGGAGAATTCTCTGCAGCTAATTACTATTACAATAATCAAAATAGAAGGGATTACGTATTTAGAACTATCAAAGAAGGGGATCAGGAATATAAAGCCTGGTATTACTACATAGGCGAAGATCATCAAAGAGCAGAGTTCATTGAAGCCAACTGGCAGTTAATAGGCGATAGCTTCGAGATTCTGGCAACGGAAACATTACTGGCTCAAAATGCGAATATTGGTAACTGGCTAATTCAAAATGGTCAAATAGTTTCCCAGGCTATTTACGATAGTGATGATGAGACAGAAATAGAGCCTGTAGTTCAGATGAACGGGAACGAAGGTTTTATAAAGTTTGTTACGAAGAAGGAAGTTTGGAACGGTTTCAGAATGGTATCGGTTAAGCAAACCATGTTTTTAGATGGTCGGACCGGGGAAATATCAATTGACATAGGCGGCCTAAGATCTGAATTTTCATTTGAAGGATTGATAGCTAATACTGAGGTCGGACAGGAGATATTAACACCAGACGGTAAAATTGGATTTGGAGGTGTAGTAGGTAACTACGATGGAAATCTAGCTAACAGAGCTGGAATCACAATACCTTATCTAGTTTACGGTCAAGAAGCATTTTCAGCAGGAGTAATAGGTGTAGCAAATAATAGTTACACTGGACCAGGTGGAACAGCCCCTGCATACGGTGGAGCTTTTTGGGGCTTAAAATCATTTGGAAGATATCGAGGTATTCAGAAAATAGAGAACGGTCAGAATACATTTTACTGCGATGAACACTCTGAATTGATCAGTGCCAATAATCAAGTGGACTGTAATTTATATTTACCTAAGAACCCCTATGAAGGACGCGAAATTATAGTAAGGGCAAATTATAACAGGATTGATTTCAGAACAGAAGACGGTATAAAATTTCTATTGGATAGAAATCAAGTTGCCAATCTGAATACTACCCAAAGAGATCAAAGGTTCACATTTACCTACGATGGTCAAAAATGGCTAACTAACATACAGCGATTCTAATGGAGAAATTCGCAAACATACTACTTAGTGATATTGGGATTGTTGTTCAATTCATTAATGGTATTCTGGATCTTCCAAAAAGGGATGGAGCCACTACCTATGATTGGGGTGATGAAGTAGAGCCATTGGTAAGCGCTGAAGATATTTATTTTGGATCCAGGCAGATAGTTATTGAAGCTTTTTTTGATAACAGAAAAGGAACTTTTGAAGAAGCTTCAGATTTATTAAGAAGCATTGGAGAAACTGAAACCTTAGAAACAGCATACGGAAATTACCAGGTTAAACTTGACAAAATTGAGGTTAAGAGATCTTATAAAACCGGTAAATCTATTCAGATAACATTTATTGAATTGAATCCGGATCTTTCCGGTCCACTTCCAACAGCTTCACCTTCGAATTCAAAAGTAAAAATAGATGGATATGACTTACTGGCAACTTTTGGACTGCTGGTTGAAAATGCTGAATTATCTGAAATATCACAACTTAAATCCTCCAAGCAAACTTCCTATAGAAACAACTATTTAAGCGTGTACCGAGAGCCTCATGAAATTGAGGTTAAGGTTAATGGCATCTACGCATCAAAGGCTGAAATGACAACTAAAATGAGTGCCTTAAATCGGTTATTAGCCAGTGAAGGAATACGCTTTTTTGAACATGGGAATAAAGGCTATCGATGCTATTCCACGGAAGGGAACAAAGTTGATATAAAACGAAAAAGGGTAAGTTTTACTCTTAAACTGAATGTAATGGTAGAGTACGATATAGATCAGATTGTGCAACGGGTTATTGACCAGGTGAACATTCAGGTTAACCCGCAAAGCGACCTTTCTCAGACAGATAACACGAAGCCTGATTTTGTAAAGGGTAAAGATAATTTCAAGGCTGCAGATACTGCTAAGCTTAATAACCAGTCAGCATCTTTTTATGCCAAGGATTCCGAAATAGAAGCAATTAGAACTTATGATCTGGCTCAAAGGCTGGAAAATGGCACTTTAGAAATATAATGGCAGAAAAAACTCCATTACAAAGAATGCAGGATCTGGTAGACAAAGCCAGTGAAAAACTTAATGCCTTAAATCAAAAGATTAAGGATGTTTCTCCATGGAAAGGATTGAGCTTAAACGCTGGCAATTCCCTTTCATTAGATGCGCAAGCAAGGGTTTTTTTTAAAGAACGCACCCCAGAGCAAATAAAACAGGCACTTTTTAGTCTTTCCGATACTAATAATTTTTCTAATGCTGACAAAGAAACGATTCAGTCTTTCAGTCAGGCCCTACAAAGCATAGGTATTATAATTCAAAAAGTTGAAATAGTTCCGGAAATCGGTAATTCAAATGCGCTCTATCTGGAAAACTCTACTGGTTTAATCAAAACTTGGAATGGAGTTGATTATGATACGCATGGAGGGGACCAGTTAACCTATGATAAATTAATTGCAGCACTGGGTTATACTCCTTTGGATTCAAACCAAAAAGGAAGCCCCAACGGAGTAGCTGAGACAGATCAGAACAATATTATTCTTCCACAACATTTACCAAGCTATGTAGATGATGTCCTTGAAGGAACTTATGTTGATTCCACGACTTTTAATAATAATGATCCTACTCCATCGCCTTATACTCCTGAAAACGGTAAGATTTATATTGATAAGACTTCAAATAAACAATATCGATGGACTGGTAGTATTTATTCTCAATTAAATGGTGGCTTAGTATTAGGTGAAACCGCTCAAACGGCTTACCGTGGAGATCGAGGTAAAACAGCTTACGATCACGTTCTTAAAAGAGATAATCCGCACCTGGTAACAGCTGCTCAGGTAGGAGCTGAAACTCCTTCTGGTGCTCAGGCTAAAGCTACTCAGGCTAAAAACGATGCTAACGCCTATACCGATAACAAGTTGAAGGCAATAGAGGGCACAGGATCTAACATATTTCTATCTAATATAAGTGGTAATAACTATAACTATGCTGCCCCTTCTTCATCCTTATCCTACACTACAAATAACCCTGTAATCAATGGATATGCCACAAGTCTTATTAATGCTTCCAGTGAACCGGTAGTTTATGAAACTGATGGAACAACTGTTGCCACTAAGATTTCAGGAGCCGATTTCGTAGCGAATACAAATATGGAGCTTGTTATAGAATCAAAGGATGGTGCAACCGTAAGATATTTCTTTTTAGCCCTATGAGTTTAGTAATACTACATAGAAGAAGATTATCGCAAGAAGTTGGAACCGCTCCATTGGCACCATCGAATTTGAGGTTGGTTCAGAAAACAGCCTACACTATCGAATTAGCATGGGATGTAGTGGAGAATTCAACTTCATACAAATTAGAAAAGGATGGAGTAGTTACTGTAATATCTGGAAGTCAAAATAATACTTACACTTATACAAATTTAGATGCTGACACTCCTTATAGTTTTAGAATAAGGTCAGTTAATGACTTTGGTACAAGTCAATATTCAAACACAATAAATATTACTACTGATAATGATTTACCTGAAGCTCCAACAGGAATATTCTTTAACAATGTTACTGAAAATAGTGTAACCATAAATTGGGATGCTGCCTTGAGAGCTGACTATTATCAAGTTTTGAGAAGACTTCAAGGACAAACAGCTTGGTCAAGTATCGCTAACAACGTGAATAATACTTTCTACACGAACAATGGAGTGGGTTCAGGGAATACTTATGAATATATTATAAGATCCTGGAATAATATTGGTTCAGCGGATAGTACTATTGAATCTGTTACGATTGATCAATCCATCCCTGATGCACCCACCTTATCTGTTTCTTCATTTGGAGAAGATTTTATATCTCTTAGTTGGACGGTTTCTTCTCAAGCTGACAATTATAGAGTGGAAGTTAAATACCCCGAGGGCACTTCATTTATAGCTTTAACAACAAAAACCGGTACAACACATACTTTAAATAATGCTCAATCTGGAAGCGAATATTCTTTTAGAGTGGTTGCTATTAACTCAGCAGGAACCGCTACCAGTAATGTAGTAACGCAAACTACAGATTCAGGAATTCAGCCAGTAGCAGCTCCAACTTTATCACTAGGCACGGTTTCTGGAAATGATATTCCTTTGAGTTGGTCAAGTTCTGCTAATGCAACGAGCTATGATGTGATGGTTTTATTGCCAGGCGCAAGTACGTACACATTACAAACTAATTTAACCAATACTTCATACACTTTTACTGGAAATCCTGATTCAGAATACAGCTTCAAAGTAGTAGCTAAAAATTCTGACAGTCAAGCTGAGAGTAATGTAGTTACAGCAACAACAGA
Source organism: Christiangramia forsetii KT0803 (assembly GCF_000060345.1). Lineage (NCBI taxonomy): Bacteria > Pseudomonadati > Bacteroidota > Flavobacteriia > Flavobacteriales > Flavobacteriaceae > Christiangramia > Christiangramia forsetii. Next base: position 2,558,310 of record NC_008571.1, on the reverse strand, counting down.
AGTAGAAATCCCAACTCAATTCTTATTGTCTGGATATCCACTTACGGAAACTACAGGTGACGCGATTGATTATGGTTCTGGAGGTTATGATATGCAGGTATTTGGTTCTATGGTCAGAAATGGCAGTAATTATGAATACAATGGGTCGAATACTTATTTGAAAGTTAGTGGAGCTACGGGTCATTCGTTTGTGAAAAATGGTCAGGATACTGCCTTTACGTTCAGATGTTCCATTAAGTGGAAATCGTTTTACAGAGGTTTTATAATAGCTCGTAGAGTTGGTTCAGCAGGTGGTGAATATCAACTTTGGTATGATAGCGGCATACTTCAATTATGGCTTATTGGCAACGATACAATAGCAGACAGAATGGTTGTCTCTGTTGACTTAAGTACTATTGCTAATCTAAATACCTGGTATCGATTAGCCGTTACTTACGATGCGAGTAAAAATAGGGCTGGTATGAAAATACATTTGAATGGAGTTAGGGTAGATACTGGAACTTCTGGAAATGCAACATACTCCGGTATGAAAAGTACAGTTGCCGATACCAGAATAGGTGCACCAGAATTTAACGGCGGTTATAGAATGAGTGTTTTCTTAAAATATGTAAATATTGATAAGGAAATAGAGTTTTCTCAATCACAATTAGAAAAAGATTATCAAGATGCAAGCTTATAAAATAACACCGGCTGAAAAAATAATCATTGAGAATTCTATACGTCCCAATGGAGATAGATATGCGAACGGTGACTTTTTCATTTGGGAATTAGAACACAAAGATTGCGGATTTGGCGTGAAGGCTGAGTTTATTGAACCTAATATTGACATTTTAAATTAAAAACTTATGACACTAGAATTACAATCAGGATTGATAATATTAGGTTTTGTATTAGCCGTAATATTACTCAGAAAGTTTAAAGTGCTTGGATTTATTGTTCTATCCTTTACACTTACTGGATGTCCTTCAGGAAATGAAAAATTTAATCCAGGTTTACCAAGTGTAGATGATGGTGTGGAAATACCTGAAGATACGATTGATGCTGTTACAGATGCTACAGATGATATAATTGATATTCCAGTAGATACAATTCCCGAAGTACCGGAAAAGCCTAAAGATAGTGTTGTAACTCCTGAAGTGCCAAAAGACACTATAGTAAAACCTGAAAAACCTTCAACTGAATATATTTTAAAGGAAGCTTTTAGTGGTGAGCCTAAAGAGATACCTGCTAATGATAAAAATTCATTAGTTAATAATTCCAAAGATCAACCGTTCACACTCCGAGCCTACCTAAACATTAAAGATTTTTCAGGCTTACAATGGATCGCTTCTAAAAGAGATAAGGAGAGTAACGAATGGCAATTAATGATTTACCAAGATCAACTTGTTTTTGCTTTAACTGAGAAAGGAGATTACAAGCCTAATTCTATTGCCAGAGCTTTGCCTTTGTCTGAAGTACCAACAGGATATTTTCTATTGCATATCGAATATGATGGGAACTATTCAACTAGCGGTTTTACATGGACTGTAAACGGTAGAGAAGTTGAAACTAATCACTTATGGGATTCTACCTACAAGGGAATGACAAAATCCAATGCTTCTGTATTCATAGGTAAGGCAGGATTTAATGACAACTATCCATTTAAAGGAACGGCTGAAATATCTATTGCAAAAGGACTCTCCACACCTGAAAAGAAACTCGAAGATTATAAAGAAACCTTTGGAGTTGAGAGCATTTTTGCAAAGCCTGCAAAGGATGGTAATTACTACATAGATGTTGAACCTAACACAGGCGAAGATGTTTCTATTGCGCTAAATAAAGCCATTGATAATATACCAGATGGAACACCCGGGAAACCTTCACAGATCAAACTTAAAAGTGGTCGCTATAATGTAGACAGAAAACATATTCCTGGATATATTGAAGGCGGTGCAATTGATTTATATGCTCGAAGAAATTTAAGATTTAGTCCAACGGGTGACGAGCCTGTAGTTTTATATGTTACCGATGCAGCCGTACCACCGTTTGAAATGCAGGATAATCAAACAAATCGAACTGGAAAAAGAAACCAGATACGAGGCCAGCGATGTGAGAATATCGAGATCTATAATTTCCGAATAGAAAGCACGAATAAAGAGAAAAGCTTCAAAGGATATTTAGAGTTTGAACACGCAATTTCTTTCAAGTACTCCAAGAATATAACCGTTAAAAAATATGTAGCTGATGGTTGTTGGGGTGATGGTTTCTATGCTTGGCATACTGATGGAATAAATTTAATTGATGTAGAAACTTACAATATTAACCGTCAAGGATTAGGGTTCTCAAATGGTTGTAAGAATATTTTAATTGATAATCACACCGCCGATAAGATGACTAGAACGGCTGTTGACTTAGAGCCACAGTCAGGCGGTTTAATTGACAATGTAGAGATTAGAAATAGTACTTGGTATGATGGGCATTTAGCCGCTGGAGGTGCAGGATATGTGAATAATGTTCACTTCCATAACAACAAACACCGGGCAGCTATTCGTGCGTTAGGAGGTCTTAGTTATCCAAGGGAGAACTGGACTATTGAGAATAATGAGATCATAGGTTCTTATGGAAGTCCTATGCCATTTGTACAAGTCAGAGTAACCAAAAATGTAACGGTAAAAAACAACAAGTATTCAATAAGTCCTGCGCAAAAGAAGTTCGCGGTATTGCTTCAGGTATGTTCTGGAAATATAGAAATAACAGGAAATGACTTTGATATAGAAGCAAGGGTTGAGCTTGTAAATACAGATAAAGATTCAAAAATAACTATTGAAAACAATAAGCCAGAACCATTAATAACAATCGACTATGAATAACTTAAAACTAGAATACATCGTTAAAGCAGTCGTAGGGATATTAATTCTTGGCGGTTCATTCTACTTGAAAAATGCTGGAAAATTATCTGATGCGGTTTTTCAGGGAATTGTAGTGTTTCTATATCCTTCAATAGTTGGAGTTGCAGAATACTTCAAGACTATGAACGCAAAAAAAGAATAAAATCATTAACGCTTAGAGCGTGTGAAATTGCCCCCGGAATGTTTAAAACAGGATTTATTGTATGCTCACTATCCAATTGGATAAAAGGAATTTTCTCACTTGCTGTAAGTAATGATTACTTGGTAAGTTTCATGTCAATTGTATTTACACTTGGAATTTCATTTAGTGAGATCATCGTTAAGGATAATATTTTCGGAACTACAAATCTTGTTATCGGATTAGTTCTTTTGACTGTTTTCATTAATACCGGGTTTGGAATAAGGAAAAGCTTAATAAAGTCCAGTAAGTTCTTTGCTAAGGCTCAGAAGTTCGAATATAGGAAACCTGAACATAGATTCTATATGAGGAAATTTCAGAATCATAAATTCAGTATTAAACGGGTTTATTTCGTTTTTTTTAAATGTCTTTCTCTATTGGGTTACTTGTTTTTTGTGAAAGCACTTTTAGATGATGGAGGAACTTTTTTTGATTTTACAATCGAGATATTATGTAAGGCACCAATTGCTTTATTTTGGTATTATGAGTTCAAAAGTATAGGTGAAAATTCGGAATATATATATGAAAGGAAAGCTTCAATATTTAAAATAGTTGAATTCATATTTGAGCCTAGAATATCAAAGTTTTTAGGAACCAAAACACCTAGCGATGGGATTCATAATGATTTAGGATTCAAGGAAGATCAAGACGATTATACAGATTAAAAATATTATGGTAACAGCAAATGAAATATTATTCGGACACAAATTAAAACCTGAAGTTCTAAAATGTTCAGTTCAGGAATTTGTAGATAAGGTTCAGAAAATTTCTCAGGATCTTCTTGTAGTTCCAGACTGGCTTATGCTGGTAATGGAATTAGAGACTGCAGGAACATTCAGCCCGTCAATAACCAATAGTCTTGGATATACGGGTTTGATTCAGTTTGGTAGAGACCGCGCAAAAGAAGCTGGAACTTCCAGAAATGCACTCAGAAAAATGAACGCAGTTGATCAACTTGAGTATGTGTATCTGGCTCTTCTTCCTTTTGCCGGAAGGATGAACACTATTCAGGATGTTTATTTGGCTGTATTCTTCCCGGCTGCTATTGGAAAGCCTTTAGGCTGGACTTTGCACGCAAGAAACTTACCAGCTGAGAAAGTTGGAAAATGGAACCCCTTATTTGATATCGACAAAGATGGAGTTATCCAGGTATGGGAAATAAAGAAAAAATTACTTAATCGCATTCCAACTAAATATCGATGGATTGCATAAATAAAAAGTTATGGAGCCAACTGAATTAGAAAAATTGCAATGGGAGAATAAGGCTTTAAAAGATGCACTTCAATACTTAGTTGACACTAAAAAAAGAAAAGATACTATTGGAAAGGATTCAATTTATATACAACGTAAAAATATGGGATGGCGTAAAGCTGAAGCTCTATTAAAACAAGAATAATTATGACAATTAAAACAAAACAAGTATTAAAAGGATTCGCAATATTCATCTTAGCAGGGATATGTGTATTCTCATTATTCAGTATTGCAGGATATATTATTGTAGATAAAGAAGTTTCCGCATGGAACTATATTCTTTTTACCGTATTAGCTGGAGCAGGTGGATTTGGGGCTGTGAAACTGTATAGAAGTTAACAAATTTGCATATATGCAAACAAACTGTCAAATATGAAAAGTAGAGAACACGTAGTAACAAACGGGCGAGCAGTATTTTACGCGGCAATGTGGGGAGATTTTAGGCAGTCTGCACTGGATAAAGGCTGGGCTTTAGGTTTACATGGAAGTTTGGCAAGTGACATGGATATTATGGCAATGCCTTGGACTGAAAGTGCAAGTTCAGTAGATGTATTGATAGCATCTCTGGAATCTTGCCTAACAATACCTGAAGATGCTTTTCATTTTAAGACAAAACGCAGTACAGATAAACCAAATAACCGGGTAGTTTACACTATACATATTTGGTCTGATTTTTATATTGATCTTAATATCATTGAAAAATAATATGACAATCAACTGGCGTAAAATATCATTCTACTCATTTGGAATAATTGCAGTATTAATTATTCTATTATTCTGGAAAGGATGTGGACGGGAAACAAAAACTATAACCGTTACGGTGCCTGCTGTTTCCGGTTCTTTTGATTGGCAAAAACCTACTTTTATTCCTCAGCCAATGCCGGGTGAAGTTGTGGAGCTTAAACCACGTCCAGATTTGCGATTGGAGCAGTACAAGAAAGAAAGTGATTCATTGCTTGAAGTTTATAAATCTGAAAATGATAGCCTAAAGCAACTGGCAATGTTTTCCGATGCTATCCAGATTAGAGATTTTAAAAACCACTTTGAAGATGAGTATTTAAGTCTCGATGTATTTTCCCGTGCACAGGGCTATGTAAAAGAGGTGCGAATAGACTACACTTTGAAAGAACGTGAAATACAGCACGAATTGGAATCTACCCGGTTGCGTTTGCTGTTTGGCGGACAGTTTGGAACTAATCAAGATCTAAATTCATTCCCTTATAAATTCGATGTAGGTATTCAAAACGCTAAAGGCCATATCATTGAAGGATCTTACATGAGATTGAATGGTGAAAATTATGGTCTGATTGGTGGTAAATTTTCTATACTTGAGTTAAAATAATAATAAGTCTAAAAGCTTATAAAAACCAATTATAAGGTTAATTAAAAAACATTCGCTGCATATAGTTTTTATCAGCCTCAGCCGGGATCAGGTAAGGACGTAATTCTAAAGCTCCGCAGATCTTTAAATAAGTAGCCAAAGGCATCGCTGTTTCTTTTTTAAAATTACGAATTAAAGTGGATTCATTAATACCAATCATTTCAGCTAATTCAAACTGAGTAATTTGTTTTTCCTTCATTCGATCTTTAATGAATTTAAAGATCATGTCTGTTGCTACGTCTGAAGATTTATCAAATTTTCCCATATCTTTGCACTGATTAATGTTTGTAATGAATATTAATTATTGACAATGAAAAGCCCCTGGAGAGGGGCTTTATTTATTTACTTAACTAAGTAATACTCGTCTGTTTTTAGAAATTGTTGCCAGTCATTAGCGGTATTCATTTCGTTAGAATCAAATTCTTCTTGACTCATTGGAATAGTTCTGTATTTTGATTTCATTCCATTTTCTTCAGTTCTAATAGTAAATGTTCTTTTCGAATAATTTGGAGTTACGTTGATTTCTTTTCCTGTGATAGTTTTCATAATGTTTAATTTTAAATGAGTTATTAATTATTGACTCTGTAAAGATAACAAATACTTGCGTATATGCAAGTGTAAATATAAACTTTAACATTTAATTATTTTATGAAGACAATGAATCATGAAATTGAAAGAAGAAATTAAACCAAGATTTGAGAGATCAAATAGGATAAAAAACCAATGTAATCACTTTTGTTGACACATGGTTTTTGTAAATGTATTTATATTGTGGTTCTTGGGAGTAATCTTAGTACCCGGAGCGGGACTTGAACCCGCACGCCCTTAAGGACACATGGCCCTCAACCATGCCTGTCTACCAATTCCAGCACCCGGGTAAAAGACTATGGAATTAAATTATCCATAAGGCTGGTTCTCATTTAAAATCCGGAAAAGTGACCGGTTTAAATCTGAGTAGTGATCTGGCTGGGGCTTCCTTCGGCTTCACTCTCGTTTCGCTCAGGATAAACTTCTCACCCTTTGAAAAAGTCAGATCAAAAAAGTGATCTGGCTGGGGCTCGAACCCAGGACCCTCTCCTTAAAAGGGAGATGCTCTACCAACTGAGCTACCAGATCTAAAAAAAAAATAAATTATTGAACTTGTTTTGTGATCTGGCTGGGGCTCGAACCCAGGACCCTCTCCTTAAAAGGGAGATGCTCTACCAACTGAGCTACCAGATCAATAAAAAGCATCCGTCTTTTTGCGAATGCGGGTGCAAATATACGTGCATTAATTTATTTTTCAAGCCTAAATTGCTATAATTTTATCATAGTTTTGCCTTTATCTCATTTTAAGCAGATTACATAATGATAATATTTCTAATAGGATATATGGGTTCAGGAAAATCTCATATTGGAAAGCGATTAGCAGAGAAGATTAATCAAAAATTTATGGATTTTGATGCGGAAATCGAAAAAATGGAGAATGCAAGCATTTCTGAAATTTTTCAGAAAAAGGGAGAGATATATTTTCGAAAGTTAGAACGTAAAATTCTAAAAGAATTGACAGATATTGATGAGGATGCGGTAATTTCATTGGGAGGAGGAACTCCGTGCTATGGAGATAATATGGAATTGATCAAAGCAAGTAAGGATGCAACTTCTTTTTATTTAAAATTGAATATCGAAACCTTAACTGAAAGACTGGAGACTGAAAAAGACCATAGGCCAATGATTAGCCATTTAAAGGAAAAAGATAAATTGGAAGAGTTTATAAGAAAACATCTTTTTGAAAGAGGCTTCTATTATAATCAAAGCGATCACGTTATAGATTGTAATGATGAATCTGCAGCTACTATTATTTCAAAAATTCAGGAGAAGCTAGGATAACTCTACTCTCTCCTTATTCTTTTCAAAAATTACTTTAATAGTTTCACTTAGGGATGTAGAAAGGGAAATACCTTTAAAATCGGCCTTTACCGGATATTTTTTATGATTTCTATCTACAAGTACAGCGGTTTTAAACTGCTTTAATGGAACTTCCAGGAAATGCCTTACTCCGTAGATAAGGGTAGTGCCAGAATTTAATACATCGTCTACAAGTATGATAGATTTATTCTGGTATTCTTGAGAGCTGAGGGAAGTTTTAATTTCGCCAAGAGGATTCTTTTTGTCAATTTCAACTTTACAAAGAGATGTTTTAATGGGAGAAATATCTTTTAATTCTTTATCTAGTTTTTCAGCGAGAATAAATCCATTTTTTGCAATCCCGGCAATAATAATCTCCTTCTCATCGATATTGCTTTCGTAAATCTGATAAGCAATACGGCGTATTTTATGTTTTATTTGATCCTGATCTAAAATTGGATGATGATTTTTCATCTTTTACTTTTTACTAAAATTAAAAAACAACTCTTTTCCCTGTCTTGGATTTATAGAATTGTAGCACCTTTCAAAAGTATTAATTTTGAAATACGGGCTAAAATACGCCAAATATTCCTCTTTACTACCGCCAAAAGGAGGTCCGTCCGGCGTGAGTGGAAAATCAAACAGGACTCCACTTATTTTACCATTCACTTTAAGTAGTTCAAAAACTTTTTTAGCGTAGTTTTCTCTAAAATTAACGGGCAGCGCACAAAAGAAAGTTTGTTCCAGGATTAAGTCAAATTGATCTTTCAATTCAAAAAAATCACGATTTAGGATCTGAGATTCAGGAAATTCTGGTAGTCTCTTTTTAAAGTTCTCAATGGGCTCTTTTGCGATATCACAAATCCAGATGTTTTTAAATCCTTTTTCAAAAAGATATTCTGCTTCATAAGAATTCCCGGCACCGGGAATGAGAATTTTAAGTTCCTTTTTGTGAAGATGGTCAATATACTCTTTCAGAGGAGTAGAGATATTTCCAATATCCCAACCGGTATTGCCTTTTTGATATCGTAGTGACCAGAAATCCTTATTCATTCTCTTTGTCTGGTTTTTCTTTTATATTTTTTTCAACTTCATCTCCTGCATTATCGAACCAGTCATCAATATCTCGTCGATCTTTCTTAGTGGGTCTTCCGGTCCCTTTTTTGCGATAATAATCTTTTGAGTATTTAAGCAGTTCTAACTTTTCAAATGCTTCTTTTGGGGTAATATCATGTAGGTATAAATTGACAAGTTTTGCTCCTACACGACTTTTAGGAAGGTCTAGAATTTCAATTTCATAATTAATCTGGTTCTTACGCACCCTCAATTTGTCTCCTGGGAACACATCTTTAGATGGTTTTAAAATTTCATCTTCAAGCCTTACTTTGCCTTGTTTACAAGCATTCGTAGCGATGCTTCTGGTCTTAAAATATCGTACACACCATAAAAATTTATCAACTCTCATAATTTGACCTCTAAATCAGCGTTCAATATTGAACAAAAGTACAAGATTATTGTATCTTGCGGCTCCAAAATAGAATTCTGATGAGAATAAACAAACTTTTACTGATTTGCCTTACGGCTTTTCTTGTTTTTTCATGTGATAATGATGACGACAATACTACTGAGGTTGTTCCACCTAGAGATAGAGGTGAAGTGGCCATTGAAGATGATCAGGCTTTGATCGATTATCTTTCCACGCACTTTTATAACTATGAAGAATTTGAAAGTCAACCTGAAGATTTTGTATTGAAATTTGATACGATTTCAGGAGTTAATTCTGATAAAACTCCCATAATAGATTCGGATAAATTAATAACAAGAACTGTAAATTTTCAAGGGGTTGATCAGCAATTATATATTTTAAGAGTAAGAGAGGGTGAGGGCGAGAGACCTAAATTTTCTGATTCAACTTATGTTACTTACCAGGGTGAATTATTGAATGAAAATATTTTTGATAGCCGATTAGTAACTCCAATTTGGTTTGATCTTTCGGGATATGTAGTAAGAAATTCCAACGGACAATTAAGCGGAGTAGGAACAAATCTAAGCAAAGGATTTGCGGAAGGCTTATTAGAGTTCAAATCTGCCACTGGTTTTGAAGTTAATTCAGATAATACGATAAATTGGAATGGTGATTATGGTATTGGAGCGATTTTTATGCCTTCTGGATTGGCGTATTTTTCCTCTCCTTTAGAGGATATTCCTGCATATTCACCACTAATTTTTAAGGTTAATATGTTTAGGGTGAATGAAGCTGATCATGACTCTGATGGAATTCCTTCTTTTATGGAAGACCTGGATGGTGATGGAGACCTTTTTAATGATGATACAGATGGTGACGGACTCCCAAATCATTCAGATGCAGATGATGATGGTGATGGCACTCTAACGATAGATGAGATTGTTGTAAATGAAGATGGTAGTATCACCTTTACTGATTCTAATAGTGATGGCACACCAGATTATTTAGATCCTGATACTTTTAAATAATAAAGACTTAGAAATTTAGCATAAAAAAAGCCGGCAATTAATTGTCGGCTTTTTTTATTTCAAAAGAATGGTGTATTCTGTTTTTTATTTATAGTTCGGTTGTAACGCTGAATTCCAGGGTCTTAAGTTACCATCTTGACAATATTTTTATAAGATTCTGAAACAAATTCAGAATGACTTGTGATTTTATCATACTGTGCGGATATACAAAAATATATTAGATTTTTATCTCCCTCCTATAGATTGTAGATCCTGGATGCATGCGTCATCTAACGTTGGAATTCCAGAGCCGTCAATTATATTCACAACACCGCTTCCAAACTCTATTGAAGATCTCATAAGACAGCCATCTACAATACAATGACCATCATTTTCAGGATCTTCATGATCTGTAACCGGAGTCGTACCCAAATTAACCAAGCCAAATAAATGGCTGAATTCATGGTTTAAGGTTGCAGCTTCAATAGTAGCTCTATTAGGAGCACCGGTTCTATTGGCGAACTCTCTTATCGTTCTTTCATAAATAACCATCGAGGTGTTTCTAAACGCAGATCCCAGAACAAACTTTTCATTAGTGTCTTTTTCATTACTGCCATCAGCAAAATAAATCCAAACGGCTATTTCATCGCCTACATTATAAGAAGTACGCTCTTCTTTTTCAATATCTACAATTTCTTCAATAGTAAATGGAGCTTTCCCTGAAGAGTTTGCAGATCTTAAATTAATTTTTATCCCATCAGGTTTATAGATTCGTGATTGTAAAAAATTCCGAAAGAGATTAATGCCTTCTTCCGTTGGGCGATTTCCCTCAACATATACTATCTCAATATTTAACGAAGTAAAGGTAGCGTCGTTAAGCAAGTCTGATGCAGAGGAACCAAGGCTTTTTAAGTTAGCCGTACGGTCAATCGATCCATCTCCGGATCGATTTGGACTGTCTTTGGAACAGGACAGTATAAAAGTGGCAGCAAAGAAAAATATAAATAACTTTTTAAATCTAATCATGGTTATAGGTACATTGAGACAAAAATATGAAAAATAGTGATTTAGCGCTGTTTTAGTACGATTAGAAAATTAATATTATTCCTAAACTACTTCATTATAGTAAGGCAGGCCAAATAATCATGATTACTGCCTTTTCTCAAAATTTCACAATGAAAATTATTTGCCCGGGCATATTCTTGTAGAAGATTTGGGTCGATATAAAGCCAGTTAAAACTATCAGCCTTTTGATTTTTATAGCTTATACTGAATTCAAATTCTCCGTAATATTTTTCTGATTCAATGATTTCATCATCGAACAAATAAATGAGGTCTGAAGAATCCAGTAATATGTTACCGTCTTCATTTAATAGTGATTTTGAATGTTCAAAAAAATGCTGAAGATTTTTCAATTGACCAACAATACCAATACCATTCATCAGCATTAGAACGGTATCAAATTTCTCATTCCTTATATTGAAAAAATCTTCATAAGTGGCATTTTCAACCCCTCGCTTCTTTACAATTTCAATGGCTCCTTTAGAGGTGTCTATTGCCTTTACCTGAGAATCTTTTTTGTTTTGAAGATACAAGGCGTGGCTTCCTGCCCCACAGCCGACATCTAACACCTTTCCGTGGCATAATCTGAGGGCTTCCTGTTCAATTTTTGGCATTTCGTCAAAATTTCTGAAAAGATATTCCACGGGGATTATATCATCATCAAAATCTGGAGAATGTACGATGATGTCCGTTTTGTCATTTTCTTTGAAAAATGCTTTGATGGCCGTGCCGAATATATCCTTATTTTTGTCCAATGGAAGAGATTCTAAAGAGTTTACCTGAAAGAGCCAAAGATAAGAAGAAGGAGAATAGAAAGTTCTTTTCTAAGCTAAAGAAAAGGCCACCGAAGAATTTGGATACTCTTATGATTGAACTTCACGAGGATGAATTTTCCAGAACCGATTGCCTAAACTGTGCTAATTGCTGTAAAACTACGGGCCCGCTATTTACTCAAAAGGATATAGAAAGAATTAGTAAGCACTTTAGAATGAAGCCGGGTGAATTTATTGATACCTATTTAAGGCTGGACGAAGAAAATGATTTTGTACTACAACAAGTGCCATGTCCTTTTTTAGGAGAAGATAATTACTGTTCTATTTATGAAAAAAGACCTAAAGCCTGTCGCGAATACCCGCATACAGACAGGAAAGATTTTCATAAGATTTCAAATATTACGATAAGAAATACCGCAGTTTGCCCTGCAGCCTATAATATTGTGGAAGAGATGAAAAGAAGAGTCAATAGTTAGGCTAAGTTATAATCTTATTGGTTGTTTTTAAAGCGTCATTCTGAACTTGTTTCAGAATCTCATAACATAATAAATCAATATTATAAATTGAGACCCTGAAATAAATTCAGGGTGACGAGATAACTATTATGCCAAAAAACGGAAAGTCATTAATTTGAAATTACAAAAGTTACAGCTGTTAAATGCATTCCCACTTATTAATTTTAGAGTTTGTGGTTGATCCTATTGAAGGATAATAGAATTTTTGGGCGAAAAATTTCTTATTGATAAAGTAAGTATTGTTCCCTCTTTTTCTCAAAATCTTCCAGCCCTTCTGCCCAGGATGCTTTTATTTCTTCTGAAGATTTTCCGCTTTCAATTTGTTCTTGAAGCCTTTCTGTTCCTGCCAGTTTTGTAAAAAATGAATTGAAGAATTTAGATTTATCTGAAGTGTTATTGTACGCAGCTATAAGCCATTCAAGATTTAGTTTGTTTAAGTTCTCGGTCTCACGAAGGTTTTTGCCAATGCACATTACACCTGAATGTTTGGGATTTTGGGCACCCTCCATAGATTTAGGCGTGTAGGAATAACTGTAGTATTCATTACTTAAAAAAGGAGAGCCAAATACTTGAAATTGTGAACTTGTTCCCCGACCGGCATTTACATTGGTACCTTCAAAAAAGCATAGGCTGGGATAAAGATTTATGGCTTGGTCGTTGGGTAGGTTTGGAGATGGTTTAACCGGTAAAGAATAATTTTTAGAATGATCATAATTTTTAATTTTCACGATATTCAATTTACATTGAACACCATCTTTAAGCCATTTTTCACCGTTTATCATTTTTGCATATTCTGCAATAGTCAACCCATGAACAACCGGAATAGGATGCATCCCCACAAAACTTTGAAATTTAGGGTTTAAAATGGGGCCGTCTATGTAATGTCCGTTAGGGTTTGGCCTATCCAGAATTAATAAAGGAATATCGTTTTCAGCACAGGCTTCCATGATATAATGTAGCGTTGAGATATAGGTGTAAAATCTTGCTCCAACATCCTGGATATCGAAGACCATTAAGTCTATTCCTTTTAAAACTTCAGAAGATGGTTTCTTGTTCTTTCCATACAAGGAAACTACAAGCAGTCCGGTTTTGGTATCTATCCCGTCCTTTATAATTTCACCCGCATCGGCAGTGCCGCGAAACCCATGTTCGGGAGCGAACACTTTTTTAATTTGAATATTCAGACTTTGCAAAGAATCCACCAGGTGTGTAAAATTGCCTTTTTCTGATTTAATAATAGAAGTCTGGTTTCCTACGATCCCGATCGTTTTATTTTTCAGAAGCGGTAAATATTCCTCCGTTTGATTTGCACCTGTAATAATTTCTAAGTTTGTGTCTTCCTGTTTTTTAGCTTCGGCAATCTCTTCAGCAACTGGATTCGATTGATTGTTGGTGTTTCCGCAGGAAAGAATTCCGATAAGAAAGAATAAAAATGTACTTTTGAGCAACCTCTTAATCATAGGATATTGAATTTCGAATATTTTGTTGTAAAGCGGCTAATCAGCGCTAAAAAATATAAAAGTAGCATATCTGCACCTATTATAAAAATAGCGATCACGGCAATTGCTATTGGGGTTATTGTGATGCTTGTTGCTTTTGCAGCCGGTCTGGGCTTGCAGGAAAAGATAAGAGATAAGATCGCAGCCTTTAACGGGCATATAAATATTTCCAGTTACGATAATAACAGTTCCAAAGTTTCTCTAATTCCGGTTTCCAAAGAACAGGAATTTTATCCCGAATTTACCTCCGTAGATGGGATAAAGCATATTCAGGCAGTGGCTACAAAATTTGGGGTCATAAGGACTGAAGAAGATTTTGAAGGTATTATTGTAAAGGGTGTTGGGGATGATTATAATTGGGAATATTTTGAAGAATTTTTAATTGATGGAAAGCTTCCCGACTTCACAGAAAATTTAAATGATGAGATCTTAATCTCACAATACCTTGCAAACAGGCTTCAGTTAAAAGTTGGAGATAGAGTGCCTACTTATTTTCTTCGGGAAGATAGTGAACGTCCTCTTGCCAGAGGATTCGAAATTACCGGTATCTATGATTCTGGATTTCAGGAATTTGATGAGCTCTATTTGATTGCCGATATAAGGCATATTCAACGTATCAATAAATGGGAAGACGATCAGGTTGGAAATTTTGAAGTTTTCGTAAACGATTTTGATGAACTGGATCAAAAAGGAAATGAAGTTTATGAAAATACCGGTTCTTTTCTGGATACTCAAACGATCAGTCAGAAGTATTACTCCATGTTTGAATGGTTGTCCCTTTTCGACTTTAATATTGCACTAATTATTGGGATTATGATCCTTGTCGCAGGGATCAATATGATTACCGCTTTATTAGTTTTGATCCTGGAACGAACCCAAATGATTGGAATTTTAAAAGGTCTTGGTGCAGGAGACTGGAGCATAAGAAAGATCTTTCTCTATAACGCAGGTTATCTTATTGTACTTGGTCTGTTCTGGGGTAATTTAATTGGAATTGGAATATTAGCGCTTCAGAAATATTTTAAACTAATTCCTTTAGATCCTCGAACATATTATGTGAGCGAAGTTCCAATTTATCTGAATTGGGACTATATTCTCGCGGTGAATTTTGGAACCTTACTTTTATGTATGTTGATGTTGTTAATCCCATCTATTATAATTTCCAAAATATCCCCGGTGAAAGCGATAAAATTCGATTAAACTTTCCTGTAAAAATATAAGCATCTGTAATTCTTGGCATAAGGCTTAAGGATTTTTTACATTTGCATTCTTAAAAATTGAAAATGGAATACGCTGAAAATATATTGGGTACCATAGGGAATACTCCTTTGGTGAAAATGAACAAAATTGTTGAAGAGATAGACGCTCTGGTACTTGCGAAATATGAAACCTTTAATCCCGGAAATTCTGTTAAGGATCGTATGGCGGTGAAAATGGTTGAAGATGCTGAAAAGAAAGGATGGTTAAAACCCGGAGGGACTATTATTGAAGGAACTTCAGGAAATACGGGAATGGGCCTGGCTTTAGTCGCAATCGTAAAGGGATATAAAATGATCTGTGTACTTAGCGACAAGCAAAGTAAAGAGAAAATGGATATTTTACGTGCTGTGGGAAGTGAAGTAATCGTGTGCCCTACAGATGTTGAGCCGGATGATCCCCGTTCTTACTATTCAACTTCAAAAAGACTGGCAGAAGAAACCCCGAATTCGTGGTATGTAAACCAATACGATAACCTTGCAAATCGTGAGGCTCATTATGAAACCACAGGTCCGGAGATCTGGAAACAAACCGATGGTAAAGTAACCCATTTTGTAGTAGGAGTGGGAACCGGTGGAACTATTTCTGGCGTCGGAAAATATTTAAAAGAAAAAAATCCAAATATTAAAGTTTGGGGAATAGATACTTATGGATCTGTATTTAAGAAATATCACGAAACAGGTGTTTTTGATGAAAAAGAGATATATCCATATGTAACAGAAGGTATTGGAGAAGATATCCTGCCAAAAAATGTAGATTTTGATGTTATTGACGGTTTTACCAAAGTAACCGATAAAGATGCAGCAGTATATACTCAAAAACTTTCTAAGGAGGAGGGCTTCTTTCTTGGTAATAGTGCAGGTGCCGCGGCCAAGGGGTTACTTCAGTTGAAAGAGCACTTTACTAAAGATGATGTGGTAGTGGTTCTTTTCCATGATCATGGAAGCAGGTATGTTGGTAAGATGTACAATAATGAGTGGATGAAAAAACAAGGCTATTTAGATTGAATCATTTAAAAGAATGATTTGTATAGCTGGTTTTATTCTATAGTTGTTTCGTTACCCTAAATTTATTTGACTTCGTCGAATCTTCGATTTCAGGATCTCAAATTACCTTATCGATACTTAGTTTTATGAGATTCTGAAGCAATCCCGATAGTTATCGGAACAGAATGACGCTATTTATGATACTTCGCAGATATTCAATAAGAATGATTATAGAAAATGTTTAATCAAACTTAAATTTATATGATAAAGAATTCGTGGTTATTAACCAGTTTATTCTTAATGTTAAGCTTAATTACAAATGCACAGAATGATGTAAAAAATTACTCAGATTTCGAGGTTTCTCTAAAATTGATCAATCCCACCCGGGAGATCAATGACGGGATTGTTAGATTACAGATTCAGGGAGGTGTAGCTCCTTTTAAATATAAATGGAGTAAAAAGGCCACAGCTCTTGATTCTAAGAAATCCAAAGGTCTTATTGAGGGAATGGAGCATACAGTTACAGTAACTGATGCTAACGGGAAGAGTATAGAAGAAAAATTTACTGTACCAGCCACTTCAATTACAGAAGTCTTTAATAGTAAGGTACAGCCTGCAGTAGATTTTTTAGGCGGCGTTCTTTTCTGGGATCCATTTGCTGCCGTAGGAATCTACGACCCCATAGTTTATTCTGATCAAAAAGAAATCCCCATTCCAAATTGGGATGCTACCACCAATAGTATTTACCATCTTAAAGAGTGGCTTGTTGCTGAAGGTGCTTCAGTAGCCGAAGGTGATAAAATAGCCATCGTACAAAGCGAATCTGGAAAAGAACGGGAAGTGTATTCAGATGCTTCTGGGACTATAAATTATCTCGTTCAGGAAGGTGGTGAAATTTTTAATCCGAATGATAAAAGTGATGTAATTGAGCAGAATGCCCATATGATCGCACAGGTAAAGTTTGATAATCCGCAACCTTTACATCATCCAAATGGAGATATAAGAACCAACGCTATTCCTTTTATCGTTATTTGGTTAATTCTGGGTAGTATTTTCTTTACTCTACGGCTTGGATTTGTAAATATCCGCGGATTCAAACACTCCATACAACTCGCAAAAGGGAAATTTGACAATCCTGATGCTCCGGGAACAATTACACATTTCCAGGCGATGGCTACAGCGGTTTCTGCTACAGTTGGGCTTGGTAATATTGCAGGGGTGGCCGTGGCGATCTCCCTAGGTGGAGCAGGTGCTACATTCTGGATGTTTTGTGCCGGTTTTTTCGCGATGTCTCTAAAATTCACCGAATGTACCCTAGGGGTGAAATACCGTGAGATTAAAGAAGATGGCAGGATTTTCGGTGGGCCCATGAATTATCTGCGTTATGGTTTAGAAAAAAGAAATATGAAAGGTCTTGGTAAATTTCTTGCCGGACTATTCGCTGTACTTGGAGTGGGAGCTTCGTTTGGAGGTGGTAATATGATCCAGTCTAACCAGGCTTTTAAAATTGTTTCTGAACAAATCCCTATTTTACAAGGGCATGGTTTTATTTTTGGAGTGATCTTCGCCATTTTAGTAGGAGCGGTGATTCTTGGGGGAATCAACAGTATTGCCCGTGTGACGGGAAAGGTGGTTCCTGTGATGGCAATTATTTATATCCTTGGTTGTGCTGTGGTAATTGGTGTTAATATCGAAAATATTGGCGGAGCATTTTCCGCGATTTATAATGGAGCATTTTCTGCAAGTGCGCTAAAAGGTGGATTTATTGGAGTGCTGATAATTGGTCTTCAGAGAGCTGCTTTCTCCAGTGAGGCCGGGGTTGGTTCTGCTGCGATTGCCCATAGTGCTTCTAAAACAACCAATCCTATCGCAGATGGTTTTACTTCTTTGGTAGAACCTTTTATAGATACGATGGTAGTTTGTACCATGACGGCGCTTGTGCTTATTTTTACTGGAATGCACGAAGTTGGTGGCGGAATGAAAGGAGTTGAATTGACTTCTGATGCCTTCGGAAGTGTGATCTCCTGGTTTCCGGCGGTACTTGCGCTAGCCGTTTTCCTTTTTGCATTTTCTACCATGGTTTCCTGGTCTTACTACGGAATGAGATCCTGGACTTATTTATTTGGACAAAGCAAAAAATCTGAAATTATTTACAAAGTGTTGTTCCTTGTATTTGTAGTAGTTGGAGCATCGGTAAGTCTGGGAGCCGTTTTAAGCTTTTCAGATATGATGATTCTCGCTATGTCGTTCCCGAATATCATCGGTTTATATATTATGTCTTCTGAAGTAAGAGCAGATATGGAGGCTTACTGGCATAGACTTAAAAAAGGGGAGCTTTTTATTAATCCTAAATTTAGGGACGCCGCTTAAAGGGAAAATTTTAAAACTTGTTTTATCAGGTTGAGCGCAGTCGAAACCTTAATTGAAAATTCGACTGCACTCAATTTTTCATTTTAGCCACTTCTATATTCACTCTTCGTATGCTAAGAAAAGGCTAAACTCAAATAATTTATTTCAGAATAGCTTCAAATATCCTATTTTCAGGCTTTAAAAAGATAATTATGAGAAAAATATACTTTCTGTTTTTAAGCCTTATTCTTTTTTCCTGCAGTTCTACGGTAGATAGTGTAAGCAACCCAATGCCCGAAGATCCAAAATATACCTTTCTGGCCCTTGGAGATTCATATACTATTGGGGAAAGTGTTGTAGAAACGCAGCGTTGGCCGGTACAGCTTGCCGAACAACTGAGATCCAGAGGCTATAAAATGGCTGCTCCCAAGATCATAGCGAAGACTGGCTGGACTACTGAAGATCTGTTAAGAGGAATGGAGAATGAATTGAATATTCAGCGGGATTTTGATCTTGTTTCCATTCTTATTGGAGTAAACAATCAATATCAGGGAAAACGTATTACGGAATACGAGGATGATCTTCGAACCATTTTTAATAAAGCTGTGAATCACTCTAAAACCATGGAAAAAGGTGTTTTTGCGGTAAGCATTCCAGACTATGGTTATACCCCTTTTGGTTCAGCCGATCAGGAGGAGATTAGTGCCGAAATAGATAGATTTAACGCTGTCTTTAAAAGAATAGCCGATGAATTTGACGTTCCTTTCTATAATATTACTCCTATTTCAAGAGATGCAGTGAACAATCCAGATTTAGTAGCCAGCGATGGTTTGCATCCAAGCGGATTAATGTACCAATATTGGGTTGACCAAATCGTGAACCAGATTGCTGAAAAACTTCCGGAATAATTTTTTATACGCTAATATTCAATTATTTAAATTGATATATTTAATGTGTGAAAGAGGATTTTTTATATCATTTATGGAAGTTCCAAAAATATGATTCTGAAGATTTAAAAACTTCAGAAAAAGATTATTTAAAAATTTTTAAGCCGGGTATTCAGAATGAATTATCCGGGCCAGATTTTTTCAATGCGAAAATCCAGATAGGCGATCAACTTTGGGCGGGCAATGTGGAAATCCATATAAAATCTTCAGATTGGTACCTACATCGTCATGAAATAGATTCGAACTACGATAATGTAATCCTGCATGTGGTTTGGGAGCATGACGAAGAAATTTACCGCCGCGATAATTCTATAATTCCCACTCTTGTATTAAAAGATAAAGTTGACAAAGGACTTCAGGAATCCTATGAAAATCTTTTGGAGAAAGATCATCTTAAACTCAATTGTGAGAATGATTTTAAAAACTTTTCAGATTTTCAAATGGAGCATTGGCTGGAACGTTTATTTTTTGAACGATTAGAGAGAAAGACAAAATTCATCCTGGACCTTTTAGCTAAAACGGGGAATAATTGGGAGGCGGTCTTATTTACCGTCCTTTCCAGAAGTTTCGGATCGAAGGTTAATGCCGATGCTTTTATGATAATGGCTCAAAGCTTGGATTTTAAAGTGGTTCAAAAATTATCTAATAATCGCTATTCATTAGAAGCACTTTTTCTTGGGCAGGCGAAACTTATAAAGGGGGAAGACCAGTATTCATTAGAGTTGCAAAAAGAATATGATTATTTAAAGCATAAGTTTTCCCTGAAAAACGAATTTCTTCCGTCCCCCGAATTTTTCAGATTACGACCAGATAATTTTCCAAGCATTAGATTAGCACAACTCGCTGCTTTATATTCAGAAAAGAAAAATATATTTCATGAGCTAATGCAGGCAAAAAATATAACTGAAATCAAAGACCTGTTCGATTTGCAAATTTCAGAATACTGGAAATCTCATTATAATTTTGGCAAAACTCATACTACAAAGAATAAAAAACTCACCTCCGCATTTATAGACATTATCATTATAAACTGTATCGTCCCAATTAAACATTGTTATTTTCAGTTTATTGGAGAGGAAAATGAGCAATCTATTCAGGACCTTATTCAATCAATTAAAACAGAAAAGAATTCCGTAGTAAATCTTTATAATGAATTGAGACCAAAAACAGCGACTACAGCTATGCATTCACAGGCATTGTTACAATTAAATAGTGAATATTGTACTTCAAACAAATGTCTACAATGCGAATTGGGCGCCTCTTTATTAAGGAAGTCTCCTAAATACATTTAAATTTGTGCTATGACGACGCTGGTTTCAAACTTTAGATATTATCTTGAAAAGCACGGATTCTATGTTTCTACCCGGCTTGCAGATAAACTTGGGATGCGTGCTAAAAATGTAAGGTTATTCTTTATATATGCTTCATTTTTCACGATGGGAGTTGGCTTCGTGGTATATCTTACCCTGGCGTTCTGGTTGAGATTAAAAGATCTTATTTATACTAAGCGAACTTCGGTTTTCGATTTATGAGAAGACTGGTAGATTCAAAGCTCAAACTGGCTATAGTCTTAATTATTCTGGTATTTATTACCGGAATAATCGGCTTCCGGTTTTTATATGATTATTCGTGGGTAGACGCATTATATATGACGATAATCACCATTAGTACAGTTGGTTATGGTGAAGTTCAGCCAATGGGTGCCTATGGTAAAATTTTCACATCGATATTTATTATTTCCGGACTTTTTATATTTGGTTTTGGTCTTTCAACCATTACAGAGCATATTCTGAATAAAAATAATATTGGTAATCTAAAGCGGAATAAAATGAAAAAGAGAATTGATTCTTTTAAGGATCATATTATTGTTTGCGGTTATGGGCAGAACGGGAAAGAAGCTGTGCAAAAACTGGTAGATTACCGAAAGGATTTTGTGATCATTGACGAAAATGAGGAGGTTTTTCATGGAATTGGCGCTGAAAAACTCAATTATATTGTTGGCAATGCTACTGAAGATGAAGTATTGGAAACAGCAGGAATTGAGAGGGCTTCCACATTGATTTGTACCTTGCCAAGGGATGCAGATAATCTTTTTATCGTATTATCTGCCCGCCAACTTAATAAGGAGCTGAAGATCATAAGTCGGGCTACCGAAGAAAACAGCTATAAAAAGTTAAAACTTGCCGGTGCAGATAATGTGATCATGCCAGATAGGATAGGAGGGAGCCATATGGCGTCTTTAGTGGTGGTTCCAGATCTTGTAGAATTCCTGGATAATCTTTCGGTTTCAGGAAAACACGATAGTATTAATGTGGAACAAATTCCTTTTTCCAAAGTATGTTCAGACGGAAGGGAAAAGACAATTGCAGAGACCGATATTAGAAAAAATACAGGCTGCTCCATTATTGGATATAAATCACCTTTAGGAACGTATGTGGTAAACCCCGAGCCATCCCTGAAATTAGAGAAAAATTCTAAACTTATTATGATTGGGAGACCTGAACAAATAGATAGTTTAAAAAGATTCTATTCGGTATAAAATTTCTAAAAATTAAGCACCGAATATCGTTTATATTTAACAAGAAATTCACAATTTAACGGGTAAAAGTTTGAAATAGACTAATTTTTTAGCATATTCACCCGCTGAAAATTTAACTTCACATAAATAACTGAAATTCCATATGAGAAAGTATTTGCTTTCAATGTTCTTTTTATTTTCAATTTTTGGATTGTCTGCACAAGAACTAGATGTAAAAGCCAAAGTAGGTAATCCTTCAAAAGTGATTAATAATGGGTTCATCGAACTAGATGTAACCGGGGGAACTCCTCCTTATCAATACAAATGGTCTAATCAGGGAACCAGCCTTGAATCTAATAGAACTGAAGGACTTACCGAAGGTATTCCTTATACTGTTGTAGTTAGTGATAGTAATGGAGATTCTGTTGAAAAAGAGTATCAGGTAGATGCAGAGGCCATTACAGAGCATTTTAACGGAACATTTGCGCCAATTGTAGCCAGTATGGGAAGTGTTCTATTCTGGGATCCGTTTTCTGCAGTTGGAATTTACGATCCGGTTGTTTACGCAGATATAAAAAGAATCGAAGCGCCTGAATGGGATGCAAGTGAGGATGCAAAATTCATTCTTAAAGAATGGAAAGAGGCTGATGGTGATCATGTGAATGAAGGAGACCTTGTAGCTATTGTATCTAAAAACGGTCAGGATATTAATGTTTATGCCAATGCTGATGGTAAAATAGAACATTTTCTTGGTGAAGAAGATGTTATTTATAATTCAGAAAATAAAAAACACGTAATAGAGGCGGGTGCTCAATATTTCGCTAGTATTGAATATGATGAGCCTGTCGCTTTGCTTCATCCAAACGGAGACTTTCAAACTAAGAACATACCGTTCATTGTAGTTTGGTTAGTTCTGGGAGCTTTATTTTTTACCTTACGTTTAGGGTTTATCAATATAAGAGGCTTTAGGCATTCACTTCAACTTGCAAAAGGGAAATTTGATGATCCAAATGCACCGGGACAGGTAACACATTTCCAGGCATTGGCTACTGCTGTTTCTGGTACCGTGGGACTTGGGAATATTGCCGGTGTTGCTGTGGCTATCTCTTTAGGAGGTGCAGGAGCTACCATGTGGATGATTCTTGCAGGTTTGCTGGGGATGTCATCTAAATTCGTAGAATGTACGTTAGGGGTAAAATATAGATTTATAAATTCTGAAGGTCGTGTATTTGGTGGCCCTATGAACTACCTGAGATATGGGCTTGAAAAAAGAAATAAAAAAGGACTGGGTAAATTCCTTGCAGCTTTTTTCGCAATTCTTGCTATTGGAGCTTCCTTTGGTGGAGGTAACATGTTCCAGGCCAACCAGTCTTTCTCAATTCTAGCAGGAGAGTTTCCAATGCTTGTTGGAAACGGATTCTGGTTTGGTATTGTAGTAGCTATTTTTGTTGGTATTGTAATTATTGGTGGGATTAGTAGTATTGCTAAGGTTACCGGAAAAATTGTACCTATTATGGCCGGGGTGTATGTTCTTGGAGCATTGGTAGTGATAGGAGTAAATATTGAAAATATAGGGCCTGCTTTTTCCGCAATATGGGATGGAGCATTTAGTCCAAGTGCTTTAAAAGGTGGAGTTATTGGGGTACTTATCGTAGGATTCCAGCGTGCAGCATTCTCGAATGAGGCTGGTGTTGGATCTGCGGCAATTGCACACAGTGCTGCAAAAACGAATCATCCGCCTTCTGAAGGTTTTGTAGCTCTTTTAGAGCCATTTATCGATACTGTTGTAGTATGTACGCTTACCGCATTAGTACTTATTTTTACAGGAATGCATGAAGTTGCCGGGGTTGGAGGTGTAGAGCTTACATCAACCGCTTTTGGTAGTGTTATCTCATGGTTTCCTTATGTTCTTGCAACAGCGGTATTCCTTTTTGCATTCTCTACGATGATCTCCTGGTCTTATTATGGAATGAGGGCATGGACCTACCTTTTCGGGAAGAGTAAAAAGAACGAGATCGTATATAAATCACTGTTTCTTATATTTGTAGTAATTGGAGCTTCTGTTAGTTTGGGAGCGGTTCTTGACTTTTCAGATATGATGATTCTGGCGATGTCTTTCCCTAACATCATTGGGCTATACTTCTTGATTGGAGAGGTTAGCAATGATCTTAAGGAATATCAACATAGGCTTAAAGCCGGTGAGCTGTTTCAGAAAACCGAAAAGAAAAATACTAAGACGGCCTCTTAGGTCTTGATAAAAAATGAAATTTCTAAAATCCCATTTTGCGCTTTCAAGAAGTCAGCAAAATGGGATTTTTCTTTTAGTCCTTTTAATTATTAGTTTCCAGGTTTTTATGTTTTTTGATTTTTCTTCCGAAAAAGAAGCTGATAAAATAAACGATCGTGAAGTAGAAATTTATCAAAAACAACTGGATTCCCTAAACAGGATTGCTCCTTCTGGAAGAGATACAATTTATCCTTTTAATCCCAATTATATTACGGATTTTAAGGGATATCAGTTAGGGATGAAATTGGAAGAAATTGATCGTCTTTTAGTTTACAGACAAAACGGAAAATGGATTAACTCTGTGGAAGACTTTCAAAAAATAACCGGAGTGTCAGATAGTTTGTTGAATAGAATCAGTCGGTCTTTTCGTTTTCCTGAATGGACTAATAAAAGAAATTCAGTTACCTTTCAGAATAAAGGATCCAAAGGATCTGATATTGATATTGCAATTTCCGATCTGAATTCGGCCAGTGCTGAAGATTTTAAACTCATTAATGGAGTAGGAGATGTTCTATCGGAAAGGATTGTAAAATACAGGAAGAAAATAGGAGGATTTGTATCTTCAATTCAGTTAAATGATGTTTACGGTCTCTCTTCAGAAGTTATTGAAAGAATCGATAAAAAGTTTCAAATCGTTTCAAGGCCTAATATAGCTATAAAGAATCTCAATTTGATAACGGAGGCAGAATTGGCTGAAATCCCTTACTTTAATGGGCAATTGGTCAGGGGAATTTTAAGCTATCGAAGACTTCATGAAAAAATCACTTCTTTTGAAGAATTATCAAAAATCAACGATTTTCCTTACGATAAAATTGATAGAATTAAATTATATTTGACCTTAGAGTAATTTTTGGAAAAATTTCTTGTCCAAATTCACAATAATACAATTTAGAATTGCTGTTTTTGAATTACAATTACAGCTTTAAAATAATATAGGAATGAGTAGATATTTTACAGAGGAACACGATTTATTCCGGAAAAGTTTTCAGGAATTTTTGCAGAAAGAAGTTGTGCCTCATATAGAAAAATGGGAAGAAACCGGAACCATAGAACGATTTATATGGAAAAAATTCGGTGAAATGGGATATTTCGGACTTAATCAGCCTGAAGAATACGGTGGTATGGGCCTTGACCTATTTTACACTGTGATATTTCTTGAAGAGCTTCAGAAGGTTAATTCCGGAGGGTTTGCAGCAGCGATGTGGGCACATGCATATTTAGCGATGACCCATTTAAAAGTGGAAGCAGATCATGATCTAAAAGAAAAATATCTTACACCTGCGATTGATGGGGATAAGATAGGATGTCTTTGTATTTCTGAACCTTTTGGAGGATCTGATGTGGCTGGAATGAAAACTACGGCAGTCAAGAAAGGTGATAAATATATAATAAACGGTTCAAAGACTTTTATTACAAATGGTGTTTATGCAGACTTTTATGTGGTAGCAGCTAAAACGGCTCCTGAAAAAGGTAATAAGGGAATGAGTATGTTCCTGGTAGATAAAGAAGTTAAAGGTATCTCTGCGACTAAACTCAATAAGTTAGGTTGGAGAGCTTCAGACACCGCAGAACTTGCTTTTGATAATGTAGAAATTCCGGAAGAATATCTTTTAGGCGAAGAAGGAAAAGGTTTTAATTATATCATGCAGCATTTTGCGATGGAACGATTGATCATGGGAATCAATGCTCATGCAAGATCTGAATTCGCTCTGGATTATGCTATGGGTTATATGAAAGAACGTGAAGCTTTCGGAAAGACTTTGGATAAGTTCCAGGTCTTAAGGCATTCTTTGGCAGAGATGGTGAGTGAAGTTGAAGTGATTAAAGAATTTAATTATGCGACTGCTCAAAGGCTGAATGATGGTGATTATGTAGTAAAAGAGGCAAGCATGTCTAAATTACTAGCCACTAAAATAGCAGATGAGGTCATGTATAAATGTCTTCAGATGCTTGGGGGGTATGGATATATGGAAGACTATCCTATGGCTAGATTATTAAGAGATAGTAGACTAGGCCCTATAGGAGGTGGAACTTCTGAAATTTTGAAAGAAATTATCGCTAAAATGGTGATCGATAAAAAAGAATATAAGCCAGCAGCGAGGTAAGAATTTTGGCAAAAATTCCTTTCTATTATCGCCAAAATGGTGATCGATAAAAAAGAATATAAGCCGGCAGCTAGGTAAGAATTTTGGCGAAAATTCCTTTCTATTATCGCCAAAATGGTGATTGATAATAAGGAATATAAGCCAGCTGCTAAGTAAGAGTTTTGGCGAAAATTCCTTTCTATTATCGCCAAAATGGTGATCGATAAAAAAGAATATAAGCCAGCAGCGAGGTAAGAATTTTGGCAAAAATTCCTTTCTATTATCGCCAAAATGGTGATCGATAAAAAAGAATATAAGCCAGCAGCGAGGTAATTTTTAATCAAATATTTTTAAGATAGACCCTGGGTTTCGCCCGGGGTTATTTTTTTAAACTATCGTAAAAGGTTTTCCTGATCTTTTTTCCCGTTATAAAAAAATCTTTTGCTTCCTCATCAGAATAAAATTCGCTGGTCAGTGTTTCATTTTCTATTATTTCAGATTCAGAATTTCCTTCAGAAATTGCTCTGTTTACATTATCCCTAATTGTTTCAAGCATATTTAAATAGTTCTTATAATCAGAATATCCAGACAGTGCTCCGTGACCCGGGATAATATTTGTGTTTTCATTTATAAGCGATAATCCCGTTTTTGCGGCTTCAATGTCGCCTGCAACACTTCCGCCACTTTTAAGGTCTATAAAGGGAAACATTCCATTAAAGAAGGTGTCTCCGGTATGAAGCACATTGCTTTGGGGAAAATAAATCAACGCATCACCATCGGTATGGGCATTGTGGACGTGGGCTACCACAATATCATTATTATTTATATGAAGATTCATTTTGTCATTAAAAGTGACAATGGGAAATCCGTTAGTTTTGGTGGTGTCTGATTTAAGTCTTTTTCTAACATTCTCGTGAGCAAATATTAAAGCACCGTCTTCCTGGAAATTTTCATTTCCACCGGTATGATCTCCATGATGATGTGAATTAACAAGATATTTTACAGGTTGATCACTCAAGCTTTCTAATTTGACTTTAATTTTATTGCTCAAAGCCGGAAATTGATCGTCTATCATAAAAATACCATCGTCGCCTATCAGAATTCCAATATTTCCCCCTGCTCCCTGGAGCATATAAACATCTTTGTTAACTGGAATAATTTCAATTTCTATATTTTCCATTTCCTGAAAAGCAAAAAGAGAAGAGCTCATAAGAAGAAACGACAACAGAAGTTTAAAGGAATTTTTCATAACATATATTTTATTGAGCTCTAATTTACTGAAAAACCTGAACTTCGAATCTAAGTTCGATTTACTCATGGATAAATAAATTATAAAAGTATTGGGCGTTAATAGAAATGCATTATCTTTGCAACCGATTCCAAAAGAAGGGAGGTGATGACACTATGTTAATTATACCAGTTAAAGACGGAGAAAATATAGATAGAGCTCTTAAGCGTTTTAAGCGTAAGTTCGACAAAACCGGAACTATGCGTCAGCTAAGAGATCGTCAGCATTTTACAAAACCTTCTGTAGAGCGTAGAGCTCAGGTTCAGAAAGCTGAATACATCCAGCATCTGAGAGACGCAGAAGATATCTAGTACTTACTAGAAGATTGTAAAATCAGTCTACAATAAATTTAAAACTGTTGGTAGGTCAAAGTTTAGTAACTTTGTTTATCAACAGTTTTTTTATGTCCTTTTCTGCTTTTCTCGATTATCTTCAGCTTGAAAAAAAATATGCTTTTCATACAATTACGGCGTATAAAGCAGATCTTAATGCATTTCAGGACTTTATACAGAACACTTTTGAGCAGGATACGATTTTAGAGGTAAGTTATTCTCAAATACGAAGCTGGATCGTTGAACTTTCTGAATCGGGAATTTCTAACCGAACTATTAACAGGAAAATATCGTCCTTAAAAGCTTATTATAGATTTCTATTGAAAACTAAGCAGATAGAGTTTTCTCCACTTGCAAAACATAAAGCCTTAAAAACCCCTAAAAAAATTCAGATACCCTTTTCTGAAGAAGAGATCGTGAGTGTTCTGGAGAATATAGACGATTCTACTTACGAAGGGATCAGGGGCAGGTTAATTGTAGAACTTTTTTATTCCACGGGAATCAGAAGGATAGAGTTGATTAACATCCAACTTTCAGATCTTGATCTTGAGAGAGGGGTGTTGAAGGTTTTAGGGAAGAGAAGTAAAGAAAGGTATATTCCCTTGATTTCATCTGTAATTGATACTGCCGTGAAATACCTTGAACGAAGACGAGAAGAAGGGGTGAATCATGATTCTGAATTCCTTTTTTTAACCTCCAAAGGAGATAAAATCTATGAAAGTTTTGTTTATAGAGTTATAAATAATTATTTTAGTGAGGTGTCTGGTAAACTAAAGAAGAGTCCGCATATTCTGCGGCATTCATTTGCCACTCATTTATTGAACCAGGGTGCTAATTTAAATGCCGTAAAGGAATTGCTGGGTCACTCCAGTCTTGCAGCGACTCAAGTGTATACTCATAATAGTATTGCTGAATTGAGTAAAATTCATCAGAACGCACATCCCCGGAACAGTAAAACCTAACCTAATCTTTTTTGTTTAATTAAATTCTACAGGATATGAAAATGAATTTGCAATCTGTGAACTTCAATGCCGATCAAAAATTAATTGACTTCACTCAAAAAAAACTAGATAAACTAGATACCTATTTCGATAAGATTATTCATGCTGATGTGTATTTTAAAGTTCAAAATACAAGTGGGAAAGAGAATAAGATAACTGAAATTCTTTTAAGTGTTCCTGGAGGAGATATTATGGTGAAAAAAACTTGCAATAAATTTGAAGCATGTGTGGATGAATGCGTTAGTTCGCTTCAAAGACAATTGATTAAAAGAAAAGAAAAAATGAGCGCGCATGCGTAGATAATTTTTTTCAAAATTATTTTTTGATAAAGGAATAATTTACATACATTTGCAGTCCGTTAGAAATAGCGGACTTTTTTATGCTGAAAAAGTAGCATAAAAGGCCGATGTAGCTCAGCTGGCTAGAGCAGCTGATTTGTAATCAGCAGGTCGTGGGTTCGAGTCCCTCCATCGGCTCTTGAAAAATTGAAAATGCACAGGTTTTGTTGAGATTTTGATCTTAGTAAAAGAAGGGACGAGAAGTTTATCCTGAGCTTAGTCGAAGGGAGTCCCTCCATCGGCTCTTGAAATTTTGATATTACCGAATTTCGGAAGATTTTTTAAAATTTAAATTATTAATTTTTAAGGCTTTAAAAATTTTTCTTCTGAAATTTTAAAAAATGCTTTGGATGGTGCTTCAAATTTGCTTTAATTTGCAGCCGTTTTAAAACCATCATAAGCTTAGCTGTTTCAGCTATGGTTCTATGAAATAGTGGTAAAATTGGGGAGATACTCAAGCGGCCAACGAGGGCAGACTGTAAATCTGCTGACTACGTCTTCGCAGGTTCGAATCCTGCTCTCCCCACCAATAAATTCAAAACTCTGAATTCTGAATTCAAAATTAATTTTGAATCTTGAATTTTAAATCTTGAATTAAATGCGGGAGTAGCTCAGTTGGTAGAGCGTCAGCCTTCCAAGCTGAATGTCGCCGGTTCGAACCCGGTCTCCCGCTCTAAGTTTTTCTAAAGAAAACAGAATTTGATTTTTAATTGAAAGATGTTGGAAATAGAAAGAAGGGTGAGAAGCCTGTCCTGAGTGAAGTGAAAGCGGAATCGAAGGAAATATGGTCTCTCATTCTATATTTAATTGAATCAGGTTTATCCGGTCACAACAACCGATTATTTCGGTTTACCCATTCGGGGCAAAATGACTGAAATACCTCGAACCTGATCCTATCCATAAGCCCCTTATAGGTTTATGGTTATTGCTGTTTGAAACAGTCAATTGTCTGGCCGACGTAGCTCAGGGGTAGAGCGTTTCCTTGGTAAGGAAGAGGTCATGGGTTCAATTCCCATCGTTGGCTCTAGTTTTGTATAAAATTGAACACTAATATATAACTAAGATTAAATAAGTATTAATTATGGCAAAGGAAAAATACGACCGTTCCAAACCGCACCTTAATATTGGTACAATTGGACACGTAGATCACGGAAAAACTACTTTAACTGCAGCGATTACTAAGGTAATGGCTGATGCTGGATATTCAGAAGCTAGTGCGTTTGATCAAATTGACAACGCTCCAGAAGAAAAAGAAAGAGGTATAACTATTAACTCTTCTCACGTTGAGTATTCAACAGAGAAGCGTCACTATGCACACGTTGATTGTCCTGGTCACGCCGATTATGTTAAGAACATGGTAACTGGTGCTGCTCAGATGGATGGTGCTATTCTTGTTGTTGCTGCGACTGATGGTCCTATGCCACAAACTCGTGAGCACATCCTTCTTGGACGTCAGGTTGGTATTCCAAGAATCGTTGTATTCTTGAATAAAGTTGACCTTGTTGATGATGAAGAGCTTTTAGAGCTAGTTGAAATGGAAGTTAGAGATCTTCTTTCTTTCTACGAGTATGATGGTGATAATGGTCCTGTAATTTCAGGTTCTGCACTTGGAGCTTTAGAAGGAGATGAGAAATGGTCTAAGACTGTTCTTGAGCTTATGGAAGCAGTTGATACTTGGATTGAACTTCCTGAGCGTGATGTTGATAAAGCATTCTTGATGCCTATAGAAGATGTATTCTCTATTACTGGTCGTGGTACTGTTGCAACTGGACGTATAGAAACTGGTGTTGCTAATACTGGAGATCCTATAGAGATTATTGGTATGGGTGCAGGAAAACTTACTTCTACAATTACTGGAGTTGAGATGTTCCGTAAAATTCTTGATAGAGGTGAAGCTGGTGATAACGTTGGTATTCTTCTAAGAGGTATTGAGAAATCTCAAATTTCTAGAGGTATGGTAATTACTAAGCCTGGATCTGTAACTCCTCACGCTAAGTTTAAAGCAGAGGTTTATATCCTTAAGAAAGAAGAAGGTGGACGTCACACTCCATTCCATAACAATTACCGTCCTCAGTTTTACGTACGTACAACTGATGTAACTGGAACAATTAGTCTTCCTGATGGTGTAGAAATGGTAATGCCTGGAGATAACCTTACTATTACAGTAGAGCTTATCCAAGCAATTGCTATGAATCAAGGTCTTCGTTTTGCTATCCGTGAAGGTGGTAGAACTGTAGGTGCTGGTCAGGTAACTGAAATTCTAGATTAAGAATTATTTTAATATAAAAAGGTATCCCGTGAAGAGCGGGATACCTTCACTTATATTTACGGGTTTAGCTCAGTTGGTAGAGCACTGGTCTCCAAAACCAGGTGTCGGGAGTTCGAGCCTCTCAACCCGTGCTGATTAAACGAGGCGAGAAGCCTGTCCTGAGCGAAGTCGAAGGGAGCCTCTCAACCCGTGCAAATATCTTTTTAAAAAATGGCAGGAATTGTTAATTACATTTCAGAATCATATAACGAGTTAAGAAACCACGTTACCTGGACAAGCTGGTCTGAAGCTCAAAGGCTTACAGTAATTGTTGCAGTATTCTCGATTATTTTTTCATTAGCAATTTGGGGTGTTGATACGCTTTTTAGTGGAGCGATTGAGCAATACTTCGAATGGGTTAAATCATAATTAAGATGGCTATGGCAGAAGCAAAAGAGAAAAAGTGGTATGTGGTTCGTGCCGTTAGCGGACAGGAGAATAAGGTTAAAGATTATATTGAAAAAGAAATCGAATACCTCGGGCTTCAAGATGCCATAGATCAGGTTCTTGTTCCTACTGAAAAAGTAATTCAAATTCGTAACGGGAAAAAGGTAAATAAAGAAAGAGTTTATTTTCCAGGTTATGTAATGATTCAAGCCAATATTGGAGGTGAAATTCCTCATATAATTAAAGGTATCAATGGAGTTATTGGATTTCTAGGAGAAACAAAAGGAGGAGATCCTGTGCCGCTTAGAAAATCTGAAGTGAATAGAATGCTAGGGAAAGTCGATGAACTTTCTGTGAAGGCTGATAATGTTGCGATTCCTTTTACAATTGGTGAAACTATTAAGGTAATTGACGGACCATTTAACGGATTTAATGGTACGGTAGAAAAGATCAATGAAGAAAAGCGTAAGCTTGAAGTAATGGTGAAAATTTTCGGAAGAAAAACACCATTGGAGTTAAGCTATATGCAAGTAGAAAAAGTATAATAATAACTGTTACATATTTTTTGATTGTTTTTTAAGCTTCCACTCAATAAACGATCATTTAAAAATTTGAAAAATGGCAAAAGAAGTAAGTAAAGTTGTAAAACTACAAGTTCGCGGAGGTGCTGCTAACCCATCACCACCAGTTGGACCTGCTTTAGGTGCTGCCGGGGTAAATATCATGGAATTCTGTAAGCAATTCAATGGTAGAACTCAGGATAAGCAAGGAAAGGTGCTTCCAGTTGCAATTACTGTATATAAGGATAAGTCTTTTGATTTTGTGATCAAGACTCCACCTGCAGCAGTACAATTGATGGAAGCGGCTAAGACTAAAAAAGGTTCTGGTGAGCCGAACAGAAAAAAAGTGGCTAGTGTTTCTTGGGATCAGGTTAAAGCGATTGCAGAAGACAAGATGCAGGATCTTAATGCATTTACTGTAGAGTCTGCAATGAAAATGGTTGCCGGAACAGCTCGTTCGATGGGAATAACTGTAAAAGGTGATGCACCGTTTTAATCCAAAAAGAAATTAAGAAATGGCAAAATTAACTAAAAAGCAAAAAGAAGCTCAGTCTAAGATTGAGAACGGCAAAACCTATACGGTTGCCGAAGCTTCAGCTTTGATAAAAGAAGTTTCCAACGCAAACTTTGATGCTTCTGTGGATTTAGCGGTTCGTTTGAACGTAGATCCTAGAAAAGCAAATCAAATGGTGAGAGGTGTGGTAACACTTCCTCATGGTACTGGTAAAGACGTTAAAGTTTTGGCTCTTGTGACTCCAGATAAGGAAGAAGAGGCTAAAGAAGCTGGTGCCGATTACGTGGGATTAGATGAATACCTTGATAAGATAAAAGGCGGTTGGACAGATGTTGATGTAATTATCACGATGCCTAGCGTTATGGGTAAACTTGGACCATTAGGACGAGTTCTAGGACCAAGAGGTTTAATGCCTAACCCTAAGACTGGTACTGTAACTATGGATATTGCTAAGGCAGTTTCTGATGTTAAAGCTGGTAAGATTGACTTTAAGGTAGATAAGCACGGAATTGTGCATGCTGGAGTTGGAAAAGCATCTTTTGATGCTGAGAAAATTGCTGGTAATGCAAGAGAATTATTAACTACGCTGGTAAAATTGAAGCCTCAGGCAGCTAAAGGAGTGTACATTAAGACAATTTACATGTCTAGTACCATGAGCCCGAGTGTACAGATTGATACTAAAAGGTTTACTGAGCAATAATTTAAGATTATGACAAGAGAAGAAAAAGCACAAGTTATAGAAGCTTTAACTGCCCAGTTAGCCGAAAATCCAACTATCTATTTGGCTGACATTTCTGGCCTGGATGCTGGAAGTACTTCTAACTTACGTAGAGCTTGTTTTAAAGCAAACGTAAAATTAGCGGTAGTTAAGAATACATTGCTTGCTAAAGCGATGGAAGCTGCTGAAAAAGATTTCGGTGAACTTCCTACAGTTTTAAAAGGCAATACCTCAATAATGCTTTCTGAAACCGGAAACGCTCCGGCGAAAGTTATTAAGGAATTTAGAAAGAAATCTGAGAAACCTTTACTTAAAGGAGCTTTTGTAGAAGAAGCTATTTATGTAGGTGACGACTATCTTGATACACTTGTTAATATCAAGTCTAAAGAAGAAGTTATCGGGGATATCGTTGGATTACTTCAATCTCCTGCTAAAAATGTTGTTTCCGCACTTAAATCAGGTGGTGGAAAGATCGCAGGAATCCTTAAAACCCTTTCAGAAAAAGAGGGATAATATAGTACGCACTTTTTAACAATTATAAATTAAAGAACTTTTTAAAAACGATAGAAAATGGCAGATTTAAAAGATTTCGCAGAACAATTAGTTAATCTTACTGTAAAAGAAGTAAACGAATTAGCTGATATTTTAAAAGAAGAATATGGTATTGAGCCTGCTGCTGCTGCAGTAGCTGTTGCTGGTGGTGGTGCCGCTGGTGGTGAAGAAGCTGAAGAGCAAACAGAATTCGACGTAATTCTTACTGCTCCAGGTGGATCTAAATTGGCAGTAGTTAAGTTGGTAAAAGAACTTACAGGTCTTGGTCTTAAAGATGCAAAAGCATTAGTAGACGAAGCTCCAAAACCAGTTAAAGAAGGAGTTGCAAAAGACGAAGCTGAAGCATTAAAAGCACAGTTAGAAGAAGCAGGAGCTGAGGTTGAGCTTAAATAAGCTTAGCACAAGCAATATTATTTAGGTTTAGACCTCAGGGATACACTCCTGGAGGTCTAAACCATTTTGCGTATATAGAACTTAAGTTCAAAAAACGCAGTTTTTTATATATAAATTATAATCCCGTCCATTGATGTTAGCAAAGCAAACTGAAAGATTGAGTTTCTCTTCTGTTAAGAACAAGCCTGCTTATCCGGACTTTCTGGATCTGCAGATTAAGTCTTTTCAGGACTTCTTTCAATTAGAGACAAAATCAGAAGAGCGGGGAAATGAAGGTCTTTACAACACCTTCCTAGAAAACTTCCCCATTACGGACACCCGTAATCAATTTGTACTAGAATTCTTAGATTATTTTGTGGACCCGCCGAGATATTCCATTCAGGAGTGTATAGAACGCGGATTGACCTATAGTGTACCACTTAAGGCGAGACTTAAGTTATACTGTACCGACCCTGAACACGAAGATTTTGAAACCATCGTACAGGACGTTTATTTGGGAACTATCCCTTATATGACACCTAGCGGAACTTTCTGCATCAACGGTGCCGAGCGAGTAGTAGTTTCTCAGCTACACCGTTCTCCAGGGGTTTTCTTTGGACAGTCTTTCCATGCAAATGGAACTAAATTATATTCTGCCCGTGTAATTCCTTTTAAAGGATCATGGATAGAATTTGCTACCGATATTAACAGCGTAATGTACGCGTATATCGATCGTAAGAAAAAATTACCTGTTACCACGCTTTTCCGTGCTATCGGATTTGAGCGTGATAAAGATATTTTGGAGATCTTTGACCTTGCGGAAGAAGTGAAGGTATCTAAAACAGGACTTAAAAAATACCTTGGACGTAAACTTGCGGCAAGAGTATTAAATACATGGTACGAAGATTTCGTAGATGAAGATACCGGAGAAGTTGTCTCTATCGAACGTAACGAGATCGTTCTTGACCGTGATACAGAACTTGAAAAAGATCACATAGAAGAAATTCTTGAAACCGGAAGTAAAACGATTCTTCTTCATAAAGAAGATAACCAAACCGGTGATTATGCGATCATTCATAATACACTACAAAAAGATCCTACCAACTCTGAAAAAGAAGCGGTAGAACATATCTATCGTCAGCTTCGTAATGCTGAACCGCCAGATGAGG
The DNA here is from genome assembly GCF_000060345.1 of Christiangramia forsetii KT0803. Lineage (NCBI taxonomy): Bacteria > Pseudomonadati > Bacteroidota > Flavobacteriia > Flavobacteriales > Flavobacteriaceae > Christiangramia > Christiangramia forsetii. Next base: position 2,522,437 of record NC_008571.1, on the reverse strand, counting down.
AAACTGCTCGTGGAATTATCGACAAACTTTTCTTCTCAGATCAGCGTTACAGCCTTGGAGAAGTTGGTAGATATAGAATGAACAAAAAGCTTGGTCTTGATGTTGAAATGGATAAGCAGGTGCTTACCAAATTAGACATTATTACCATTGTTAAATATTTAATTGAACTTATCAACTCTAAAGCTGAGATTGATGATATTGATCACCTTTCTAACCGTCGTGTAAGAACTGTAGGTGAGCAGTTATCTCAGCAGTTCGGTGTTGGTCTTGCTCGTATGGCAAGAACAATCCGTGAGCGTATGAACGTTCGTGATAACGAAGTGTTTACTCCAATTGACTTGATCAACGCGAAGACATTGTCTTCTGTGATCAACTCTTTCTTCGGAACTAACCAGTTATCTCAGTTCATGGACCAGACGAACCCTCTTGCAGAAATCACGCATAAGCGTAGACTTTCCGCATTAGGACCAGGTGGTTTATCAAGAGAAAGAGCAGGGTTCGAGGTACGTGATGTTCACTATACTCACTACGGAAGACTTTGTCCTATTGAAACTCCTGAAGGTCCGAATATTGGTTTGATCTCTTCACTTTCTGTTTATGCAAAAGTGAACGGAATGGGATTCATTGAAACTCCATACCGAAGTGTAACCGATGGTAAGATCAATACTTCCGAAGAGCCAATTTATTTAAGCGCTGAAGAAGAAGAAGGTAAGAAGATAGCTCAGGCTAACATTCCATTAAAAGATGACGGAACTATAGATACAGATCGTGTAATTGCACGTATGGAGGGTGATTTCCCGGTAGTTGATCCTAAGGAGATACATTATACCGATGTTGCACCAAACCAGATCTCCTCTATTTCGGCTTCATTAATTCCATTCCTGGAACATGATGATGCCAACCGTGCATTGATGGGATCAAACATGATGCGTCAGGCAGTACCACTTTTAAGAACAGATTCTCCTATTGTTGGAACTGGACTTGAAAGACAGGTAGCTACAGATTCTCGAGTATTGATTAATGCTGAAGGAGAAGGAGAAGTAGAATATGTAGATGCAAATAAGATTGTAATTAAGTACGATCGTACTGAAGAGGAAAGAATGGTAAGTTTTGATGATGATTCAAAATCTTACAACCTTATTAAATTCCGTAAGACGAACCAGGGATCTTGTATCAACCTGAAACCAATCATAAGTGTAGGTGACAGAGTTACTAAAGGACAGGTTCTTTGCCAGGGTTATGCTACTGAAGCAGGTGAACTTGCATTAGGTAGAAATATGAAGGTAGCCTTCATGCCTTGGAAAGGTTACAACTTTGAGGATGCGATTGTAATTTCAGAAAAAGTGGTAAGAGATGATATTTTCACCTCTATCCATATAGATGAATACTCTCTTGAAGTGAGAGATACAAAACTAGGTAACGAAGAATTGACGAATGATATTCCAAACGTTTCAGAAGAGGCTACTAAAGACCTTGATGAACACGGAATGATTAGAGTTGGTGCTGAAGTGAAGCCTGGTGATATTCTTATAGGTAAGATTACTCCTAAGGGAGAAAGTGATCCAACTCCCGAAGAAAAACTTCTACGTGCGATCTTTGGTGACAAAGCAGGTGATGTAAAAGATGCTTCATTAAAGGCATCTCCATCATTAAGTGGTGTTGTTATTAATAAGAAGTTGTTCGCAAGAGCAATTAAAGATAAGCGTAAGAGAGCTCAGGATAAAGAAGATGTTGCAGCACTAGAGAAAAAGTACGATGCTAAATTCGCTAATCTTAAGGCTGATCTTGTTGAGAAACTATTCACTATTATAGGTGGAAAAACAGCTCAGGGAGTACAGAATGACCTTGGTGAAGAAGTAATGCCAAAAGGTAAGAAGTACACGCTTAAGATGTTAAATGCTGTAGACGATTATACCCACTTAACTACGGGTACATGGACTACAGATGATCACCTTAATGAGCTTGTTGCAGATCTTTTACATAATTATAAAATCAAGGAAAACGATCTTCAGGGTAACCTAAGAAGAGAGAAATTCACCGTTTCTGTTGGAGATGAACTTCCATCAGGAATTCTTAAACTGGCTAAAGTTTACATCGCTAAGAAACGTAAGCTGAAGGTAGGGGATAAGATGGCAGGACGTCACGGTAACAAAGGTATTGTTGCAAGAATCGTTCGTCAGGAAGATATGCCATTCCTTGAAGATGGAACTCCGGTTGATATCGTGTTGAACCCACTTGGGGTACCATCACGTATGAACATCGGTCAGATCTACGAAACAGTTCTTGGATGGGCTGGTCAGAAAAACGGGAAGAAATATGCGACTCCAATTTTTGACGGTGCAACTATCGAAGAGATCAATGATCTTACCGATAAAGCAGGAATTCCAAGATATGGTCATACGTATCTTTATGATGGTGGAACCGGAATGAGATTTGATCAACGTGCTACAGTTGGTGTGATTTATATGCTGAAATTAGGTCATATGATCGATGATAAGATGCACGCCAGATCTATTGGACCATACTCACTTATTACTCAGCAACCGCTTGGTGGTAAGGCACAATTTGGTGGTCAGAGATTTGGAGAGATGGAAGTTTGGGCATTAGAGGCTTATGGAGCTTCTGCTACCCTACGTGAAATCCTGACGGTAAAATCTGATGATGTGATTGGTAGAGCTAAGACCTATGAGGCTATTGTGAAGGGTGAGCCAATGCCAGAACCTGGATTGCCGGAATCTTTCAATGTACTTATGCACGAATTGAAAGGTCTTGGATTGGATATTAAATTAGAAGAATAAAAAGTCACCAGTAGTTAGTATTCAGTAAACTTTACTGGATACTACTACTGTTTACTATATAAAAAGTATTATGGCTAGAAATAATGATAAAAATACAGTACAGAGGTTCAACCAGATCTCTATAGGTTTAGCTTCTCCAGAGTCTATCCTTGCGGAATCTCGCGGCGAAGTTCTTAAGCCTGAAACGATCAATTACCGTACGCACAAACCAGAGCGTGACGGATTGTTCTGTGAGCGTATTTTTGGTCCTGTAAAGGATTATGAGTGTGCCTGCGGAAAATATAAGAGAATTCGTTACAAAGGGATTGTTTGTGACCGTTGTGGTGTAGAAGTTACCGAGAAGAAGGTGCGTAGAGACCGTGTTGGTCATATTAACCTTGTAGTACCTGTAGCTCATATCTGGTATTTCCGTTCTTTACCTAACAAAATTGGTTATTTGTTGGGACTTCCTTCTAAGAAACTTGACATGATCATCTACTACGAAAGATATGTAGTGATCCAGGCAGGTAATGCGAAGAATGAAGAAGGAGAACCATTGAAGAAAATGGATTTCTTGACGGAAGAAGAATATCTAAATATTTTAGATGAACTTCCTCAGGAAAATCAATATTTAGACGACAGCGACCCAAATAAGTTTATCGCTAAAATGGGAGCTGAATGTCTAATCGAAATTCTTAAGAGAATAGATCTTGATGAACTTTCTTATGAATTAAGACATAAAGCTAATAACGAAACTTCCAAGCAACGTAAAACGGAGGCTCTTAAGAGACTTCAGGTGGTGGAAGCACTTCGTGATGCAAATAAAAATCGTGAAAACAATCCAGAATGGATGATCATGAAGGTAGTACCGGTTATTCCACCGGAACTTAGACCTTTGGTGCCTCTTGATGGTGGTCGTTTCGCTACTTCAGATTTGAACGATCTTTACCGTCGTGTAATTATTCGTAACAACCGTCTGAAAAGATTAATGGAGATTAAAGCTCCTGAGGTGATTCTTAGAAATGAGAAACGTATGCTTCAGGAATCTGTAGATTCATTATTCGATAATACAAGAAAATCATCAGCAGTAAAAACTGATTCTAACCGTCCGCTTAAATCACTTTCAGATTCATTGAAAGGGAAACAAGGGCGTTTCCGTCAGAACCTGCTTGGTAAGCGTGTGGATTATTCAGCACGTTCGGTAATCGTTGTAGGACCGGAACTAAAAATGTTCGAATGTGGTCTTCCCAAGAATATGGCAGCGGAACTTTACAAGCCTTTTATTATTAGAAAACTGATAGAAAGAGGGATCGTAAAAACAGTGAAGTCTGCTAAGAAGATTATCGATAAGAAAGAACCTGTAGTTTGGGATATATTGGAAAATGTGTTGAAAGGGCATCCGGTATTATTGAACCGTGCTCCTACACTTCACCGTCTGGGAATCCAGGCATTCCAGCCTAAACTTATTGAAGGTAAGGCAATTCAGCTTCACCCACTTGCGTGTACTGCATTCAATGCCGATTTTGATGGTGACCAGATGGCAGTTCATTTACCACTTGGGCCGGAAGCTATTCTAGAAGCACAGTTATTAATGCTTGCTTCTCATAATATTTTGAACCCTGCAAACGGTTCTCCTATTACTGTACCTTCTCAGGATATGGTACTTGGTCTTTATTATATGACCAAGCACAAGAAAACTACTAAAGATGAGACAGTAATTGGTGAAGGACTTACTTTTTATTCTGCGGAAGAGCTTGTAATAGCTTACAACCAGAAGAGAGTAGATCTTAACGCAGGAATCAAGATTAGAACTAAAGATTACAACGAAGAAGGTGAATTGGTTTATATGATCAAGGATACCACGGTTGGTAGAGTTTTATTTAATGAAGCTGTACCTGAAAAAGCCGGGTATATCAATGAGGTATTAACTAAGAAATCCCTTCGTGAGATTATTGGTAAGATTCTTAAAATTACAAGTGTACCTGAAACTTCAGAATTCCTTGATGAGATTAAAGGTCTTGGATATGGATTTGCATTCCGTGGTGGACTTTCCTTCAGCTTAGGTGATATTATCATCCCTGAAGAGAAACAATCTATGATCGATGAAGCTAATGAGCAGGTTGAAGGTATCATTGGTAACTATAACATGGGTCTTATTACCAATAACGAACGTTATAACCAGGTAATTGACATCTGGACTTCTACGAACGCAGGTCTTACAGATCTGGCTATGAAGCGAATTCGTGAAGACAAGCAAGGATTCAACTCAGTATATATGATGCTTGATTCTGGTGCTCGTGGTTCGAAAGAACAGATTCGTCAGTTAACCGGTATGCGTGGATTGATGGCTAAGCCGAAGAAATCTAACTCTGGTGGAGGTGAAATTATTGAAAACCCGATTCTTTCTAACTTTAAAGAAGGACTTTCAATTCTTGAATACTTTATCTCAACTCACGGTGCTCGTAAAGGTCTTGCCGATACCGCACTTAAAACTGCCGATGCTGGTTACTTAACCCGTCGTCTGGTAGATGTTTCTCAGGATGTGATCGTAAATGAAGATGACTGTGGAACATTGAGAGGAGTGGAAGTGAAGCCACTTAAAAAGAATGAAGAAATTGTAGAATCATTAGGAGAGAGAATCCTTGGACGTATTTCTCTAAATGATGTGGTAAATCCATCAACACAAGAACATATTGTTGCTACAAATGAAGAAATAACTGAAGAGATCGTTGCTAAGATCGAAGCTGCGCCAATCGAGAGTGTTGAAGTACGTTCACCACTTACTTGTGAGGCGAAGAAAGGGATCTGTATCAAGTGTTACGGTAGAAACCTTGCAACCAACAAAATTGTTCAAACAGGTGAAGCTGTTGGGGTTGTTGCTGCACAGTCTATTGGAGAACCTGGTACACAGCTTACACTACGTACGTTCCACGTGGGTGGTATTGCAGGTAACATCTCTGAAGATAATAAACTTGAAGCTAAGTTTGCTGGTGTTGCAGAGATCGAAGATCTAAAAGTTGTTAAAGGTGAAGCCCCTGATGGTGGAACTGCAGACATCGTGATCTCTCGTACCGCTGAACTTAAGATCAAGGATAAGAAAACAGGAGTTGTATTAAGTAACAACAATATTCCTTACGGTTCTCAGATCAATATTAACGATGGAGCAACAGTGAAGGAAGGTGAAGTAATCTGTACTTGGGATCCATATAACGGTGTAATTATTTCTGAATTTGCCGGTAAGATCAAGTATGAGAATGTAGAACAGGGTGTTACTTATCAGGTTGAGATCGATGAGCAGACAGGATTCCAGGAAAAAGTAATTTCTGAATCCCGTAACAAGAAATTGATCCCAACGCTTCATATCCTAGGGAAGAAAGACGAAGTAATTCGTTCTTATAACCTTCCGGTAGGTGCTCACCTTATGGTGGACAACGAAGAGAAAATTGGAGTTGGTAAGATTTTGGTTAAGATTCCACGTAAATCTTCTAAAGCAGGGGATATTACAGGAGGTCTTCCAAGGGTAACCGAGCTTTTCGAAGCACGTAACCCATCTAACCCGGCTGTTGTATCTGAGATTGACGGTGTGGTATCTTTTGGTAAGATTAAAAGAGGTAACCGTGAGATCATCGTTGAGTCTAAACTTGGTGAGGTTAAGAAGTATCTTGTTAAATTATCTAACCAGATCCTTGTTCAGGAGAATGACTACGTGAGAGCTGGAATGCCACTTTCTGATGGTTCTATCACTCCGGAAGATATCTTGAATATCAAAGGGCCAAATGCTGTACAACAGTATCTTGTGAACGAAGTTCAGGAGGTATATAGACTACAGGGTGTGAAGATTAACGATAAGCACTTTGAGGTTGTGGTAAGACAGATGATGCGTAAGGTAAGAATCGTAGATCCGGGAGATACTATTTTCCTTGAAAATCAACTTGTACATAAAGCTGATTTCATCGAAGAGAATAACAAGTTATTCGGAATGAAAGTTATCGAAGACGCGGGTGATTCTGAAAAACTGAAGGCAGGACAAATTATCACTCCAAGAGATCTTAGAGACGAAAACTCTATTCTTAGAAGAGAAGATAAGAATCTTGCAACTGCCAGAGACGTAATCACGGCAACGGCTAATCCGGTACTTCAGGGTATTACCAGAGCTTCACTTCAAACTAAGTCCTTTATCTCTGCTGCTTCCTTCCAGGAAACAACGAAGGTATTGAACGAGGCTGCAGTAAGCGGTAAGATTGATTATCTTGAAGGATTGAAGGAAAATGTAATTGTAGGACACAGAATTCCTGCAGGTACAGGTATGAGAAAATACGATAGCATTATTGTTGGTTCTAAAGAAGAATTTGACCAGATGCTTGAGAAGAAACAGGAAGTTAATTATAACTAATTCCTGATAATAATTAAGAAAAGGCTCCGCTAACAGTGGGGCCTTTTTTTATTTATAACGATATTTGAAATATGAAGGATTATTTTAAAGAACTGCTGGAATATTCGCATTATTACAATCTGGAGATCATTAAAAAATTTAATGATGGTGATTTGGAGTTTATGATACCAGAAAGAGCAATCAAACTTTTATCTCATATCTTGAATGCACAAAATATCTGGAATAATCGAGTGATGGAGAAAGAGGATAAAGTGAATGTGTGGCAGAATTATGAAGTAGATAAAATGAAGTCCATAGAAATTAAAAATTTTAAAGAAACTCTGGATATTTTAGAAAATGAAGATCTTGACAGAATTGTAAAGTATAAGAATTCTAAAGGAGAGCGTTATCAAAATTCTTTAAGAGATATTATTTTTCATGTGGTTAACCATTCTACTTATCATCGAGGACAGATCGCCACCGAATTTAGAAAAGAGGGGATTGATCCAATAGTTTCAGATTTTGTGTATTATAAACTAGATAATTAAGCATTTCAAAATAAATATTAAATTGAAGAAAATTTAAATTATGGAAGAAGATAAAAAGAATAAAAACCAGAAAGGAAAGATCAATATAGAACTTGATGATGCTATTGCTGAAGGAACCTATTCAAATCTGGCGATCATTAATCATTCGGTTTCAGAATTTGTAGTGGATTTTGTGAATATCATGCCGGGAAGACCTAAAAGTAAAGTGAAATCAAGAGTTATCCTGACTCCGCAACATGCTAAGAGATTGCTGAAAGCTTTAGGAGATAACATTAATAAATTTGAAAAGGCACATGGCGAGATCAAAGATTATGATAAAGCACCGTTGCCTTTAAATTTTGGACCTACAGGACAGGCTTAATTTAGTACGCTATTAGCAGTAACAATTGGCAGTTTATTACAAACTTAATAGTAAAAAAGAGATTTCTCGCTTTGCTCGAAATGACGTTTAATAATGAGTGTCATTTTGAAGGAGAGAAGCGACTGAGAAATCTCTTTTTTTGTTCGGTTTAATTCCTGAAATTCAATTATCAGGGAGTATATTTCTTAAAATAGATCTTCGCCGCCTTCATCACTCTTGGCGCCATGATTAATGTTGAGATCATTGTTGGGATTGCCATAAGTGCAAAAAATCCGTCAATCAAATTCAGTATAAAACTTAAAGATGTTGTTGCTCCAACGATAATACTTAATACGTAGACATAATTGTAATACTTCTTGTTTTTTGCTCCAAGTAGGAATGAAAGGCATTTTGTTCCGTAGTAAGAATAAGAAAATAGCGAGGAAATGCTAAATGCCAGAATACAAAGTAATAATACATAATTTCCAACATACGGAATTCCCTGATCAAATGCTGCGGCGGTAAGGCTTACTCCGTTTACATCTGTACTTTGCCAAACTCCTGTTACTAAAATAGCCATTGCCGTGAGTGTACAAACCACTAAGGTATCAATTGCAGGACCCAGCATTGCAATAAGCCCTTCCCTGATGGGTTCTGAAGTCTTGCTCGCTCCGTGAGCCATGGTGGCCGTTCCTATACCGGCTTCGTTAGAAAATGCACCACGACGTATCCCTAATAGAATAAGTCCGCCTAAAACACCTCCTAAAAGAGGATCTCCTTTATAATTATTTGCAGCAAATGCATCGGTAAAGATCATTCCGAAATAGTGAAACACGACATCATAATTTACAAAAAGGATTACCAGTACTGAAACAAAGTATAACACAACCATAGCCGGTACCAGCTTTGAAACCGTTTTACTAATTCTGTCCAAACCTCCAATAATAACTACCGTGGTGATTAGGGTTAAAATAATTCCAATTATAAGGCTGGTAGTAAAGCCTGTTTCAATATTATTAGGTTCTAAAAGAATATAATTAATCGCCTGTGTAAGCTGATTCACATTAAAAACAGGTAAAGCTCCTACAAGTCCGGCAATGGCAAAAAAAGCAGCTAAAGGTTTCCATTTCTTACCAAGTCCTTCAACAATAAAATACATAACGCCTCCCTGTATTTTGCCTTCGGTATCTTTTCCGCGGTACATTACCGCTAAACTATTCGTAAAGAATTTTGTAGCCATTCCAACTACGGCGCTAACCCATAACCAGAATATCGCTCCAGGTCCACCTACTGCAATAGCCACCGCAACACCAGCTATATTCCCCATCCCAACCGTGGAGGATAGCGCGGTAGATAAAGCCTGAAAATGATTGATATCACCCGGGTCATCAGGGTTATTATACTTTCCACGGAGAACTTCTACGGAATGACCTAAATATCTGAACGGTAAAAATCGGGAATATATAAGAAGAAAAATTCCACCTCCAATAAGCAGGATCACTAACGGAATCCCCCATACAAGAGAAGCAAAATCAGCAATAAATTCATCAATTTGGGACATAGAGTTACTTTGTTTCGAAAATAGTAAATTTTATGGGTGTATCTATCTTTTTCGAAATGCTCTTTTGAAACATCATTCAAATACAATGTATTACTGAATTTGTTTCAGTATCTCTGGAGACTCTGAAACAAGTTCAGGGTGACGAACTCTTTATTTAAAAGACTTTAAAACTCTGAAGTAAAATGGAATTTAATAGATGGATATTTTTGCTGGGTCATTTGTAAGGAAAACTGGGAATCTGCAAAAAACACCAGTTGGCCATGTTTATCTTTTGCCAGAAATTTCGACTTTACTCTTTTAAAGTCTTTGAATTCGTCGCTTTTTTCATCTTCAGCTTCAATCCAGGTTGCTTTATGAACATTTAGGTTTTCATAAGTACATTTTGCACCATATTCATGTTCCAAACGATATTGGATTACCTCGAACTGAAGTGCACCAACAGTACCTATCACTTTTCTTCCGTTCATTTCAAGAACGAATAATTGCGCAACTCCTTCATCCATCAACTGATCAATCCCTTTTTCCAATTGCTTGGATTTCATGGGGTCTGCATTGTTGATATATCGAAAGTGTTCGGGTGAGAAACTAGGGATTCCCTTGTAAGCCAGATTTTCTCCTTCAGTAAGAGTATCTCCGATTTTAAAATTTCCAGTGTCATGTAAACCAACAATATCTCCCGGATATGAAACGTCTACGATCTCTTTCTTTTCAGCAAAAAATGCATTCGGAGAAGAGAACTTCATGTTCTTATTATTTCTAACGTGCAGGTAGTTCTTGTTTCTTTCAAATTTCCCTGATACAATTTTTATAAATGCAAGTCGGTCACGATGTTTAGGATCCATATTCGCGTGGATCTTGAATACAAAACCGGTAAATTCTTTTTCATCCGGCTTCACCAGCCTGGAATCACTTTCTTTAGGTCTTGGTGGTGGAGCGATCTTAATAAAACAATCCAGTAGTTCTCTAACTCCAAAATTATTTAAGGCCGAACCAAAGAATACTGGCTGTAACCTCCCGTCTAAATAAGCATCCCTATCAAATTCTGGATAAACACCTTGGGCAAGTTCTAATTCCTCTCTAAGTGTATCTGCAGCAGTATCACCTATCAATCCATCAAGTTCCTCTGATTTAAGGTCACTAATTTCTACAGTTTCCTCAATATCTTTTCTTGGATCACCGGTGAACAGATTCACGTTCTTTTCCCAGATATTGTAAATTCCTTTAAAATCATAACCCATTCCAATTGGGAAACTTAAAGGAGTTACGGTTAAGTTTAATTTTTGCTCAATTTCATCCAGCAGCTCGAAAGCATCTTTACCTTCACGGTCAAGTTTATTGATGAATACGATCATCGGGATGTTTCGCATTCTACAAACCTCTACCAGTTTTTCAGTTTGTTCCTCCACACCTTTTGCGACATCAATAACAACGATAACGCTATCTACAGCGGTAAGGGTTCTAAAAGTATCTTCAGCAAAATCCCTGTGACCGGGAGTATCCAGAATATTTATCTTAATATCTCTATATTCAAAAGCAAGTACAGAAGTCGCTACAGAAATTCCTCTCTGGCGTTCAATTTCCATAAAGTCACTGGTAGCACCTTTTTTGATCTTATTAGATTTTACGGCTCCCGCTTCCTGGATCGCACCACCAAAAAGTAATAACTTTTCAGTAAGAGTGGTTTTACCGGCATCGGGGTGGGAAATGATCCCAAATGTTCTTCTTTTATTGATCTCTTTCTGATAATGCTTCATGCCTGCTGATATTGGAGCGGCAAAAATACCATTATTTTGATGAAATTTTGTTTATCTGGACACGCCTTTTTATCGATGCAATACATCTCTTAAACCATTAATTATTAACTTTAATGAGTATATGCGGTTTTTGATAGATATTTGATTTAATTCCTGTAAGAAATGAAGGTCTTTGCCCTACAAAACCTAAGACATGCGGTCTTATTATTTGCTGTAAATCTTATTTTCAGCTTCTCATTATTTTCTCAGTCTAATACTGAAATTATAGCAAAAGGTTCCTATGCTATAAATTTAGGAATTACTCCCCAAACACATGCCAATGCTTTAAAACCTTATGGTTTTATACACGAGCTTCTATCGGATTATCCGGTGGAAATAAAATGGATAATTAACTCAAAAAAAAGTAAAGATGGAATCGATTTTAGTCTAATGGGCGAAGATTTTAGATCGGGTTCTTTTGTGATTCCTGTTTCCTATATTACAGAAGAAGTACAACAGAGTATACAAAGCTGGGAGCAAAGAGGCATTATTGGTAGTTACTTGAATGAGGATAAAGCGCTTCCTGTCTTTACAAACCTTTCAGTAGCTCCAAAATGGACATTAGATAAACAGAATGGTAGTATTGCCCTGGTTTATTTCAAAGCCGCAGGAATTCCTGGTTCTGCACATGGTGGTTATAATTCCAGTAATTGGAAATCGCCGGATGAATTAGGGATTTGTGATGATATATTTGTGATGCCTCATGCCGAACCTAAATTTGAAACTCACAAAAATTTATATTTCTGGAATAGAAAATATAAAGGCGCGATCTGGGCAGGTTGCCATGCCGGAAGCCAGCTTGAAAATCTTTATGGATCGGTTCCTGAAGGTGATAAAAGTAAACTAATTCAACTCAATTTCTTATCGGCTGGGATGCCCGGGGCAAGAACATCGGGCCTTATTCCATATTACGAACACAGGTTTGCAACGCCCCCTTATTTGCATCAATTTCCATCAGATCCTGTTGCTCAATATCTCGGCAGGAACGACAACGCAATGATTAATGGTTCCGAACGTATTTTATATCCAAAAAAGGCAAATGCCTGGAGGGAGGGAGCAAAAATGATTGTCATAGATCCTTCAGCACCAGATGTTCCATCGCTGTCCAATGGGCCAGGTGCTGTAATAGTTTACGGTAATGGATTTGATAATCCTGAAAACGGTTTAGTGATGTATCAGGTTTCTCATGATTTCTCGGGCAATGATCCTGAAAATGTTGCCGCTATAAGAGCTTTTTTTAACTGGAGTTTTTACGCAGCGGAAGTCAAGCGGAAGGAAAATTTTATTCGGTTTCAAAATGATAAAGGTGATAAAATTTTTGCAGCCAGAGTAGGGGATGATCTGGCGAAAATGCTCGATTTAGACCCTATTTTATTTGATTTGGATAAAGCTGAAATCGAATCAAAAGCTGCCAGACAGTTAGATCATATTGCAGCATATATGCAGGAATACCCTGAATTACTTATTGATATTAGATCACATACAGATAGCAGGGCAGATGATAAATATAATATAAAATTATCTCAAAACCGGGTAGCGGTTACCAGGCAGTATTTAGTAAATATGGGGGTAGATGGAAATCGTATATCGGGACGAGGTTATGGTGAAACCGAACTGGTTAATAATTGCAGAAATAAGATTCCCTGTCCAGAGGATGCTCATGCAATAAATCGTCGTTCAGAATTTATTTTGTCTATAAACTGCGATCTTTATACTGGTAACTTAAAACTTTAGGAATTGCTTAATCAGCTTCTTTGTGATAAAAAATTCCGTTTTTGTACATTTGAACTTCAATAAAAAAAATGGCAAAAGAAAAAGTAATTTTAGTTAACGAAAAGGACGAGCAGATTGGTCTAATGGAGAAGATAGAAGCGCATGAAAAGGCATTGCTTCACAGGGCTTTTTCGGTATTCGTTTTTAATAACAAAAATGAACTGATGATACAACAAAGGGCGCTCACGAAATACCATTCTCCGGGATTATGGACAAATACCTGTTGTAGTCATCAAAGAGAAGGTGAATCTAATATTGATGCCGGTAAAAGAAGACTTCACGAAGAAATGGGATTTTCTACAGATCTTAAAGATACCATCTCTTTTATTTATAAAGCACCTTTTGATAATGGTTTAACCGAGCATGAGTTTGATCATATTCTTGTGGGGAATTTTGAAGAAAAACCGAACCTTAATCCAGATGAAGTTGCCGCCTGGAAATGGGTTACTTTAGAAGATCTGGAAGTAGATATGAAGAAAAATCCTCATATTTATACCGAATGGTTCAAGATTATTTTTGATAAATATTATTCACATATTCAACAATGAGAATAACCGTACACAGAAAGGCCCATTTTAATGCAGCTCATCGCCTTTACAGGAAAGATTGGGATGATGAGCGAAATTTTGGGGTTTTCGGAAAATGTAGTAATCCACATTATCACGGGCATAACTACGAACTTATAGTTTCGGTAACTGGTGAGCCAGACCCTGAAACGGGCTTTGTAATGGATCTAAAGATCTTAAAAGAGCTTATCTATTTGGAAGTGGAGGAGGCTTTTGACCATAAAAATCTTAATGTTGAAGTTCCGGAGTTTGAAGATCTGATTCCTACCGCCGAGCATATTGCCGTAGTAATATGGAATAAACTTCGTACAAGAATTCAGGAAGATCATGATTTGAAGGTGACGTTATATGAAACACCAAGAAATTTTGTGAGCTATAAAGGAGAATAATATGAAGATTGGCGATGAGGTTCCAGATTTAGAATTAAAGAATCAAAATGGTGAAAAATTTCGATTTTCAGAATTGAAAGGAAAAAAAGCCTTTGTGGTTTATTTCTATCCAAAAGATTTTACACCGGGTTGTACTAAAGAGGCCTGCAGTTTTAGAGATAGTTACGAGGACTTTAAAGAACTTGGAGCTGAGGTTATTGGAATTAGTGGTGATTCTTCAAAATCACATTCTAAATTTATTGATAGATATAAATTACCCTATATTTTTCTATCTGATAAAGATAAAAAAGCAAGGAATGTTTTTGGCGTGAAGCCCAGTTTATTAGGGTTGCTGCCGGGAAGGGAAACCTTTGTCTTTGATAAAAACGGAAAATTACTTCACAGGTTTAATAGTATGAGTGCAGGCAGGCATATGCCTGAAGCTTTAGCGGTATTGAAAAAAAATCAGAATTAAAACTTATTTAATCTATTTTCGTTTCGAAAAATAGTTTAAATTCGCAGCCGAAATTTATTGATAATGGCGAGTAAAAGACTACTTAAAAAAGACGTGAATTATGTAATGGGAGACATCATCGATGCTGCTTACATTCACCAAATGGCTAATCCAAAAGAAGACCCGGCGAAATCTGAGTCGATCGTTGATGAGGCTATAAAAGAATATGATGAATTGATCACTAAGATCAACCGTCGTGATGTTGAAAATAAACAAAAACATTTTAAGGAAGTTCAGGCTGACTTGGAGACTAAAGCAAATGCTTTGATCGAAAAACTGAACGCACTTTAATCTAATAAGTTGCCGATGTAGCTCAGCTGGCTAGAGCAGCTGATTTGTAATCAGCAGGTCGTGGGTTCGAGTCCCTCCATCGGCTCTTAATAGAAACCTTTCTTCGGAAAGGTTTTTTTGTGGAATTTAAATTGGGATGAGAAGCCTGTCCAGAGTGTAGCGTTAGCGAAATCGAAGGGAGTCCCTCTATTGTTTTTAAAAAAAATGCTGCGGTCTCGGTTATCGCCAGTTGGCGGAGTAGGGGACGTGGATTTATCGGCTTAGTTGTTTTTATGATTGATCTCTAAAAAAAAATAACTTTCAGAAGACTACCGGTAATTGCGATGAACCGTTTTCGTGTGGAGTTTTACTATAAACGTCTTTTTATATCCATTCTTTCGTGGAGAATTCTAATGATTTCTACGGTTTGATTTTCATCTTTTCTGTAAAAAATCAAATGTGATTTTATTTTTGTTACTCGATAATTTTTTCGCGTTTGTTCGGCTGATTTACCTGTCAAAAAATTATCTGCTATAAAATGAATTTCTTCAATTATTAAATTGTAATATCTGTCTGCTTGTACCTTAGACCATTTTTTAAAAGTGTAAATCCAAATTTTATCTAAATCTTCAAGTGCCTTTTGACTTATTCGATATTTATCGTTACTCATAAGTGTTGCCGGTGCAATTCTTTTAAGTGTTCTTTAGAATCGAAATCTTCAACAAATCCACTTTGTTCTCCTGCTTCTAGAGCTTTAATAAGCTCTTTTTCTTTTCTTTCTTCACTTTCTAATAACCTTAAAGCAGAACGAATTATTTCACTTACAGAGTTATATCTTCCAGATTTTAATTCTTCATTAATAAACTCTTCAAAATGATTTCCAAGTGATATAGAGGTGTTTTTTCCCATATTTGAGTGTTTATTCAAATATACCAAAGTTTGGTAACGAGACCAAAAATTAAATTTTCATACGACTCCTTACAAAGAAACTTTTTTAATTAAGTATGCAGATCATACTGCTATTCTGTTGTACTTAGTTCATATTCATCTCGCTTTTCTCTCGCTTTTTTTATACTCCTGTTAAGCAATATACTCACGATTAAGGCTATTAAAATCAATCCGGTAAAAACATAGAATACTGGAATATAACTGCCTGTTCGTGTATAGATTTGAGAGACGAGCGTAGGGCCTATTAATCCGCCTAAAGACCAGGTGGTAAGCAGATAGCCATGAATAGCCCCCAGCTCTTTTGTTCCGAAGAGATCGCCAATAAACGCCGGAAGATTAGAAAACCCACCGCCATAACAGCTTACTACCAGAAATATTAGTAGTTGAAAGATAATAGTGCTAACTGTTAGAGGGAGCGCGATAAATGCAATTAATTGTATAACGAAGAAAATTATAAAGACTTTAGGTCTGGAAATATAATCTGAAGCTGCAGCCCAGCCAAGTCTTCCACCACCATTAAAAATGCCCATTAGACCAACCATGGTTGCTGCCGCACCCGCTGAAAGTCCAGCGATGTTCTGAGCCATAGGAGATGCGACAGAAATCATCATTATCCCTGCACTGGTATTAATAAGCATCATGACCCATAACATCCAGAAATGTCTGGTCTTTACTGCCTGGGCTCCGGTTGCCTGTCTTAGGTCTTTTTTTATTTTTTGTGTTCCTGCATCAACGGCTGCTTTCATACCTGCAGGTAACCATTCTTTAGGAGGTGGAGCAATATAAGAGGCTCCCAGCATCATCATTATAAAATAAGAGGCTCCCAGAATATAAAAAGTATAACTTATTCCAATCGATTCGATTAAGCTAGCCGCAACCGGAGCTGTCACTAAAGCTCCTGTTCCAAAACCTAATACGGCCATACCGGTAGCTAGACCACGTTTATCGGGAAACCATTTTACTAGCGTTGAGACTGGTGAAATGTATCCAATGCCCAATCCAAGTCCGCTTAAAAGTCCATAAGAGAGAAGAAAGAGTGTTAGTGAATCCATAGAAATAGCGAAGCCTGAACCAGCCTGGCCTACACTAAATAATACTGCAGCCAGCATGGCTGATTTCCTGGGGCCACTTTTTTCGACAAATCTCCCGAAGAGGGCGGCGGAGCCACCTCCTAAAACCATCATAATAGTAAAGGCGGTAGTTACCGAGGCTACAGACCAGCCTTTTGCTTCTACCAATGGTTGTGTGTAAACACTATAAGCATAGGCTGCGCCAATCGAGACATGAATGGCTATAGCTGACGCGGCAATTAGCCAGCGGTTTTTTTCTGAATTCATCACTTATGATTTTGCAAAATGATCTATTGATCAAAATTTAGGATAAACAGCGACAATAATAAGGTTTTATTAACAGAAAATTAAATTGACTAATGCTTTACTTGGATATTTTTTTGTTTATCCGCAAAGTATCGAAAAAAAAAATTGCGTCATTCAGAACTTGTTTCAGAATTTCATAAGTTTAAGAATCAATATGGTAGCTTAAGACCCTGAAGTAAATTCAGGGTGACGAAAATACTATAGGATAAAATCAGATATGGATATTGGTTCAACTTATGCAAATAATGCAATCACTAACTGATGCAATAGATTGGTAAGAACTTATTATAACAAAAGAGAGGAACCGTTTGGCTCCTCTCTTCAATATATCTTATAAAAAAATATTAATTTTCTTCCGTCGACTGCGCTTCTACTTTTGCTTCCAGCTTTTCTTCTTTTCGACGTTCTTTTAGAAAGCTCTTAAGTTCCTTTCCGTATTTAGATTTCTTTACTTTTGGAGCTAAAGAATTATAGATGGTATCCAGGTATTTGATATTCGCATCAAAAACTTCAGAAAGCGCCAAATAAGGTGCAATTTCGTGATTTTTATTATTGATCGCGAAATTTACTGTATATAGATACTTTCTCTTCAGCAGACCATCATACTTCTTATCGATTTCCATCAATTTATCTTCATCCTGAGACTTTTCAGCTTCAAAACTAGCCTTGATCAAATCCAGGTTCTGATCATTGAATCTACTAATCATTTTACGATATTCCACCAGTTTTTCCTGGTTTACCGAACCAACAATTTTAGCGCTGGTTTCAAATTTTTCAAGCTTTGTATTAATGCTAATTTCACCTTTGTCAGCAAAAAAATCTATGCGATCATCATAGGTGTTGTTGTCTACTTTTTCAAGATATAGATACATGATCTGAGGACTCTCAATGTAAGTTTCCATAGAGAACATAGGGTCGCCATCAACAATTACTGAATCTATATTTACTAAAGAAGTATCATCGATCTTTTGCAAGTATAAAGTCCCTTTCTTAAGGCCCTTAATTTCCCCACTAACAATGAGATTGCTTTCTTTTTCGGAGCAGGAGGTAAAACTGATCAGAATAACTAAAAGAAGAGCTAATTTTTTCATTTTTTGAATTCAGATTTTAAAAAGTGCAAATATCTTATATTTTTCTGTCTATTGCTAACTGCCGGCAGCTATTTGCATTAAAATTGTACACAGGATCGCACCATAAGTTCCAACCACATAACCAAAGACTGCTAACAGTACTCCTACCGTGGCTAATGAAGGGTGAAACGCCGCGGCAACTACTGGAGCTGAAGCTGCACCACCTACATTTGCCTGACTTCCTACTGCAAGGAAGAAGAAAGGAGCCTTGATGATTTTTGCTGTAGTAATTAGAACAATGACATGGATGAGTATCCAAACTAATCCTATGGCAATTAAACCAGGATTATCCATAATCATGGTTAGATCCATTTTCATACCAATGGTAGCAACCAGTATATAAATAAAAATACTTCCAATTTTACTTGCTCCGGCGCCCTCATATTTTTTCATTTTAGTAAATGATAAGAGTATTCCAATAGCCGTTGCAATAGTGATCATCCAGAAAAACTGGGAGGAAAATGAGGAAAGTGCACTTTTGGAATCATTGAAAACATCAAAAGTTGCAAGCAGGTATTCAGAAATATTATCAGCTCCCCAATGTGCGATTCCAACAGCCCCGAAAGCAAGTGCCAGCATAATCATAAAATCCGGCAATTCAGGAACCCTGGTGACACTTTTTGCATAGTCACTAACTTTAACTTTAAGATCTTCAATAGCAGAATTATCGGCTTTAAGCCATTTATCAATTTTATCGTTTTTACCAATTCCCATTAGTATTATGGCCATCCAGAGATTGGCTACTACGATATCTACCAATACCATTCCTCCGTACAGATCGGGATTGTATTCATAAATTTCGAGCATGGCCGCCTGGTTGGCTCCTCCACCAATCCAACTGCCTGCAATGGTTGAAAGTCCTCTCCAAATAGCATCGGGACCTACCCCGCCAACGGTTTCAGGAGAAATGGCTGAAATAATTAAAACAGCAATAGGTCCGCCAAGAACGATTCCCAGGGTTCCGGCGAAAAACATTATTAAAGCTTTAGGACCGAGGTTGAAAATGGCTTTTAGATCTATACTTAGTGTCATAAGCACCAGGGCTGCTGGTAAAAGATATCTACTGGCAACGAAATAGAGTTGAGATGTATTGTCGTCTATTAGACCAAGTGAATTGAGAATTGCCGGGATGAGGTAGCACATTAAAAGTGCTGGAACAACTTTATAAAATTTACTCCAGAATCCTTCTTTTTTAGAAGAGGTATAAAAAACAAATCCAAGAGCAAGCATTAGTAAACCAAAGACGATGGCGTCATTAGTAAACACGGTAGTAGTTTCCATATAATTTAGAATAGATTGGCCGGCAAAATACAATTTTTATTGTACCTAAAGGGTGGAGATATTTAACTTATATTTTTAGTAATTCCATAATACTTTTTGCAACCCCGTCTTCCTTGCCCGGAGTGGTGACCATATGGGCTATTTCTAATACCTCAGGTTTAGCATTACCAACAGCAATCCCCATTCCCACACCCCGAATCATCTCCACATCGTTGTAGTTATCACCAAAAGCCATGCTTTGAGATAATGGGATTCTAAAATGATTATCTAATAAATGCTGAACCGCGGTTAATTTTGAAATTGCCTTCGGTGCTATTTCAATATAAGTAGGTTTAGAACGGTATAAGTGTAGTTCATCTTTGAAATTTTGTAGAAGAAAAGTCATGATAGCGTCAATTTTTTCTTCTTCTCCCATCGCCATAATCTTGTGAGCTCCTTTGCTTTCCTTTCGCCATTTGTTTATCACATTCTGGTTACTTTCAAACTCAGGTTGAACCCTGGTGTTATTGATCTCTCTTTGGGTCCAGAAATCATCTCTTGGTACATACCATTCGTCGTTATGAAAAAGACTGAGATGCACATTTTGATGCTCATTAAATTTATGTAGTTCTGTAAGGATTTCGATAGGAATTTCAGTAGAACTAACAACTTTACCGTCTACAATGATCAAACCTCCGTTGTAACTTATTATAGGAAGGTGCTCAATATCCATTTTCTTTTGAAGGTGTCTCATGGCAGCAGGCATCCTTGAAGAAATTAGAATAAAAGGAATGTCTGCTTTTGATAACTTTCTTATAGTTTCAATGGTGTATTCTGAAAGATCCCTTTCTGCATTAAGCAATGTACCATCGATATCTGAAAAAATAATTTTAAACATTAATCCTCGTTCTTTTTAGATTTAGGGTGTCTTTTTGACTCTTTTAAAGCTTTGTTTAGCATCCACTCGATCTGTCCATTGGTACTTCTAAATTCATCAGAAGCCCATTTCTCGATAGCTTTTAGCATATCTTCATCAACTCTTAAGGCGAATGCTTTTTTCTTGCCCATAATTTACTCAAGTTCTTTGATGAATTCTGTAATTACAGGAATTAATTCTGGATGTAACGGTAAACCAGGTTCGTTATAAGATTTGGTATTTACTAACCTATCTTTACTTGCTATCTCACGGAAAATATGGTTCATATTTTCAATAATCACCAATTTTGCATCCTGATTTCCTGATTTCAACATTTCAGCCTGATCAACTTCAACCTGTATGTCTTCAGATCCATTAATGATAAGCACCGGAATATCCAGTTTTTTAATTTCCTGGGAAGGGTCGTACTGCATCCAGCTATACATATAAGGCTGTACGCTGGGTTTGAAAATTGACTCTAGCATTGGATTGTAATTGGTCGTTTTTCCTTCTTCTCTTATTTCATCAAAAGCGACTCTGGCATTTTCTCCAAGTTGTGGGGCCATTTTATTTACCTGGTCCACAATAATACTATCTATAGGTTCTCCAGCTCCTGCTAGTGAAATAAAAGCATCTACAGTTTCTTTAGCTGCAAGCATGCCCACCAGAGAACCTTCACCATGTCCTGCTATAATAAGATTGTCAAATTTATCATGCTCTTTGAAATACTTCAGGATATTTTCCACATCTTTTGAGAAATCTTCAAATCTTAGATCTTCTTCTTTCGTTTTTAGCTCCTGTATTTTGAAGATTCTTTTATCAAATCTATAGGAGGCAATTCCGTTTACTGCAAGCTTGCGAGCCATCTTCTGAATGCCATCATTTTTCGCCATGGATTGATTCCCGTTTCGATCTGTGGGCCCTGATCCCTGGATGAAAATAACTATGCTTTCAGCTTCCTTATTTCGGGGAACAGTCAAGGTTCCTTCTATAACCGTGTTAATTTTTAGGTCTTCTTCCAGAAAATTTTCTTCCTGTGAGAATCCTGCCTGACTCATCACAATTAAAAGACCAAATATTAAGTACTTTTTCATGTTTATTGTAATTTTTCCTGATAACGCCTGATTACTTTTCTGGCATCTTCTGGCTTATTGGTTCCAATTAAAAACTTTTCATGCTTCTTTGTGATGATTTGAATCCCCATATTTCCGGAAACATTATATGCTTTTGCTGATCCTAATCCTCGGATGCCCCAACCTCCATACTCTGTTAAAGCTGAATATTTTCTAACATGACATTTGCTGATTTCATTCCATTTGTAATTCTTTCTGAAAAATGGAAAAGGTTCAAATCTGGCTGAAATACCTTTAGCATCGATTTTGGTGTGTAATTTCATATTCCAAAATAATCCACAAAATGCAATTATGAGGATGAAGCTTCCAATATCCCATATTTCAAAATTTGAATTACTAATTTCAAAATAGATTTTTATGGAAATTCCAATAACTGTGATTGCCAGGATCAATAGTATCCACCATTGTCTAAAAGCCTGGATTTCTTTAAATACACGCATTTTAGTGATTTAAAGTTCCGGCATTTACAACCGGGGTAGCATCTCTATCGCTACATAAAACAACCATTAAATTACTAACCATGGCAGCGCGACTTTCTCCGTCGAGATCTACCACTTGTTTTCTGCTTAGTTCGTCCAGAGCCATTTCAACCATACTCACAGCACCTTCCACAATTTTATGTCTCGCCGCTACGATGGCAGTAGCCTGTTGTCTTTTCAGCATCGCGCTGGCAATTTCATTGGCATATGCCAAATAACCAATTCTGGCTTCGAGAACTTCAATTCCTGCAATGTTAAGACGCTCTTCCAGTTCCTTTTCCAGGGCATCACTCACTTCATTAACGCTGGATCGCAAGGTAATATCTTCGTCCAGACCTTCGTCGGCAAAATTATCATAAGGGTAGAGACTGGCAAGTTTCCTTACAGCCGCATCTGTTTGAACCACCACGAAATTTTCAAAATTATCAACATCAAAGGAAGCTTTAAAGGTATCCATGACTCTCCAAACAAGAATGGTGCTAATCATAACCGGATTTCCCAATTTGTCATTAACCTTAAGCCTCTCACTATCGAAGTTTCGTGCTCTCAAAGAAATTTTCTTTTTGGTGTAGAAAGGATTTACCCAAAATAGTCCATTCTTTTTAACAGTTCCCTTATAGTCACCAAACAATAATAATACTCTGGATTCATTGGGGTTTACCAGGATTAAACCGGGAACTACAAAAAATGCCAGAAGAACTCCCAGTGCCCATATAGGGTTTCCGGTTGAAAATATTCCTATTATACTACCAATTAGGAGAAATAAAAAGAGAAAGAGCATTATGTAGCCGTTAAATGCCGTAATTGATTTTTCGTGTGTCATGATTGAAATATTGATATTAAAATGATATCATAAATATATAATATTAAAATTTAATCTTCTGTATTCTTAATAGTTATTTTTTACAGGCTTGTTTATATTTGCCAGAAATATTGAAGAAAAATGAAAAATCTTTTAATTATTGTTTTCGTCCTTTTTGTTGGAATTTGTGGTTTCGCAAATGATTCAGATTGGGGGAAAACAGGACATCGTGCCACCGCAGAGATCGCTGAAACCCACTTGAGTAATAAAGCTAAAAATGCAATTGACGGCCTGCTAGGTGGCCATGGTTTGGCTTTCGTTGCGAATTATGCAGATGATATTAAAAGTGATCCTGAATACAGGGAATTTGGTCCATGGCATTATGTAAATATAGATCCTGAGAATAAGAAATATATTGAAGAAGAAGCTAATAAAAGTGGAGACCTGGTGCAGGCTATAAAAAAATGTGTGGAGGTTTTAAAAGATCAAAATTCTTCCAGGGATGAAAAACAGTTCTATTTAAAAATGCTTGTACATTTTGTTGGAGATTTACACCAGCCTTTCCATACCGGACATGCAGAGGATAAAGGTGGGAATGATATCCAGGTGAGATGGTTTAATGAAGGTTCTAATATCCATAGGGTTTGGGATAGCGATATGATTAATTTTTATCAGATGAGTTATACAGAATTGGCTTTGAACACAAAAGATCTTTCCAAAAATCAAATTAAAGCTATTGAAAAAGGAAAGTTGCTAGATTGGGTTTATGAGTCGAGAGCGATGGCTGAAGATCTTTACACCGGAGTAGATAACGGAGAAAAACTTGGTTACTCTTATATGTATAAAAATATGCCTACAGTTTTAGAGCAATTACAAAAAGGAGGAATTCGCCTTGCGAAAATTCTGAATGATATTTATTCTTAAATGATCTTCCGAAAAGTAAGATTTACTCTGGGAGCAATTATTTTCTTAGTTTTAGGGAGTTGATGTTTCCAGAATTCCTGAGTGGTACCTTTCATTACTAAAAGGCTGCCATGTAGTAAATTTATTTTATGCTTTGCATTTTGAAGCTTTTTATGTTTTAGGTGAAAAACTCTCTCGGCTCCAAGGCTTATGGAGGCTATAACGGGATTTGATCCAAGCTCTTTTTCATCATCGGCATGCCAGCCCATACTATCATCGCCATTTCGGTATAGGTTTGCAAGACATATATTAAATTTTATCCCGTTACTTTCTTCTTCACATTTATATTTTAAAGTTTTGATTATATCGGGAAAGGGCTCGGGTGACATTTCTAAACCCGAATATTTATAAGTATTTCCGCTTTCGCCAAATAAAATAGTTAGCCTTGGCTGTAAAACTTCTTTTCCAAACAGTTTTATTTTGTCCTGTCTCCATGAATCAGATTCTAATAGGAAACGAAGCAGTCGATCTGCCTCTTCCTTCGTTAAAAAGTCGGGATAATACTCTAATTCAGCGTCCTGAAGGTTTTTGATAGCTGTTTCCATTTCTTAAAATTGCAAATAGAACCAGGCCCACCATATTAATATAAATTGTAGGGGTAACCTTACAAGTAAAATCCATTTTGGAATTCCCGCTCCCGCTTTTTTTGAAGACAGCATATAGAAATGAACCAGTAAAAAAATAAGTAGCATTAGAATAAGACCATATATGACTACATTCTTTGTTTCTGGGAAGCATAGGCCAATCCCAAGAGATATTTCTGCTAATCCACTCAAATAAACCAAAAGCTTATGATTAGGTAGATATCTTGGCATTATTCGCATGTACATTTTAGGCTTAATGAAATGGAAAATACCAGCGATCGTATACATCGCAGCCATTAAGTAAAGATGCCAGGGATAATTCATGATTAAACAGTTTTTTCTCAAGATAGGTTAATTACGCAATTCAGAAAATTCGTCAGAAAAAAATTGCATTATAAAAATAAATGTTGTGTAAGTACTTTAAATAGAGTATTTTCAACCCCCGAAATCTAACTTAATAACCTACATTCTTACTTTTGACAAAAAGCTATACAGCCTTTTTTCTGTTATTTATTTTATGCTGGAGCGGTAGCTCTGCACAAACCCCGCATTCTTCAGACAAAGATTCTTTAAAGGATATTCTGAAAGAAATTTCAGTTCATATAGAAAAATACCGCTATGATCAGGCAATAGAGGATTCTCATGATCTTTTAAATTTAGCAAAAGAAAAAAATAATCTTTATTATGTATCGCATGCTTATAATAGTCTTGGGCATGCTTATTTAGACCAAAAGGATAGTGCGCGTGCCCGTAAAAATTATGCACTTGGTCTGGAATATGCTCAAAGAGTAGGTAACGATACTATTTTGATGCGTTCGTATAATAACCTGGGTAATATCTATTCTGAAATTCCAGAGACTACTGAAAAAGGAATAGACTATTATAATAAAGTAATTGACCTTGCTAAAAAATTGAATGATCCATCTGAATTGATTATTCCTAAGGCAAATATTGGATGGACATATTTAGATAATAATAAATATCAAGAAGCTTATCCTTATTTAAAGGAATCCCTGCAATTAATGGACTCTATAGCTACGTTAGGAGATAAGAATAGGAGTTATTTTTATTCTCAAATATATATGCTTCATGGGCGCTATTTTGGCCATGAGAAACAATTTGATACCGCTAGTTATTTCTTTGATAAATCTATAGAACTTGCAGTTGCAGATTCATTAGTTCTACCTGCTGCAGAGGCTTATAAGGCCTATGCTAAAATGCTCGAAGAAGAAGGGGATTTTGAAGCTGCCTATATGGCCCAATTAAAGTTCAATGAATATAATTCCATGGTGTTTGAAAGTGAAAAGCTTAGACAAATGGAAATTGCCAATGCTAGATTCAGTATATCAGAATATAAAAAGAACCTGGAAATTGCCGAAAGAGAACAGAATTATCAGGATGAAATAATCGAAAAGTCTCAAGAGAAAGTGATTATCATGGTGATTTCTTCAGTGATCCTCGTTTTTATACTCGTTTTTCTTTATAAGATTAATCATGACCGGAGGGGTCTAATTAGTGAATTGAAGAATAAAAATAAGCAGTATAAGGAAGCAAAGGTAGAAGCAGAGAATCTTTCTTTGTTGAAAACACGCTTTTTTAGTACGGTAAGTCATGAAATTAGAACTCCTTTATATGGAGTGATAGGTCTTACTTCTTTGCTGTTGGAAGAAAAAAGTCTTGGTAAACACAAATCAGATCTTAAATCTCTGAAGTTTTCAGCAGATTATCTATTAGCGCTTATAAACGATGTGCTTCAAATGAATAAGATGGAGTCTAACGAGGTCAATCTTGAGAGCGTTTCTTTTAATCCGCGAGACCTTCTCAATAGTATCTTAAATAGTTTTGAGTTTACACGTGTTCAGAATAAGAATGAGTTACATCTGGATTTTGATGAAAATATACCAAGTTTCTTACTAGGTGATTCTATAAGGTTATCTCAGGTATTGATGAATTTGGTAGGTAATGCCATGAAATTTACTGAAAGGGGTAATATCTATTTTCAGGTTAAACAAATTGATGGGGATAAAGATCATTCTAAGATCTATTTTGAGATCCGGGATGATGGACCGGGAATTCCTGAAAGTAAAAAGAAAGTGATCTTCGAAGAGTTTTCTCAATTAGATAATTCAAATTATAATTATCAGGGAACTGGTTTGGGGCTGCCTATCGTGAAACGTCTACTGAAACTATTCAATTCAAAAATAAAACTGGATAGTAAGGAAGGTGAAGGCTCTACTTTTAGCTTTTCTATTCTGTTTGATGTGGATACAGCGAAGGCAGAAACTATTAAAATCGAGGAAGATTCGTATCTGCATGAATATTCGGGTAAGAAATGTATTCTTATCGTAGACGATAACCGGATCAATCAGGTTGTGACGCGGAGAATTTTAGAAAAGAAAGATTTTATTTGTGAGGTGGCCGGGGATGGAATGCAAGCTATTGAACTGGTGAAGAATGGCAATTTTGATCTCGTATTAATGGATGTGAATATGCCTGGCATTTCAGGACTTGAAGCTTCCAAAAAGATAAGGGAATTTAACAAGATAATTCCGGTTCTTGCATTAACAGCCGTTGAGGTAGAAGAGATAAGAGAAGAAATTCATGATGCCGGAATGAGTGGGATCATTATAAAACCTTACGATGTTCAGCAATTCTACCAAATCGTTTATAAGCATTTAAGTATTCAAAGGATTGTAGAAGAAGTCTAGGCCTATCTTTCTAACAATTCTGAATTTTCAGAAGCTTTAAATAATTCTTTCTCTGGTGAAAAGAATTTCACATTAGAAATGGTCGCTTCACCTAGCTTTTCGCCAAAACCATCTGTTGAACTCCAGTTATGAAAACTCCACTGGGTAGCAATCTCAGCATCTTTAAAAGTTTGATAGTCTGAATATACAATCGCATGAGGATTCTCTTCAGCTTTTTCCTGCTCACTTCCAAAGGTTACAATATAAGCGGCAGCTTTAAGTCTATTGGTTTCAGGATCCTTGTAAACTACATACCAGTCATCCGGGGAATCTCCAACGTTAGATTCAAAACTAAGTTTAGCGGTTTGATATTCCATACTATCCAGCATTTTAGGCTGCTGTTTTTCCCAAACAGTTCCTGGATCTGTTAATTTAAATGGAATAGCAAAAAAGTATTGCCAGGTAAAAATATCAAATCTGGCACCTTCTTTTTTCGCGGTCTCAGGAGATATATAAACCTGGTCTCCATCAAATATCACAGTAGTTCCGTCTGCTTTGTCAAGACGTACCTTCGAAGAATTAGTGGTCATGCTCACGGTTCCTTCCAGCCTTGGACTTCCTCCAAACTTTAATTTAATGTCATAAGAAACTGCCTCATTCATCATAAAGGCTGTTTTATTATGAGCTTCTTCAATATTTTCTGAAAAAGAAAGAACTTTTGGAGGTTGGGCTCCATTTCCAATACCATTATTAGGCTCTACCGGAATTTTTTCTTCGGTTTTATTTTGTTTACAGCTTATCAGGCTGAATAGGGCAAATATGAATAGAAGATTTCTCATGACTCTCAATTTTGCTTCAAAAGTACAAAAGAAAACTGACCCCAATAAAAAACCGCCTTCCAAAAGGAAAGCGGCTTTTTGTAATTATGAAATTGTATATCCGTTTTTCGTCCTATAGTTATTTCGTCACCCTGAATTTATTTCAGGGTCTCAAGTTCCTGTTGTAATTACTGACGTCCAGAGATTCTGAAACAAGCCCAGAATGACGTCATTTATCAATTTAGGACACTTTACGGATATACAATTATGAAAAAACTAAAATTTATTATTTTACCATATCAAAACTTCTTTTGATAAAGCTTGTAAGTTCTTCACCTTTCAATAGGTTTTGAGAGAGCCTGGCAAGGTCTAAGGATTGTTTGATTAAACGTTGCTGTTTCTTCTCAGTTTTCGTGTTTAGAATTGTATTAATAAGGTCGTGGTTCGTGTTCACTACCAGGTTATACATTTCAGGCATGTTGCCCATTCCGAACATTCCGCCGCCACCGCCGGTTTGCTGCATTTCTTTCATTCTACGCATAAACTCAGGCTGCGTGATAATTAATGGAGCAGCAGTGCTGTCCATCGCTTCCAGCTGAATGGTATATTTTTCAGCAGGAATTACTTTTTCAAAATCTGCTTTGAGCGTTTCTTTTTCTTCATCTGAAAGCTTAGAGATCTTCTCTTCATCTTTCTTAATAAGATTGTCAACATGATCTGAATCTACACGTACAAAAGAAATCTTTTCTTTCGAAGTTTCCAGTTTTTGAAGAAGATGCGAGATGATTGGAGAATCCAGTAAAAGAACTTTATATCCTTTATCTTTTGCAGCTTCAATATAGCTGTGCTGCTCATTTTCATTTGAAGCATAAAGCACTACCATATTCCCATCTTTATCGGTCTGGTTTTCTTTAATGGCTTCTTCTAATTCAGGGAACGTATAATACTCACCTTCGGTAGTAGGATACAGCGCAAATTTTTCAGCTTTCTCAAAGAATTTATCTTCTGAAAGCATTCCATATTCAATAACGATCTTAATATCGTTCCATTTCTTCTCAAAATCTTCACGGTTGTTATTGAAAAGACTTTTTAGTTTATCAGCAACTTTTCTGGTGATATAACTGGAGATCTTTTTTACTGCGCCATCTGCCTGAAGATAAGATCTTGAAACATTTAAAGGTATATCTGGAGAATCTATCACCCCACGAAGCATGGTCAAAAATTCAGGTACAATTCCTTCCACATTATCTGTTACGTATACCTGATTTTGATAAAGCTGAATTTTATCTTTCTGGATATTCATATCCTGAGCCATTCTTGGGAAATAAAGTATTCCTGTAAGGTTGAAAGGATAATCTACATTTAAATGAATGTGAAATAATGGTTCTTCAAATTGCATTGGATACAATTCTTTGTAAAACTCATTATAATCTTTTTCCTCAAGATCTGTGGGTTGTTTTGTCCAGGCCGGTTCAGGATTATTGATAAAATTATCAACTGTTTCTGTCTCCGGCTTTGCGTCTTCTTTAGCATCTTCAGGAAGCGGAAGTGTTTCTTCCTTAGTTCCGAATTTAATTGGAATTGGCATAAACTTGTTGTACTTCACCAATAATTCCTGAATTCTGTTCTCTTCCAGAAACTCTTTATCCTCTTCATTTATATGAAGAATGATTTCTGAACCATGTTCTTTTTTGTCAGCTTCTCCTAATGTGAATTCAGTAGTTCCTTCGCAAACCCAGTGAGCTGCCGGTTCATCCTTATGAGATTTTGTAATGATCTCTACTTTATTGGCTACCATAAAGGCAGAATAGAAACCAAGCCCAAAATGACCAATAATGCCACTGTCTTTTGCAGAATCTTTATATTTTTCAAGGAATTCTTCAGCGCCAGAGAAAGCCACTTCGTTGATATATTTCTCAACCTCCTCTTTTGTCATACCAATACCCTGATCTATCACATGAAGGGTATTATTTTCCTTATTTATTTTTACCTCAATAAAAGGATTCCCGTAGTCTACGTTGGCTTCTCCTAATTGACTTAGATGTTTGAGTTTTAATGTAGCATCGGTTGCATTTGATATAAGCTCCCTCAAAAAGATTTCATGATCACTGTACAAAAACTTCTTGATGAGCGGAAAAATGTTTTCAACAGATACATTTATTTTTCCGGTTGCCATATTTTCTAATTTAAATTTTGATTCCCTTTTCTGTTTTCAAAAAAAATACCATTAGTGATTCGCTGACAAACTGGCGCAAATGTAATTAATCGTCTTGTCACACGTCTAAAATTCAAATATTGAAAGGAATAGAATTTTTAACAAACTTTTGTTTAATGTTTTTTAATTTAAACTAAACAAAGTTGTATTTTTGGAATAGAAGCAAAAAATTATGGCAAAGAAGACAGGAAATACAAAAGTGAATAAGAAACCTGATGCAGAGAAACTTATAGCACTATATATGGACTATGTACTGGAGCATGAAAAAACTCCTAGAAGTGTCTATAAATTTGCGAAAGATAACGATATGACCGAGGGAGACTTCTACAAGCATTTTGGAAGTTTTGAAGGTTTGAGAAAAGCTATATGGGATAAACTTTTCCAGAATAGTCTTCAGGTGATGGAAAAATCTAAGGAGTATGCCTCCTTTCCAAATCGTGAAAAACTACTCACATTCTATTATACATTTTTTGAGGTTTTAACCGCTAACAGGAGCTACGTGCTTTATACTTTAAATGAGAATGAGGCGCCTCTAAAAAATATGGAGCAGCTTAAAACACTTAGAAAAAGGATAAAGAGTTATGCTAAAACACTCATTCAGGATGGTAATAGCGAAAAATCTATGAAGTTGTTTCAACAAAATGAAATGATCTTTTCTGAAGGAGTCTGGGTACAGTTTCTTTTTCTCCTGAAATTCTGGATGGACGACAATTCTGCAGCTTTTGAGAGTACAGATGTAGCAATAGAGAAATCGGTGCATACCGTTTTTGATCTATTTGATAATACACCACTAGAAAGGATCGTTGATCTGGGAAAATTTCTATGGAAAGAAAGAAAAGCATAAGTCAGAAGGAAATAGATGAAAACTATAGATAAAATACCCACGGGAAAAATAGGAAGAACAGGAAAACTGGTGCAGACCGGAGTAAAAATTGGTGGCAATTACCTCAAATATTATGGGAAAAAAGCATTCAATTCAGAACTTACCAGAGACGAATTAGATGAAGACAATGCTTCTGATATTTATGACGGATTAAAAAGTCTAAAAGGCAGTGCACTTAAAGTCGCACAAATGCTTTCCATGGAAAAGAACTTACTGCCCGGGGCTTATGTAGAAAAATTTAGTCTGGCCCAGTTTAGTGTTCCACCACTTTCAGCACCGTTAGTTAGAAAGACATTTAAGAAATATCACGGGGAATACCCTGAAGATTTATATGATACGTTTGCAGCCCAATCGGTAAATGCAGCCAGCATCGGACAAGTGCATAAGGCTACAAAAGAAGGGAGAAAACTTGCTGTGAAAATCCAATATCCGGGGGTTGCAGACAGTATCAGTTCAGATTTGGCCATGGTAAAACCAATTGCATTGAAGATGTTCAATATGCAAGCCAAGGATTCTGAAAAATATTTTAAAGAAGTAGAGGGGAAGCTTCTCGAGGAGACAGATTACATCCTGGAAGTAAAGCAGAGCAAATTGATATCTAATGCTTGTGAACATATTCCTAATCTAAAGTTCCCGAAGTATTATGAAGATTTATCCAGTGAGCGAATAATCACAATGGACTGGATGGATGGTATTCATTTAAGCGAATTCGCAAAGCAGAATGATAATCAGGAACTGGCAAATGAAATTGGGCAGGCACTATGGGATTTTTATATGTTCCAGATACATGGTTTAAAACAGGTGCATGCAGATCCTCATCCCGGTAATTTTATGGTAGATGAAAATAATAACCTTATTGCCATTGATTTTGGATGTATAAAACAGATTCCTGATGATTTTTATAGTCCTTATTTTTCCTTGACAGATAGAAAAAATTTAAATAATCAGGAATTCTTTTATGACAGGTTGCTAGAACTTGAAATTCTGAATCAAAAAGATTCAAATAAAGAGAAAGAATTCTTTTCAGAAATGTTTCACGAGATGTTCACGATGTTTTCTACCCCATATCAGTCAGAGACATTTGATTTTACAGATGAAAATTTCTGGAAGCATCTTACAGAGCTAAGTGAAAAGTATTCAAAAGACCCTGAATTACGAAAAATGAATGGAAACAGGGGAAGCAGGCACTTTCTCTATATGAGTAGAACCTTTTTTGGCCTTTATAATCTATTACACGATCTTAAAGCAACAGTTGATATTAATAAGTTTAGAGTTTATCTCTAATGGTTGGTTTATTGGTTAGGTTGTTAGGAAGCGTAGTCGATCCCAATCGGTTGCGCTTCCTTATTTAAAAGAAAAAGAGGCCATCTAAAAATTGCTTTTTCGTCAAGCTGAACTCGTTTCAGTTTCCAATTTAAACTGGTAATCTATAGATCCTGAAATAAATTCAGGATGACGATATTTAATTTTTAGACAGCCTCTTTTATTAATCAGAGTTGATTTTATTAATTCTTCAAACTTTCTTCAGGCATTTCCTCTTGATCTTCATCTTCTAAATTTCTGTTCTTTACATATTTCTCCAGCCATTGATTTTGTTCCCATAACACATGTAATACAGATTCCTTTGCGCTATATCCATGACTTTCTTTGGGAAGCATCACCAGCCTTGCTGTTGCACCTAATCCTTTTAAAGCATTAAAATAACGCTCACTTTGCATAGGATAAGTTCCGGAATTATTATCTGCTTCTCCATGAATAAGTAGTAGCGGTGTTTTCATCTTGTCGGTATGCATAAACGGGGACATGGTATTATAGACCTCCGGAGCTTCCCAATAACTTCTTTCCTCACTTTGGAACCCGAAAGGCGTAAGCGTTCTGTTGTAAGCGCCACTCCTCGCAATTCCTGCAGCAAAAAGATCTGAATGTGACAATAAATTAGCGGTCATAAATGCACCATAACTATGGCCTCCAACAGCAACCCTGTCTCTGTCTACATATCCCATTTCGTCCACTGCATCTATAGCCGCCTTTCCATTAGCTACCAATTGCTTTCTAAAAGTATCATTAGGCTCCTCATCTCCTTCACCTACAATTGGGAAAGAAGCATCATCTAAGACAACATATCCCAGGTTGACCCAGTAAATAGGAGAACCGTAATAAGGATACGTGAAATCATTTGCATTAGATGTATTCTGAGAAGCGGAATTTTTATCTTTAAATTCACGTGGATAAGCCCACATCAACATTGGTAACTTTTCGGGGTTCTCTTTGTCGTAACCGGCGGGAAGATATAAAGTAGCATTCAGTTCCAGACCGTCATCACGTTTGTATGTGATCACTTCTTTGCTGACATCTTCCAGACTTTTGAAAGGGTTTTCAAACGAGGTGATCTGAGTTAATTTATCATCTGAGTTTATATCTCGTATGTAATAATTAGGATATTCTGTAGAGGCTTCAATTCTAACTAAAATTTTTCCATCTTCTATATCCAGTGCTTCTACAAGACTTTCTTTTTTATCTTCGAATTTAGATTGATATAATCTTTTAGTTTTCCCATTTTCAAGATCAATTTTATCTACAAATGGATATTGTCCCTCTTCTGTAAAACCGGAACCTAATAAAAACGCGTTCTCATCATCAAGTTTTAGAATATTTCTTCCGAATTTATTTTTGGTCGTGACAAAACTTCCCGGATCGTTATAAACATCCTGGTAATTTCTGTCAAAAATGATTTCTGGATCTTCTGAAGAGTCTGAAGGATTAAAAACATATGTTTTCGTGTTTCTAGTATTCCACCAGTAGTCAGTAGCCAGTGCTATTTCATCATCTCCCCATAAAATCCTGCTTCCGCGATTTTTAACCTTCAAAATAGATTTTCCATTGCCTTTGAAGGGTGCTTCTATTTGAAAAAATTCATCTCTGTATTCAGCTTCCACTTCAGGATCTCCACCATCCAGGGCAGTTACATACACTAAAGTGGCTGGTTTGTCATCCCGCCATTGAAAATCTCTTTTTCCCTCACGTTCTGCCATAAAACCTTTAGGAAGATCTTCAATAAGTGGGACATCATTGATCATATTGACCAAATTTCCTGAAGCATCATATATAGTTGTTTCAGAAGGAAACCTATAATACGGAACCAGATATGAAAATGGTTTTTTAATATTGGTTATCATCACATATTTTCCATCTGGCGAAAAGGAAATATCACTGTACATCTTAGGAGCCATCCATTTAGAAGTAGTTCCGTCTAAATTAACTTTAATCAATGCAGATCTCGCAAGTTGTTCAAAATTGTATTCATCATTGGGATTTTTGAGCAGATCCTGATAAGTTCTGTTCTGAGCTTCTTTTCCATCACTCACCGAAATGGTAGGGCCTGTGGGTACAGAAGTTTCAGCGTCAATTAACTTTTCTCTGTCGGTGGGAAGCATGGTAACTAATAAAGCAGAATTATCTCTAAACCAGTTAATAGTACTTCTCATATTAGCATTCAGGGTTCCTTCGGTTAGTTTCTTTGCCGAGGCATTTTCGATGTTTAATACCCAAAGTTCTACTCCTTTATCGGTAGTATGGGTAAAAGCGATCATGGATTCATCTGGAGACCAGCTAAAGTTTGTAAGTCTCGGTGCCTCAGGAAGACCTGTAACCTCTATAGGCTGATTTCCATCTACAGGCTTAACCTTTAAGTCGTTGTAGTATCTTGCCCGGCTGTTAATATTGGTAACGGGATTAATTCTTAAACCCCCCAGTCGCATTTCTTCTTCACTGAGTTCTGCTATACTTTTAAACTGATCTCGATATAGAAAGATCATCATTTCGGCATCACTGTCTATAAGAGTTGCAGGAGCAAGTGGCACATCAATTAGTTCCAGGATCTCTTTGGGTGGTTTCTGATAATCAAGGTTTTCCTGGGCGAACATTCCCGAAACAAACAGGAACATAGCTGAAAGACAAATAAAAAATCGTTTCATAAATAGAATTTTAGATGAAAGTTTAAGGACGGCAGATACATCTGGAATGTTAATGTTTATTATATTGCGCGTCTATTTTTTTACATTTTGCTTAAATTTAATAAGAATAATTTTTAATATCATAATAAATCGTCCATGTATCAAACCAAAATTGCAGGATTAGGAAAATATGTACCAGAGAATGTTGTCACTAATGATGATCTGTCTAAAAAAATGGACACCAATGATGAGTGGATAACAGAACGTACTGGAATAAAAGAACGCCGGCATATTAAGAAAGGAGATGGCAATACTACAGCAAGTATGGGCGTGAAAGCTGCTAAAATTGCTTTGGAACGTTCAAA
Organism: Christiangramia forsetii KT0803; assembly: GCF_000060345.1. Lineage (NCBI taxonomy): Bacteria > Pseudomonadati > Bacteroidota > Flavobacteriia > Flavobacteriales > Flavobacteriaceae > Christiangramia > Christiangramia forsetii. The sequence goes on along the minus strand of NC_008571.1, from coordinate 2,487,043 downwards.
AATTTCAAAAGACGATATAGATTTAATCGTTTTTGCCACTTTAAGTCCCGATTATTATTTCCCTGGATGTGGAGTTCAGGTTCAGGAAATGCTAGAAATAGATACCTGCCCCGCATTAGATGTACGTAATCAGTGTAGCGGATTTATCTACGCAATTTCAGTGGCCGATCAGTTCATTAAAACCGGGATGTATAAAAATGTTTTGGTTATAGGAAGTGAAAACCATAGCGGGGGACTCGATTTTACCGATAGAGGACGTTCAGTTTCGGTAATCTTTGGGGATGGGGCAGGAGCTGCCGTTTTAACAAGAAGCGATCATAATGGTCAGGGAATTCTTTCCACGCATTTACATTCTGAAGGAAAACATGCATTGGAATTATCTTTAAAGGGACCAAGCACCAATCACTGGGTGCCGGAGATTATAGCTGAAAACCCTCAGGGTGATGATATTCCATATTATCCTTATATGAATGGACAGTTTGTATTTAAAAATGCTATTCAACGATTTTCTGAAGTTATAAATGAAGGATTAAAAGCGAACGGCTTGGAAGTTTCAGATATTGATATGCTTGTTCCACATCAGGCGAATCTTAGAATTTCCCAATTTGTTCAGCAGAAATTCAAACTTTCAGACGATCAAGTTTATAACAATATTCAGAAATACGGAAATACAACAGCGGCATCCATCCCTATTGCATTAACCGAAGCCTGGGAAGAAGGGAAAGTGAAAGATGAAGATGTTGTTGTACTTGCAGCTTTTGGTAGCGGTTTTACCTGGGGTAGTGCAATAATAAAATGGTAAAAATATAGAGGCTTTTTAAAGTAACTGTTTTAAACAGCCTTCTTTCTATACTCCTTTAAAATATTTGTATAGATCGTATATCCCAAAAATTATAAAGCCAACAGCTAAAATAATTCCGAAGGTATCAGATTCCTGCAATTGTGTTTTTTGATAAAGTCTAAAACTTCCGTATCCCAAAAAAACTATTCCCAATACTAAGTTCCAAATATTCTTTTTAGGTTGTTGGTTCTCTGTATCTATTTCCTGATTATGCATTGTCAAAATCTTTAGGGAAAGTAGTTTTCGCAATTTTCACAGCTTCTTCGTAATCCTTTTTAAAAACGAATAATAAAACCTGTCCCGGCGTGGAGCCAAAACCTGCCCTTATACTGGATTCAAAATCGTTTCTAACCCGGGAATGTATCCCTGATTTTTCAAATAACTCCTGAAGATATTGAACGTTTGTATTTGGACCGGTGTAAACTCTTCTATATTTTTCTTCTTCACTCATTGTATACTAGTTTAGCTATCTAAATTACAAATAAGCTACAGGCTATGGTAATTTTTTAGTCTGAAATTAACTTAAGCGTTATAAAATTTGCTGTTCCAAATCTCTGTACTGAAATTTTTACCCATTTTAAAACCATAAAAGATAGATAAGCCTGCAAACCACTTAAATACAAAAAAGAAGATCATAAAGAATTGAGTAGTAGTTTGCTGTGGAGTAAAAAGACCCTCTGGAATAAGTAAGGCAGTTAAAAAACTTGTGGCTAGAAGAAAGACGGCGAAATTCTCCAGTGTTTTAAATGGCCACATTAGGAGTTTGCGAAATGGATGAAGATCATTCCCCCATTTGTGAATTAGATAATAATAGTCATTCCCGATAGGAGCAAATAGCAACGGATCATCCGCGTTTTCTAATTTAAATAGGCTGGATGGCGCAATAATTTTAAATCCTTTAAGGGAAATTTTATGGGTCTGCTCTAACTTTTTGATTTCCATCAAAGCTTCGTATGGTATTTTGGATTTAAAAAAACGGGTGTCTAAAAATCTCAGTCTATAATTAATGCAGATGGTATAGATATCATTCACATGAAATATGCGATCGGATTCTAGAAGGTCAATATCAAAATCGTTCTCGTTTACGTTACTTTCCTGCTGTAATTCTTTCAATACGATATCATCTTTAGCTTGCGCCTCAGCTAAAATGGCAGTTACCTGTTTCAGGATTTGATCTTCCTTGAAGTTTTTGTTTCTAACTTTAAGGAGTTGTTTTCTAATATCGGTGCGGGGAAATATCAACTTCATTTTCTTCTCTTTAGCTCCACTAAATTAGACAATTAAGATTTGAATTACAATTACTTTTTTTACATAAAAGCTCTTTTTTTAGTTGTTAATCTTAAGCCAATTAGCAAGCTATTAAAAACCGTCTAAGAACCTTGCTCGTAACTTTCACTATAAATAACTAAATCTACATTATGAAAAATCTAAGAATTTTTACTGTTTTAAGTATGTTCCTTTTTGCAGGAACGTTTGCCTTTGGTCAGGGAGATATGGCTAAAACAAAAATGGTGGGTGGCGCAGAGATGTATCCTTCCAAGAATATTGTTGAGAACGCTATAAACTCAAAAGATCATACAACATTGGTTGCCGCTGTAAAAGCAGCCGATCTTGTAGAGATTCTGCAAAGTGAAGGACCTTTTACAGTTTTCGCACCAACAAATGCTGCTTTTGAAGCACTTCCTGCTGGAACAGTTGAAACATTGTTGAAAGAAGAGAATCAAAAGAAACTTCAGTCTGTTTTAACGTACCACGTACTTGCCGGTGATTTCAAGGCTAAAGATGTGATGATGGCTATAAAAAAAGGAAATGGTAAGGCAACTTTTACAACGGTTAATGGGGCTAAGATTTCTGCTATGTTAGATGGAGATAAAGTCAAACTAAAGGATGCGGCTGGAAATGTTGCAACGGTAACTATAGCTGATGTTAATCAATCTAATGGTGTGATTCATGTTATTGATACCGTATTACTCCCATCTAAATAGGAATCAATTGATTTATTTGCGAAAGCGGCTTAATGCCGCTTTTTCCGTTAAATAAAAGTCAAACTAACTAAAAGTCTTTTTTGTTGAATACCTAAAGGCTATTTTGAATAAAATAAAAAATTTTAATGCTATGAAATTTTTAAAAATAAATTTATTAATTCTGGTAACGGTACTAATTGCTTCTTGTGGATCTAGTAGTCCCACCGCTAAGAATGATGTCAAAAAATTAAAATCCTATGACTCTTATGCTTACCTGCCAAATAAGGACACGATAATTAGCAGGGATTTTAATAATGATGCAATTAATCAAAATATAATTGAAACCATCAATGCAAATATGCGTGAGAATGGATTTCGTCTGGATAAATTGCAGCCTGATGTCCTAATACACGTTCACCCAATGTTTGACGAGAAGGTAGCTGTAAATGCTAATCCAGTTTATACCAATTATCCTTATTATCGTCCTGGTTTTTACATAGGGCCATATTATCAGGATGTTATGTATGATAATTATTTTACGATCCAAAGAATCAACGGACCTCGTGTTAGCCAGATCCCTTATAAAGAAAGATCTATAGTAATCGATTTTATAGATAGAAGAACCAATGAAATTTTATGGAGAGGATCTACTGACGAAACTATCGAAAAGAAAAGAATAGATCGCGAGGTCAGGGAATATGTAGACGATATATTTAAAGAACTTTATTAAGTTCAATTAATTATACCCTAAACAAAAACCCGATGCTTTTGCATCGGGTTTTTATGTTTACCTATATTTCCAATTTCAATAGAATATATTATCTCAACTCAGCTTTAAGTTCTTTTTCAAATCGATACTGAAGCTTGCTCATCATTTTATCAACCTGTTTGTCTGTAAGTGTTTTGTGTTCATCCTGAAATACAAAACTTACTGCATAACTCTTTTTGCCTTCCGGAAGATTTTTCCCCTCGTAAACATCGAAAAGATTAACTTTTGTCAACATTTTCTTTTCAGTTTGCCTGGCGATTTGTTCAATCTCATCATAACTAACAGATTGGTCTAAAAGCAGCGCAAAATCTCTCCTTACACTAGGATATTTTGGAATAGAAGAGAAGCTTTTTTTCTGTTGTCTAACGGCATCAATTACCTCGTCCCAGTTAAAATCAGCAAAAACTACTTCTTGCTCAATATCGAAATTTTTCAGAATTGATCTTTTAACTACTCCAAATTGAACCAGTTTGGCTTTTTTACCACTTATTTGAAGGCCTTCAGAAAAAATATCACTTTTTGCAGCTTTACTCTTCAAATCACTAAGGCCTAATTTTTCAAAAATAGAAGTAATCGCTCCTTTTAAATAAAAGAAATTTCCGTTACCAGTAACGCTATTCCAGCTTTCGGAAGTTCTTTCGCCAGAAATGAATAGGGTAAGGTGTTTGTTTTCTTCCCTTCCACCCACAAAAGAATGATAGGTTTTTCCAAATTCGAAGATCTTTAGATTATTTCTTTTTCTATTAATATTATAGCTTATCGCTTCAAGTCCCGAGAATAACATGCTTTGTCTTAGAACTGAAAGATCCTGGCTTAAGGGATTAAGCATTTCAACCTGATATTCATCTTTTAATTCCTCACTTAACCTATTATATTTTGCGGTGGTAAGCGAATTTGCCATAGTTTCATAGAAACCCTGACCAATTAACTGATTAGCGATAAGGTTTTGTATCTTATAATCCTCAAATTTTGAAGAGTTTGCTACAGAAAGGCTAAGTTTATCTCCAAATTTAATATTGTTATATCCATAGACTCTAAGGATCTCTTCAATGACATCAGATTCACGCTGAACGTCTACGCGGTATGAAGGAATGGTGAGTCCCATCCCGGTTTCGGTGACATTATTTACTCGGATCTCCAGAGAAGCAAGAATAGATTTAATAGTTTCTTCTTCCAGGTTTTCACCGATAAGTTTATTAACCTTCTCGAAAGTTAAGAACACCTGGAAATCTTCTATTTTCTTAAAAAACAGATCGTCAATATCACTGGTGATTTCGCCGCCTGCAATTTCTGTTATCAATAGTGCTGCTCGTTTTAGTGCAAATTCTACTGAATTTATATCTATTCCTCTTTCAAACCTGAAAGAAGCATCGGTATTTATCGCATGTCTTTTAGCAGTCTTACGAACGCTAACAGGATTAAAATAGGCACTCTCTAAAAATATCTGAGTAGTGTTTTCAGTCACACCACTTCCTATTCCTCCAAAAACACCAGCAATACAAAGAGGTTTTTCTGCATCACAGATCATAAGGTCCTCTTCGTGCAATTCTCTTTCCACCTCATCAAGAGTGGTAAATTTAGTTCCACCTTTTAGAGTTTTTACATTGATCTCGTTTCCGGCTATTTTACCTGCATCAAAAGCGTGCAGTGGCTGTCCCAGTTCATGCATTACAAAATTAGTAGCATCCACCACGTTATTCTTTGGAGTGAGACCAATTGCCTTGAGCCTGTTTTGAAGCCATTTTGGAGATTCCCCTACTTTAACCTCAGATAAGGTAACGCCGCAATATCTGGGCGCTAAATTTGAATCATCTACTTTTATCTGAATTTTCAGACTACGGCTATCCACATGAAAGCTACTCACCGAAGGAGTGATTAATTCCAAATGTTTACCCATTTGCTGATAACCTGCTTTAAGATCTCTGGCAACGCCCCAGTGGCTCATGGCATCTGCCCGGTTTGGAGTTAAGCCAATTTCAAAAACCTCATCATTCTCTACTTCAAAAATATCTGCTACCTGGGTTCCCGGAACCAGTTCATTATCCATCACCATAATACCTTCATGGCTTTGGCCTAAGCCCAGTTCTTTTTCTGAACATATCATTCCATAGCTAGCTTCTCCACGAATCTTCCCTTTTTTTATCTCCCAGGATTCTCCTTTTTCATCATAAAGTACAGTGCCTATAGTAGCTACAGGAACTTTTTGTCCAGCTCCAATATTTGGTGCTCCACAAACTATTTGAACCTCTTCGCCATTGCCAATATTCAGCTTTGTAAGCTTTAATCTGTCAGCATTAGGGTGTGCTTCACAACTAAGCACGTGGCCAACTACAATCCCTTCAAGGCCTCCCTTAACACTTTGAAAACTTGAGATTCCCTCAACTTCAAGCCCAAGGTCGGTTAACAATTCTCCGGTTTTCTCTGATTCTTCAGGTAGTTTAATGAACTGTTTTAGCCAGTTATATGAAATCTTCATGGATAATCTTTTTCAGGCAGCAAAGATAGTATTACGAATGGTTTTGTCATAATCTGAAAAATAATTTTGTTCTAAACTATTTTCATAAAAAAGGGACTGTCTAAAAGCCCCTTTTTCGTCAAACTGAACTTGTTTCAGGCTTCTAACATGTAGTGAATAGCAATTTGTTAAAATTCTGAAACAAGATTAGGATGAAGTTCTTTCGCCTTTTAGACAGTCTCTTCTTCTTTTCTATACTGAAAATTTAAATTTTATTCTTTCTTTTTTAAATTCATAGTTCTTACTTTTTCCCATCCCGAATCGCTGGAGTTATAAGTTATCCATTCAACCTGATCTGCTTTTTTCATAATATCATGCTTCACTTCAACCATTTCATCTTCATTGTTGGTATATCTCTCGATCATTTCATAATGATCAGGCTCGATTTCTTTTAAAGACATTGTTGAATTATTTATGCCGTTTGGCTGATTTCTATTCATAAAGGCCACATCGAAATTATCATCAACAGGATTATAGACCATCACTCGTTTACAACATGGTTTGTCGTTTCCATCATCATGATCCACAATCATTATAGAACCTCCGGTATCAAACGAAATGTTATTTGAGCTTTTTGAATTATTAACTTCCTCTCCGTTTTGAAAGATTTTAGTTTCATTATCCCAGTTTCCTACTAAAAAGTTGAGCTGTTTGTCCTTGTTTTGCAGAATAGCTTTTTTAGCTTTTCCTGCTTCTATGATTAGGTCATTCTCCTCGTGGTTCGTTTTTTCAGCGATTGCCAGTGATTTTTCAATATATTTCACAGCTTCGTCCTTTTTGTCCATCTCTAAAAGTACATCAGAATAAGAATCGTATGGGTTTGCTTCTTCCGGATATTCTTCTATTTGAGCCAGAAATAATGTTTCTGCTCCTTTAAGATCGTTGTCCTCCTGCATTAAGCGGTAGGCAAGTACATTTAGAGGCTCTGCCAGTCCTTCATAATTCTTATTAACGTTATTCTTTTCATAGCTCTTTAGAGCTTCTTTTACTCCTTTTTCTTTATAAACTTCATAAAGGCTGGAAGCCATATCGTCTTTAGGTACGGTTTGAGCAAACAGTGATGTAGTGAAACATATCAACAGTAAGCCAATGCCTAATTTAATTTTACTAGTTGTACTCATGATTTCTATTTTTATGTGATTTTAAAAAATTGATTCCAGAATTTTATGGGGATAAAATTTCGCAGGTATAAAAAGGCGGAGCTAAAATTTTAAGGATTGTAGGAGACCCTTATTTTCTTCAGTGATAATTCAAAGATCTTTTAAAAAGCATCTTTTGAGATTGAAAATCAGTAGCTAAACTGATTGTTATTTCGGTTAATAAAAGAAAATCCAAATGCTTTTTAAGTAGCAGTAAGTATTGGTAAGAATTTTTTCGGATACTTTAAATATACGGAAAATAGTAATTGTTTGATAATGAATGTTTAAAAAATATAGGTCCTTTGCCTGGCAAGATTTTTTATTGAACTTGCTTAAACTATTTCAATTGTCTAAAAATTAGTTTTCGAAAAAGTTCGAACGAGTTTATTGAGACTTATTTAGCTGATATAATTCCATATAGTTTTATTTTTTACCAATCTGGCGAAAGCGTTCTTTACCATAACATGCTTTTCCTGTGAAAGGTTGGGATCGGCTTTAAGCAGTCGGGAAGCATAATTTCTGGCTAATTGTAAGATAGAATTGTCTTTTACAATATCAGCAATTTTTAGATTAAGTACTCCACTTTGCTGGGTGCCCATAAGATCCCCCGGGCCTCGGAGTTTAAGGTCAACTTCGGCTATTTCAAAACCATCATTGGTAGAGGTCATGGTTTCCAGCCTGGTTTTACTATCGTTAGATAGCTTATGTCCCGTCATCAAAATACAAAAACTTTGTTCTGCACCGCGCCCAACTCTTCCTCGTAACTGGTGGAGTTGAGAAAGACCAAATCTTTCGGCACTTTCAATAATCATAACGCTGGCATTGGGAATATTTACCCCAACTTCAATAACTGTAGTGGCTACCATGATTTGGGTCTCTGCTCTCACAAAGCGATCCATTTCATAATCTTTATCTGCCGGTTTCATTTGGCCGTGAACTATAGAGATCTGAAATTCTGGAAATTCGCGGGCAATACTTTCATAGCCATCCATAAGATCTTTATAATCCATTTTTTCAGATTCCTGAATAAGAGGATATACTACATACACCTGTCTTCCTTTTTGAACCTCTTCTTTAATAAACCTGAAAACTTTAAGCCGGTTGCTGTCAAATCTATGTACCGTTTTTACGGGTTTTCTGCCCGGAGGCAATTCATCTATTACAGAAATATCCAGATCGCCGTATAAACTCATCGCCAATGTTCTTGGAATTGGGGTTGCTGTCATTACCAGAACATGAGGCGGAATATGATTTTTCTTCCATAATTTTGCTCGTTGGGCAACACCAAACCTGTGTTGTTCATCAATTACCGCAAGCCCCAGATTCTTAAATTTCACTTTGTCTTCCAGAAGTGCGTGCGTACCTATTAAAATATCTATTTCGCCGTTTTCCAGTTTTTCGTGGATCTCTCTTCTTTTAGCGGTTTTAGTTGAACCCGTTAAAAGGAAGATCTCAATATTAAGATCTTTGCAGAGTTCTGCAAGACCATGATAATGCTGAATAGAAAGTATCTCGGTTGGCGCCATTAAACATGCCTGAAACCCATTATCTAAAGCAATAAGCATAGACATTAATGCTACGATCGTTTTTCCTGAACCAACATCTCCCTGTAACAGTCGGTTCATTTGGGCACCGCTACCCATATCTGCACGTATTTCCTTAATTACTCGTTTTTGAGCACCGGTGAGATCGAATGGTAAATGTTCCTGGTAAAAATTATTAAAATACTCACCTATCTGGTCAAAGTTGAAACCTTTGATCTTCTGCTTATGCAGCATATTCTTCCGAAGTAGCTGAAGCTGAATAAAGAATAATTCCTCAAATTTTAATCTGAATTGAGCTTTAGCAAGTAATTCCTGATTTTTTGGAAAGTGGATATTGAAAAGCGCCTCAGCCTTAGAGATCAGTTTTAGCTCATCAATGAGATCTGCATTTAAACTTTCGGAAAATTTCAAACCTGTTTGCTGTAATACCTCCTGCATCAATTTCATGATTACCCGGTTGGTAATCCCTTTCTTTCCAAGCATTTCAGTAGAAGGATATATCGGCTGCATGGCAGGTCTCAGGTTTTTTTTGTAATCTGCGACCAGTTCCATTTCTGGATGAGGCATACTAAAAGCACCATTGTACGAGTTGGTTTTTCCGAAGATCACATAAGGAGTGTTCAGTTTTAGGTTTTCACGAATCCATTTATGACCCCGAAACCAGATAAGCTCCATCTTACCGGTATCATCTATAAAATCTGCAACCAGGCGTTTTCCCCTTTTTTGTTCCACCATTTTAAGGTGGGTTATTTTTCCAACGATCTGGACCTCAGAAGAATTTCTCTGAAGCTGATTGATCTTATAAAAACCTGTTTTATCTATATATCGATTCGGAAAAAAATTGATTAGATCCCTGTAATATTGAATATTAAGTTCCTTTTTAAGCACTTCAGACCTATTTGGTCCAACGCCTTTTAAATACTCAATAGGGGTTTGCAACAGATTTTGGATCATAAAAACGAAGATATTAAAACAGTTTGATTTTTGAACCGCTGCTTCAGCCAGAAGATGTTTAAACTGTAAAATTTATGTATTAAAACCCCAATTTTGTATTTTGCGGAAGTTATTCTTCAAATTTACATGCGAAAAACACTTGCTTTTTTGTTCCTATTCTGGTCAGTTACTTTAATGGCTCAGGATTTTGGACTTTCCCAAACCGAATATTTTGACTTTAAGAATATTGATGCTTATATCAAGATAGTACCATCAGAAGCAAAAGTTGATGGTGAGGTTACTTATACTTTTGATATTCTGGCACAGGAAGACACACTTTTTATAAACGGAAAAAAGATGCGGTTTACAGACGTGCTCCTGAACGGAAATACTGCAAACTACCATTCCGATGAAAATGGAATTTATATTATTTCTAATTTTCTTCCTTCAAAAAACAATAAACTCAATCTTAAATATACGGTGAATCCGCAAGCCGGAATGTATTTCATTAATTGGGATTCATCTGAAATTGATAGATCTAAAAGACAGGTTTGGACTCAGGGACAGGGCAAATACACTTCTACCTGGTTACCCAGTTTTGATGATATGACAGAAAAGGTAGAATTTGACTTGAGTTTTGAATTTCCGGGTCAATATCAACTTATTTCAAACGGAATTCAAAAAAGTGTAGAGCGGGTTAATGATAGTACTCGAGTATGGAGCTTTGATATGGACAGACCTATGAGCAGCTATCTGGTTGGAGTGGCGGCCGGTGCGTATAATTCTCAAACTATAACTTCGGGAAGTGGGGATGAAATTCAGCTTTTTTACACACCGGAAGATTCATTGCTGTTTGAAGCTACTTACAGGCACTCTGCAGAAATATTTGATTTTCTGGAAAGCGAAATCGGATTGCCCTATCCCTGGCAAAATTATAAGCAGGTACCGGTTCAGGATTTTTTACACGGAGGTATGGAAAATACAGGAACCACCATTTTTTCTTCATCTTTCTTAACAGATTCCATCGGATTTAAGGATAGGAATTATGTGAATGTAAATGCTCATGAGTTGGCCCATCAATGGTTTGGTAATTTGGTAACCGAAAAAAATGGTCAGCATCACTGGCTGCATGAAGGTTTCGCAACCTATTATGCTTTGCTTGCTGAAAAGAAAATTTTCGGGGAAGACTATTATTATTGGAAATTATACGAAACAGCAGAAGGTCTCAAAGAACTTAGCGATTCAGGAAAAGGACAATCGCTTTTAAATCCCAGGGCCAGTTCGATGACATTCTATCAAAAAGGAGCCTGGGCGCTACATATTTTAAGGAAAAGAGTAGGAGATGAAGCTTTCCGCAAAGGAATGAAAAGTTATTTGGAGCTCTATAGTTTTAAAAATGTAGAGACCAATAATTTCATCGCCGAGATGGAAATGGCTTCTGGGATGGATCTTTCACAGTTTGTAAAAGACTGGTTGGAGCAGTCTGCATTTAAAGCAACTCAGTCTTTGGAGTCTTTGAAGAAATCAGATTTTATAACTAATTATTTAAATATGGCGGCATTAAGAGAGACCGCTTTAGATCAAAAATTTGAATATTTAGAGGATGTTCTGGATTTTCCGGTAAACGATTATATTGGCCAGGAAGCGGTAAATCAACTCGCCGGTTTTCAAACGCAACAGGCTACAGCTCTTTATAAAAAAGCATTTGAAACCAATAATATATTTGTGCGACAGGCAATTGCCAGAACCATGCAACCAATTCCAGAATCTCTAAAATCTGAATTTGAATCTTTGCTGAAAGACGAATCTTATTTAACTATAGAAGCAGCTTTGTTTAAATTATGGGAACAGTTTCCGGAAGATAGAGCAAAATATCTGGAACAAACCCGAAATTTGGATGGCTTTTATAATAAGAATATCAGAATGCTTTGGTTAACTTTAAACCTGGTGACTCCTGAGTTTGAGCCGAAACTTACTGAAGATTATTATGAAGAGTTAGCGGGTTATACGGCAACCTGGCGGCCATTTCAGGTACGGGAAAATGCCTTCAGTTATTTATATCAAATTGGAGCATTCAATACTCCAAGCCTTGAAAGCCTGATTAAAGGAACTAAGCATCATACCTACGGTTTCAGGGATTATTGCAGGCAATTGCTAAATGAGCTTCTGAAAAATGAAGAATACAGGCTTAAATTGGTAGAAATATCAGAAAATATGGCTGAAAATGATACTTCTTATTTAAGATCTAAAATTAACGGATAATATGCGCGCACTTGTGATTTCAGGAGGTGGTAGTAAGGGCGCATTTGCAGGAGGTGTGGCCCAATATCTAACTGAGGAACTTAAAAAGGATTACGACCTTTTTATTGGAACTTCTACCGGAAGTCTTTTAATAGCTCATATGGCCTTGGGAAAAGCCGATAAAGTGAAGAAAATTTTTACTTCCGTAAACCAATCCAGTATATTCAGTAACCGTCCATTTTTGATAAAAAAGAAACACGGTTATGAAAATATTACTATCAATCACTTTAAAGTACTGCTGAATTTTTTAAAAGGAAAAAAGACCTTTGGAGAGAGTCTCAATCTCAAGAAGCTGATTAAGAAAACCTTTACAAAAGAAGAATTTGAAGAATTAAAGGCCGGACCCAAAGAAATTGTTGTGACGGTATCCAACCTGTCACTGAATGAAGTAGAGTATAAATCTATCAGGGATTACGAATATGAAGATTTTATTGAATGGATATGGATCTCCTGTAACTATACCCCCTTCATGAGTTTAGTTAAAAAAAATGGATGTGAATATGCAGATGGTGGGCTGGGTTCCATGGTTCCCATAGAGGAAGCGATTAAAAGGGAAGCTACTGAAATTGATGCGATTATCTTACAAACCGAGGTAACCTACTTCAATAGAATGCCATCAAAAAACGTATTTTCCTTGATTACGAACTTGTTTGCGTTTATGTTAGACCGAATAGAATCGCAGAATATTAAGATTGGAAAATTTTCAGCAGCTAATAAAGATGCGATCCTTAATTTTTATTATACTCCAAGTGTTTTGACTACCAATTCCCTTATTTTTGATGAAGAGAAAATGAAAATCTGGTGGGAGAGCGGTTATGAATTCGCAAAACATAGAAATAAAGAGTTAAACCAAATCGAACCTTAATGCGTGCATTAGTGATATCTGGAGGTGGGAGCAAAGGAGCCTTTGCGGGTGGCGTTGCTCAGTATCTTATTCAGGAACAAAATCGCAACTATGATCTTTTTCTAGGAACTTCTACCGGGAGCCTGTTAATTCCTCATCTGGCAGCCGGGAATATTCAAAAGGTTTACGATATATATACAAACGTTAATCAGCGAAAGATTTTTAGCATCAACCCATTTGTGGTAAAAAAGAAGGATGGTCGGCAGTATGTAACTATTAATTATTTCAATATGTTCTGGCAATTCGTTAGGCAACGAAGAACATTTGGGGAGAGTAAAGCTTTAAAGAGAAATATTCGGAAGAATTTTTCACATCAGGATTTCAATCAACTTAAAAGTAAGGTGAAAGATGTTGTGGTAACTGTGTCCAATCTTTCTAAAAACAGAGTGGAATATAAGTCAATTCATGATTTTGAATATGATGATTTCTGTGAATGGATCTGGATAAGTTGTAACTATATCCCGTTTATGAGCCTTGCAAAAAAAGATGGATTTGAGTATGCTGATGGCGGACTTGGTTGTGTAGTTCCTATTAGGGAAGCTATAAAGAGAGGAGCAACAGAAGTAGATGCGATTATTCTTGAAGCCGAGAATATGGAATATAATAAGGTTTTAGGGAAAAATCCATTTTCCTTAATGGTGAACCTTTTTGGGTTTTTGCTGGACCAGGTAGAGTATCATGATATAGTAGAGGGTAAGTTAGCCGCAATGAATAAAAAGGTAAAGCTGAATATCTATTATACACCCACAAAACTTACCGAAAATTCACTGGTATTTAATAAAAAAGCCATGACCGAGTGGTGGCAACAAGGCTACGAATATGCAGAGAAGAAAGAAATGGAAAAAAAAGCTGCGGCTAAATCTTCCTGGTTTAAGCTAGGCTTCTAACTTCTTTCTTAATATAAGATAAAGCAGCATCTGTAGGAGGTTGTTTATCCATTAGACTTTTTAGAACTATTTCACGAAGTTCATCAGCAGTAGAAATATCTTCCTTTGCGGCTGCTTTTCTAAGACTTGTAATAATCGAATTTTTTGCGGTCTTTATATAATCCCAGCATTCATTGCTTACATAGATTTGTTGCGCAAGATTATGCTCAAATTCCTGTTCAATATTAGCAATAAGAAGGTTTGCATAAGCTTCAGCTTCTTCTGAAGTGGCCTGAACCCTAAATAAAATTTTTCCTGGTGAGATTCTTTCCAGAAAAAGAGCCAGCCTTTCATAGGCCTGCAAACGTATGGGTAAAGCAGTTTTCTGTTTTTCTCTTAGCAGGAGAAATCTCCTTCTGTTTTCCTCATTTTTTGAGTAAGAATGAAAAAAATAAAAAGAAACCAATCCAACAATAATCGCCGGCAAAATGGCAAATAAAAGATCAAGAATTTCAGATTCGTTCATTAGGTAATAAAATTTAGTCTATTGCTTTTTCTGTTTTTTGTAAATGCTCAAGATTAAGGTTTCCGCCTAAATGAGCACATTCCACCAACTCCTTAACAGATCCGAAATTTACTGCATCTTTATGGTATGAAAAAGTGGTAGCCAGAGTTTTTGCAAGATTCTTATCGCTGAGGTTGATATCTACATCATCGGTATTAAACTGGCAGGGGTGCTCGTAGCCACAGGCATGACTTATTTGTAAAAGCTCTTTTCTAAATTTCACAAAATAGAAATTTGTACGCATTGCCTTATCCTTTACATTAATACCGGATTGTAACCATTTATTTTGGGTAGCAACGCCGGTTGGGCAGGTATTGGTATGGCAACTTTGTGCCTGAATACAACCAACACTCATCATCGCTTCGCGGGCTACATTGATGCAATCTGCCCCAAGAGCAAATGCCATGGCCGCTTTTGCAGGAAACCCAAGTTTACCGGAAGCTATAAAAACGATGCGATTGGTTAATTTATATTTCTGAAAAATCTTATAAACATCTGTAAATGCATAGATCCAGGGCAGTGAAACATGATCAGCAAAGCTAGGGGGCGCTGCGCCCGTTCCACCTTCTCCGCCATCTATAGAAATAAAATCGGGACCAAGATCTTTTTCCTGCATGATCCTGGCAAGTGTTTCCCAGTCTTTTAATTGCCCTACAGCCGATTTGATTCCCGTGGGCAAGCCTGTTGCTTTTGCAATCTTTTCTACAAATTCAACCATTCCTTCAATGGTATCAAAAGTGTGGTGATATGCCGGAGAGATTACATCTTTGCCCATAGGAACCCCTCTAATTTCTGAAATTTCTTTTGAAATTTTTGCAGCTGGCAAAACTCCCCCTTTACCCGGTTTGGCACCTTGAGATAACTTAAGTTCAATAGCCCTAACCTGTGGATTGTCTTTTACAAGTTGCACCAGTTTTTCCATAGAAAAAATGCCGTTTTCATCCCGAACCCCAAAGTAGCCGGTACCTATCTGAAAGACAACATCGGCTCCTTTTTTGTGATATGGAGAAAGTCCGCCTTCGCCGGTATTATGGAAAGCCCCGGCAAGTTTGCAACCTTCATTTAGCGATTCTATCGCTTTAGCTGAAAGTGAACCGTAGCTCATCGCAGAAATATTAATAATGGATGCCGGGCGGTAAGGCCTTTCTCGTTTATTCCAGGCACCCATAACCTTAGCGCAGGGGATTAATCCTGAATTTTGTATGTTAGGATGGCCTTGCGGAAGTTTGTAAGGTAAAAGCGCATTATTAATGAAGATATAATGTGTTGAAAATATATCCTGATCGGTACCAAAACCCTCATAATTATTTTCATTTTTGGCAGAAGCGTAGATCCAGCCACGTTCTCTACGATTAAAAGGCAGCTCTTCCCTGTTATTGGCCACAATGTATTGCCTTAATTCAGGACCAATGCTTTCCAGAAAATACCTCATATGCCCAACCACCGGAAAATTGTGCATAATAGTGTGTTTCTTATTCAGAAAGATATCTGAAATCCCCACCAAAATTAGAAATATCAAAAGCCATCCCCACCATGGAATGATAGCTATAAAACTTAAAAATTCCTGCATTACTCGTTACTTAAATAGTCTAAGGTAAGTTGTGTCATTGTTTGTACTCCCAGTAATAATCCGCTTTCATCAATAAAGAAATCTGGAGTATGGTGCCTGGTAGGTTCTCCGTTTTTAGGCATACCTCCAAGGAAAAAATAGAAACCGGGAACTTCTTCCTGGAAAAAAGAGAAATCTTCTCCACCGGTTGTCGCTTTCATGAGATTCACATTCTCTGCCCCTGCCACATTCTTTAAAGTTGGAAGCATTTTAATAGTCAATTCAGGATCGTTATAAGTTATCGCTGTATTATTCTGAATTTCGATGGTGGCTTCCCCACCATAAGCAGCGGCGATTGCCGGAACCATTTCCCGCATCCTCTTTAGAATTAATTCTTTGTTTTTTGGATCTAATGTTCTTACCGTTCCAATCATTTCAGCAGTTTCAGGAATGATATTGAATCGAACTCCGCTGGTGATTTTTCCTACGGTGATTACCGAAGCCGACTCCGTAAGTTCCGCATTTCGGCTAATAATTGTTTGTAGTCCGTCGATGATTTTAGCTGAAATTAGAATTGGGTCTACACCGCTCCAGGGAGCTGAACCATGCGCTTGCATTCCTTTTACATTGATCACAAATCTTTCTACGGCGGCCATAGTCCCTTCCGGTTTGTATTTGATGGTTCCTACGGGAGTGGCAGCATTTATATGCAAACCAAATATGGCATCAACATCCGGATTTTTAAGAACACCTTCCTCTATCATTAATGAAGCACCACCTTTTTCTCCCGGTGGTGGTCCCTCTTCCGCAGGTTGAAAAATAAACTTCACAGTGCCATTGATCTTATCTTTATTTTCTGAAAGAATTTCTGCAACACCCATTAAAATTGCCGTGTGAGTATCATGACCACAGGCATGCATCACTCCGGTTTTAGCATTCAGAAATTCTGTTTTCACTTTAGATTTGAAGGGGAGGTCATTATTTTCAGTTACCGGTAAAGCATCAATATCGGCTCTTAGTGCCAGAGTTTTTCCTGGATTATCACCTTTTAAGATTCCTACTACTCCGGTTTTTGCAACTCCAGTCTGGGTTTCAATTCCCAGGGCATTTAAATGAGCTGCGATCTTTTCCGCAGTCTTGAATTCTCTATTTGAAAGTTCAGGATGCTCATGAAAATCTCTTCGCCATTCAATTACTTTATCTTCAATATTCTTAAATGCTTCCGCAGGAATATTTTTCTGAGCTTGAGAAATACAGGTAAATAGTATTCCACAGATCAATAAGTATTTTTTTAAAATCATAATTTAAAATTTAATAAGTTGGTAAGCATTATTTTGTAATTGAACCAATGCCGTCATAGCCGATAATGCAAATTTTACATTTTTGCTGGCCTTCTCTTTTGAAACTTTATGGTAGGTAGCACTTTGCCCGCAAAGAATAATTTGTACTCCTTTATTTGTAAGAGCTTCTATTAGAGGAAGATTTGGATTTTGTGAAATTTCGGGATTTATCTCTGCGTAAAATTCATCTTTCAAAACATCATGCACAGCTTTGCCGTGAAGCACTAAAGCGACTTTCATATTTTTAGGGTCAACGCCGGCTTTTTCATGCATATTTAGAAACCTGGCAGCAGTTTCAATAAGCGCATTCGGTTCTGATGCTTTAAAATTTCTATCTACATCAAAAACCACTTTTAAAACCGACGTGGTATCAGTTTTAAACTCTGGAGATTCAACGTTAAAAGTTTTACCAAAATGAGGAATCACATTCCCGGGTTCTAATTCCTGAGAATTCGAAGTTGTTGAGAATAAAATGAAAAGGAGAAAAAGTGCTTTTTTCATGAATGTTTTTAGAATCTTTAGATTTAGGATTTTAAAGATATTAAATTATAATCCTTTGCGCCCGCCAATAAACTTAATTGTTTAAAAAACGCTTGCAGTCTGGTTTCCTTTTTTGTGCATTTTAGTTACCTTTCAGTTTTTAAAAACGGAGAAAATTTGGAAGCTTATTTAGCTGAATTGAATGATGCACAGAGGGCTCCGGTGCTGCAAAAAGATGGCCCTATGATCGTAATTGCCGGAGCAGGTTCCGGTAAAACGAGGGTGCTTACTTACAGAATCGCTTATCTAATGAATCAGGGGGTAGATGCCTTCAATATCCTTTCGCTAACCTTTACCAATAAGGCAGCACGGGAAATGAAGCAGCGTATTTCCAAGATCGTTGGGAGTAGTGAGGCTAAAAATTTATGGATGGGAACTTTCCATTCGGTTTTTGCCAAGATCTTAAGGTTTGAAGCAGATAAGATGGGATATCCTTCAAATTTCACCATTTATGATACGCAGGATTCGCATAGTGTGATCAGGGCGATTATAAAAGAAATGAGGCTGGATAAGGATGTTTATAAATATAAGCAGGTTTATAACCGCATCTCTTCTTATAAGAACAGTCTTATTACCGTAAAAGCCTATTTTCAGAATCCTGAACTTCAGGAAGCCGATGCGATGTCTAAAAAACCACGTTTAGGAGAAATTTATAAAGCATATGTAGATAGATGTTTTAAAGCCGGAGCGATGGATTTTGATGATCTTCTTCTGAAAACCAATGAACTTTTAAATCGTTTTCCGGAAGTACTGCATAAATATCAAAGCAGGTTTAAATATATTCTGGTGGATGAGTATCAGGATACCAATCATTCCCAGTATTTAATTGTAAGAGCACTTTCAGATAAGTTTCAGAATATATGCGTGGTTGGAGATGATGCGCAAAGTATTTATGCTTTCCGCGGAGCGAATATTAATAACATTCTGAATTTCCAGAAGGATTATGATAATGTACAGATGTACCGACTGGAACAGAATTATCGTTCTTCTAAAAATATCGTAGAGGCTGCGAACTCCATTATTGACAAGAACCAGACGAAACTGGATAAAATAGTTTGGACGGCAAATGAAGATGGTCCAAAGATCATTGTAAATAGATTGCTTACAGATGGTGAAGAAGGAAGATATGTAGCGAGTTCTATTTTTGAGAACAAAATGCAAAATCAGATGGATAATGGTGATTTTGCGATTCTTTATAGAACCAATGCCCAGAGTAGGGCGATGGAAGATGCGCTTCGGAAAAAAGATATTCCTTATAGAATTTATGGCGGACTTTCTTTTTACCAAAGAAAAGAGATCAAAGATGTGCTTGCCTATTTACGGTTGATCTTAAATCCAAAAGACGAGGAAGCCCTAAAAAGAGTCATAAATTATCCTTCCCGCGGAATCGGACAAACCACAATGGATAGGTTGGCAATTGCAGCCAATCAGCATAAGATATCCATGTTTGAAGTTATTAAGAACATTGATAAGCTGGAACTTAAAATTAATCGGGGAACTCAAACTAAACTGGTGAATTTCGTAAATATGATACGCAGTTTTGCGATCATGAATGAAACCAGCGATGCTTTTCAAATTGCCGAAACTGTCACAAAAAAAACAGGATTAGTTCAGGAACTTAAAAAAGATGGTACTCCGGAAGGTATTGCCAGAATTGAAAATATTGAAGAGTTACTTAACGGAATGCGGGATTTTGTTGAGGGACAGAAAGAACTGGCAGATGCAACCGGATCACTTTCTGAATTTCTGGAAGATGTTGCGCTAGCCACAGATCTTGATAATGATACCGGAGATGATGATAGAGTAGCCTTGATGACCATTCACTTAGCTAAAGGTCTGGAATTTCCTTACGTATATATTGTAGGGATGGAGGAAGACCTTTTTCCATCAGGGATGAGTATGAATACACGAAGTGAGCTGGAAGAGGAGCGACGACTTTTTTATGTGGCTATAACCAGGGCAGAGAAACAGGCTTATTTAACGTATACGTTATCCAGGTATCGCTGGGGAAAACTTGTGGATGCAGAACCCAGCCGTTTTATTGAAGAAATAGACGATCAATATCTCGACTTAATGGTGCCGCAGGATGATTATAAATATAAACCTCTGATAGACACCGATATTTTTGGTGATGCGGTAGATAAAAGCAAATTACGTCAAACGAAACCTAAAAGTGGAACTCCGCCACCAGCACATAAACCTTCCGAAGAGCAACTTCGGAAACTGAGAAAATTAAAACCAGCAGCCACTGAACCTTCAAAAGCTAGAAATACATTAGACCTTGCTGAAGGAAATGAAGTGGAACATATGCGCTTTGGAAGAGGAACGGTGATGAAATTAGAAGGAGTAGGGCAGGACAGAAAAGCAGAGATAGAGTTTGATCAGGGGGGTATTAAGAAATTATTGTTACGTTTTGCCAAGTTAAAAGTACTTTCATAGTCAGTTATTTGCAAACATGTATTTTTTACATATATTCGCATAGAGAGTGGAATAGAGCCCTACCTTTATTATAATCTCAAAACCAAACAAAAACAATGTTTTTAAGAGACCTTACGGGTCTCTTTTTTTTGCCATATATTCAGAAAAAAACGAATTAATTGTTTTATGGCATACCTGTAAATTACCCTAAATTGATAAAGGGCGTTCATTCTGAACCTGTTTCAGAATCGCAGAACACCGATAATTATTACAGTAACCTGGGGCCACGAAATAAATTCTGGGGAAACGAAATTACTATAAGACAGAAAAGGATATACATTAGTTATACTTCCATATATGTTAAAACTCCTTTAAAAAAGCCTTCAAGTAACCTAAGTATAAAATAGAAAGCGGAATATTTTTTATCTTGAAAATAAAAAATGATAAGAGAAGGAAGCAACGTAAAATGGGAATGGGGTAATGGAACGGCAGAAGGAAAAGTAATAGAAACATATTCTAAAAAAATCACTAAAAAAATTCAGGGAAGTGAAATTACCCGTAATGGAGAAGAAGGAGATAAGGCTTTATTTATAGAACAGGAAGACGGAAGCAAGGTTTTAAAGCTTGAAAGTGAAGTAGAAAAATTAGACTGAGTATCTATTCAAAAAAATTATATTAAACCTGTAACTTTAAAAGGACTAAAAAATATTATTATGGCTGAATTACTTCGAATATATGACGAAAATCCTGCTCCTAAACATATTAATAAAGTTGTGGAGACCTTGCGAAAAGGAGGCCTCATAATCTACCCAACCGACACTATTTATGGATTAGGATGCGACATCACCAATGTTTCAGCCCTGGAAAAAATAGCCCAGATAAAAAATGTGAAGCTTGAAAAAGCGAACTTTTCCTTTGTTTGCGAAGACCTTAGTAATCTCTCAGACTATGTGAAGCAGATTGATTCTTCTACGTTTAAAATCTTAAAACGTTCTCTTCCGGGACCCTATACCTTTATTCTTCCTGGTGGGAATAGCCTGCCGAATGTTTTCAAAAAGAAAAAAACCGTAGGTATACGTGTGCCTGATAATAATATTTGTAGAGCTATCGTAAATGGTCTTGGGAATCCCATTGTTTCTACTTCTATTAGAGACGAAGATGAGGTTTTAGAATACAGTACAGATCCCGAACTTATCAAGGAAAAGTGGGATCATCTGGTAGATATTGTTATTGACGGTGGCTTTGGAGATAATATTGCTTCAACTGTAATAGACCTAACTACTGGCGAACCTGAAGTGATCCGGGAAGGAAAGGGTCGCATTGATATAATGTAAAAGTCTTCTGAAAATTTTTGAATTTGTAGTTAATTACATACTAAAGTATGTTTTACATTTTTTAATAGAACGGAACATTCCTATTTTAATTGAAAATTGAATTGTTATGAGTTTTATTGAAACTACAAGTAAAGAAAAAGGCAAAAATATTAATTTGTTTTATGAGGATTATGGGGAAGGAAAACCTGTTATTTTAATCCATGGGTGGCCTTTAAGTCATAGAATGTGGGAATACCAGGTTAATGCGGTTGTAGACGCAGGATTTAGATGTATTGCCTATGATCGAAGAGGATTTGGTGAAAGCGATAAACCATGGAGCAATTATGATTATGATAGCCTGGCCAAAGACCTTAATGATATTATCACCAATCTAAGCCTTTCAGAAGTTACTATTGTTGGATTCTCTATGGGTGGAGGAGAAGTCGCCAGGTATATTGGTAATTATGGAACCTCGAAACTTTCTAAAGCTGCACTAATTTCTGCAGTTCCCCCATTCATGTTGAAAACAGATGATAACCCTGACGGACTGGAGAAAGATGTTTTTGAAGGTTTCAAGGAAGAAATCAAAAAAGACCGACCTGCATTTTTGAAAGGTTTTGGGAAACAGTTTGTAAATTTTGAGAAGGTGGGTGATAGAATCAGTGAGGAAATGGCAGACTATTACTGGTCTATTGCATGCAAGGGCTCACCGAACGCCACTCTGGAATGTATTGATTCCTTCGGTTTAACCGATTTTAGAAAGGATCTTGAAAAATTCGATGTTCCAACATTGGTAGTTCATGGAGATGCAGATCAAATTGTGCCTATAAAAATTTCTGGAAAGAAAAGCGCAGAGATGATCTCTAAAAGTGAATACCATGTAATCGAAGAAGCTCCTCACGGGCTGGTTCTTACTCACACCGCAGAATTTAATAAAATATTTACAGACTTTTTAAAGTCTTAAAACTTTGAAGAAATAAGAAAAAAGAAGTTGTCTTAAAAGTGACTTTTTCTAGAAGCTGAACTTGATTTAGCTTCTGAAAAGTATTGATTATCAATTTGTTAAGATCCTGAAATAAATTCAGGATGACGGTTATTACTACTTTTAAGACAGCTTCCTTTTCATTTTATAAGATCAATAGTTCATATACTTTTAAGAATGCTTCATGAACTTCTGTAGGGCTTAAGATAAAGCCTTTTTTCTGTGCGGAAGCAGCCAGTTTATATCCAAATTTGGCGGCAGCAAGTCTCTGTTTGGGAGTGCCATGATGATCATTTGACTGAACGAAACAATCTCCAACATTGAATGATAATGAAAAATACTCTTCAATTCTCTTCCAGTTGTAGGTAGCACCCCTTTTATGGGATAGAAAGTAAGAAGCAGCAAAATCTGCTTCTAATTCTGAGAATCTTGTTCTCTCTGAGGGATTGGCAAGTTGATCTATAAAATCCCATTCCTCATCGTATTCAAATTGAGCCTGGTGCCACCATTCATGTGCAAGCATGGTAGAAAAAGCAATGTCTCCATCAATTCCAGTTTCAGTTAAACTTTGGAGTATTCCGTCACCAATTACCAAAAGCCCACTAGGTTTGGTGAATGCATCAAAGGCAAAATAGGGATTTTCTGGAAAGACCGAAGATTGTGCGTTGATCGCTAATAATGAATCTGCCTTTTCGTAAGCTTCCATTCTATTTCTAACAGAGCGGTCAAAACTTTCTATCATATCTGTAAGAATTTCCCGATCATCTAAAAAAGCAGTATGCTGCCCGTTTAGGTAAATTTCACGGTCAAGGCTCCAGAATTTGGTAAGTTCTCTTATTCTTTTTTTGGCAAGATGATTAAATTCGCCATTCTCACCGTAATAGTTGTCTCCACGGTAGAAAGTAACATACTTTCTGTTTAGTTCTAAATAGTAGTCTAATAGATTAAAGTCAAAAAAAGGATCATTGAGTATTTCGGTCAAATAGCCTGATAGAACCTGGGAGAAGTCTGTGGATTCGCAGGAGGCATCCATATATAGTTCATCATTCACCACATTGAGAATGGAGTAAGTGATATCTTCATTTACATAAGAATTGTTTTTTTTCTTGTGTAATGGAACTTTGGGATCACTTAAACCAGGCTGGTTATTTTCATAGGTTAATTGATCCCTGGAGCAGGAGAGAACGGTAATCGAAAAAAATAGAATACCCAGACCCAAGATGCAAACATCTTTCCTTTTCATAATCTCAAAATTTAGGAGTTTGGTATGTCTAAAAATACTATAAAATACTGTTTTATAGTATTTTAACTGTTAAAAATAAAAAAGCCCCGCAATTGCAGGGCTTTTTATATATGTATGAAATTTAGAGCTTACTCTTCTCCAGAACTTGCTTTTTCCATTCCTTCTTCAATCATACTGTAGAATTGGTCTAACTTAGGAAGAACAACAATTCTTGTTCTTCTGTTCTTAGCACGACCTTCTGCAGTTTCGTTAGAAGCAACAGGGATGTAGTAACTTCTACCTGCAGCAGTCATACGAGCCGGTTCAATACCAAAATCGTCCTGTAGAACTCTTACTACAGAAGTAGCACGTTTTACACTAAGATCCCAGTTGTCTTCAAACATTGAAGTACTAATAGCCTGATCATCTGTGTGACCCTCTACCATAAATTCGATATTTGGTTTGTTTTTTACAACAGTTGCTACTTTACCAAGTACTTCTTTCGCACGAGGTTTGATGTTGTAACGTCCGCTATCAAATAATAATTTATCTGAGATAGATACATAAACCACACCTTTTTCTACGTTGATCTCGATATCTTCATCGCTTAGATCTCCTAAAGCTCCTTTAAGACTTGTTACAAGGGCAAGAGTTACAGAATCTTTCTTGTTCATTGCATCCTGCATAGAACGGATAGCCAGATCCTTTTCTTTAATACTCTCTAAAGAACGTTCCATGTTTTCAGCTTCTTTCTTAGAAAGTGTAGCTAAATCTCCTACGTTATTTAGAAGAGCCGCATTTGTATTGTTCAGGTTTTTAATTTGACCGTTCAGACTTTCTTTTTCGTCGAGACAGGAATTCAATTTAACCGTAGCGGTATTTAATTGATCCTGTGTTTCTCTTTGCTTGGTTTCCAGTTCATTGTATTTTTTCTGTGAAACACATGAAGATAGCAAAATGGCAGCTGTTGCCGACAAAAGCATGATTTTTTTCATAACTCGTTTCTTAAATTTTAAATTGTTAGATGAACCAAAAATATCAAAAAAATAGTAAGCTGGAAAGGTATTTTAACATTTCCTTTTTTATTTATTTTTAAAGTTCATTGAACTTATTTTTTTTCAGTATAAAATGTGAATAGACAACGGAAGAAATCAAATAGTATTTCCTGAAAATGAATTCTTTTGGTCTTTTTTTTCGGATTTTACCGTAATGCCTGTAGAAGCTGGCATGTGCTTTTAAAATTGCGAAAAAATGATTCAATTTTCCTTCGAAAATAAACTTAAAAGCCGCGATCCCATCGAGCAGCATTCTTATAAACAGGACGTAAAAAAGCCAGGAAGATTCAACATTTTTTAAAAGTAAAAAAAGACTATTTCTAAAATTATAGAATGTTTTTTTAGGATTTATATCGCCTAAAGTTGCCCCGCCAACATGGTAAACTCTGGAAGAACTCACATATTTAATTTTATAACCACTATTTAAAAGCCTCCAGCAAAGGTCTATTTCCTCCTGATGAGCGAAAAAATCCTCATCCAGACCTCCAATTTCATAAAAACTTTTTTTTCTTATTGCCAGACATGCACCGCTTGCCCAGAATATATATTTGTCTTCGTTATATTGACCGTAATCTTCTTCTAATTCCTGGAAAATTCTACCTCTGCAGAACGGATATCCAAATTTATCTATATATCCTCCTGCCGCCCCGGCATATTCAAAATGGTCTTTTTTCTTGTAATCCAGAATTTTTGGTTGAATAGCAACAGTTTCCGGTTCATTTTCAAAAGCCTCAAGTATTGGCCCCAACCAATTTTCAGTGACCTCTACGTCACTATTTAATAAAATGTGTATTTCTTCCGGCACAGATTTTAATGCCAGGTTATATCCTCCAGCATAGCCGGCATTAATTTTATTCTGAATAATATTAATTTCAGGAAAATGAGCCTTTAGAAATTCGATAGAACCATCGCTTGATGCATTATCTGCAACATAAATAGTTGCTTCTTTAGAATGTGAAATGACCGATGGAAGAAATTCTTCCAACAAATATTTTCCATTCCAATTTAAGATGACTACTGCTATTTTCATGCTCTGGAATATTCAGGGATATCTTTCAGGAAGATATAGTTTTCATTTTCGTAATCCATTTTACAGAAATAATGGTCTTTCCCATTCGTGACCATGAGAAAATTAGCTTTTAAGGTTAAATTGTATCGAGCGATTTGATCAAATGTTTCCTGGGTGATTTTAATCTTCGGCGCCTTGCACTCCACAATTATCTGAATATTTCCGTCTGGTTCGAAAACAACAATGTCATATCGCTTTGTAAGTCCTGCAATTTTGAGTTGTTTCTCCACATTGATAAGGCTTAACGGGTAGTTCTTTTCGGTTTGCAAAAATTTGACGCAATGTTGCCGCACCCATTCTTCCGGTGTAAGGATCACAAATTTTTTCCTTAAATCATCAAAAACAGCTACTTTATTTTGATTATTTTTGAACCGAAATGAATATTGAGGGAAATTCAATTTTTGCATGTTCCAAAAGTAATAAACAATATTACAGGCTCGCAAGTTACTTTTTTAGATTTCTTTCAATGTAAACCTCCGCATAATTCCGTATGGACGAAGCCAGACAGATTGTAAATGATATTCAAAAAGGAAATATAAAGCCTATTTATTTCCTGATGGGTGAAGAAGCTTATTACATCGATAAGATTTCAGACTTTATTGAAGAAAATATTCTGTCTGAAGAAGAGCGGGGTTTTAACCAGATGTTGATCTACGGAAGGGATACCAGTATCGATGAGGTAGTGAGCAATGCCAAGCGGTATCCGATGATGGCCGAGCGACAGGTTGTGATCCTGAAGGAAGCCCAGGATCTTTCCAGAAGCATTGAAAAGCTTGTTGATTATGCTGAAAATCCTCAGCCAACCACTGTTCTTGTAATTTGCTATAAGTATAAAAAAATAGACAAGCGTAAAAAGCTATATAAGTCCATTGATAAATCGGGAGTAATTTTTGAAGGAAAACGGCTGTATGAAAATCAGGTAGGCGACTGGATCACCAGAAATTTAAAAAGTAGGGGGTATTCAATTTCACCAAAAGCTTCTCAAATGCTGGTAGAATTTTTAGGGACAGATTTGGGTAAGATTGATAATGAACTCGAGAAACTACAGCTAATTTGCAAGCCTGGAACTACGATAACTCCAGAGATCATTGAAGAAAATATAGGTATAAGCAAAGATTTCAATAATTTTGAACTTAGAAAGGCAATAGGGGAAAAAGATTCTTTAAAGGCTCATAGAATTGTGAATTATTTTTCTCAGAATCCCAAGGACAATCCTATGGTAGTCACTATTTCTCTACTGTTTTCATACTTTTCACAAATTCTTCAATATCACGGTTTAAATGATAAATCTAAGGGCGTTGTGGCCAAGCAGTTAAAGGTAAGCCCTTATTTTGTTAGTGATTATGTTTCTGCAGCTAGAAACTACCCCATGAAAAAAGTAAGCCATGCTATTAGTTTGCTCCAGGAGACAGACGTGAAAAGCAAGGGTGTAGGTGCAACTAATATTGCACAGGGAGATCTTTTAAAAGAGCTTATTGTAAAAATTATGAATTAAGAATGAGCAGAATTTCACCCTGGATCAATGCAGCAAGGCTTAGAACGCTACCTCTTTCTATTTCCGGAATACTTGTGGGAAGTAGTATCGCTGCCTACGATGGGTATTTTGACGTGGCAATTTTTAGTCTTGCATTAGGAACCACATTAGGATTACAGATTCTTTCTAATTTTGCTAACGATTATGGTGATGGCGTTAAGGGAACAGATAATGATGATAGAATAGGCCCTATCCGTGCTATCCAGAGCGGGCTAATTACCCAAAAAGATATGCTTCGGGCAATAGTGATTACCGCTGCTGCCACATTACTTCTGGCAGTACTTTTAATATATGCTTCATTCGGAGTGGATAAGCTTTTTTCAGCATTAATATTTTTTCTTCTAGGTATCGCTGCAATAATTGCAGCAATTAAATACACGGTAGGAAATACAGCTTACGGCTATAAGGGGATGGGAGATATTTTCGTTTTTATATTCTTTGGTTTGGTAGCTGTTTACGGTTCTTACTATTTATATAGTCATGATCATGAAGTGGTAAGTGTTTTTCCGGCTATTTCTATGGGGCTTTTAAGTGTGGCAGTGCTCAATCTCAATAATTTAAGGGATCGAATCTCTGATGAGAAGGCAGGTAAGATCACCCTGGTGGTGAAAATGGGAGAAAAAAAAGGGAAGGATTATCACTATGCGATTATTTTAGGTGCATTATTCTGTCTCCTTATTTATTCTGCGATCAATGCGTCAGAACTAAATGATTTTATTTATCTACTAGCTTTTATCCCGCTTATTTTTCATTTAAAGAGAGTGGTTCTGAATAACGATCCTAAAGCGCTGGATCCAGAACTTAAAATTGTAGCCCTTTCCACATTTGGTATAGCACTTCTTTTTGCACTTGGATTGATTTGGTAAATTTCAGGCTAAGTTTAACAAAATTATATAGTGTAGACTTCTGGGATCTTTGACTGAATCCCTATTTTTATTGAGAACCGAAATATAAGATTATGAAAATTACATTTTACGGTCAGAATACCCTGGCACTGAAAATTGGAGATATACATGTACTTGTTGATCCCTTTATTACCGGAAATGATCTTTCTAAAGATAAAGTGGATATCAATGATCTAAAGGCCGATTATATTTTGCTCACTCATGCGCATCAGGATCATATTTTAGATGCTGAAGCCATCGCTAAAAATACCGGTGCCGTAATTGTAAGTAATTTCGAAATTGCGAATCATTATGAAGAAAAAGGTTTTGAAGTACACCCCATGAATCATGGTGGCAGCTGGGATTTTGAATTCGGAAAAGTGAAATATGTAAATGCAATTCACACAAGTTCATTTCCTGACGGAAGTTACGGTGGTCAACCCGGCGGTTTTGTGATTGAAGGGGAACACAAGAATATCTATATTGCCGGAGATACGGCCTTAACTATGGATATGAAATTAATCCCTATGCACACAAAACTTGATATTGCGGTGCTGCCAATTGGAGATAATTTCACGATGGGGATTAATGATGCTATTATAGCAAGCGATTTTATTGAATGTGATAAGATTATTGGTTGCCATTATGACACTTTCGGTTATATCGAGATTGATCATGAAGAGGCTAAAAAGAAATTCTATGAAAAAGGAAAAGACCTGATGTTATTGGATATTGGAGAATCAATAGAATTGTAAAGAGGATTTTTAGATTAGTTAGAATATTGGATAGTTAGCAATGCACAGATTCAAAGAATTGGAAATATGGAAACAAAGCAGGGTCTTTTGCAAGGATATTTATATAGTAATTGCCAATTTTCCTAAATCTGAAAAGTTTGGTTTGATTAGTCAACTAAGAAGGGCAAGTGTCTCTATACCTTCCAATATTTCTGAAGGGACATCGAGAATTTCTTCAAAAGACTTTAGTAGATATTTAGAAATGGCAATGGGTTCTTGTTATGAGGTAGAAACTCAGATTTTACTTTCGAATGATTTGGGTTTTTTAAAAGATACTGAGTTGATAGCTCTGCAAGAAAAATTGACTTCAATTATAAAAATGATATCGAAGTTTAGATCAACAATCAATGCAAGAATTAAAAATTAAAGAAAATCTAATAATCCAAATTTCAAGAAATCTAATGGTCTAATATGACGGCAGATTACAAAAAGTACACACTCAAATTTAAACGCCCTAGCGGAACATCGCGGGGCGTTCTTACTGAAAAAGAAACCTGGTTTTTGAAAATTTCTGACGGGAATAGTTTCGGAATTGGAGAATGCGGGATTTTAAGAAGCCTTAGTTATGATGATCGCCCAGATTATGAAGACAAATTAAAATGGGCTTGTAATAATATCAATCTTGGTGAAAAAATGCTATGGGAAGAACTTCGGGAATTTCCAAGCATTCAGTTTGGTGTGGAGATGGCTTTCAAAAGTTTAAAAGCAGAAGATCCCTTTGTATTGTTTCCTTCAGAATTTACTTCCGGAAAAAAAGCGATTCCCATAAACGGACTTATCTGGATGGGCGATAAGCAATATATGAAAGAGCAGATTTCAGAAAAGATTAAAGCCGGTTTTAGTTGCATTAAACTGAAGATTGGAGCAATAGATTTTGAAACGGAGCTTGATCTGTTAAAATCTATTAGAAGTAATTTTTCTGAAAAGGATATTGAATTAAGAGTAGACGCAAATGGAGCGTTTGATCCAAAGAAGGCATTAAGAAAATTAGAATTATTATCTAATTATCAATTGCATAGTATTGAACAGCCTATAAAGCAGGGGCAAATTGATGAAATGGCAGCGCTCTGCAGAAATACCCCAATTCCAATTGCTTTAGATGAAGAACTCATTGGCATTACAGATGTAACGGAAAAAGAAAATCTTATACAAACATTAAAACCACAGTATGCTATTTTTAAACCCAGCTTAATCGGGGGGATTCGGGGAACCGAGGAGTGGAAAAAAGTTTGTGAAACAAATGAAATAAAATGGTGGATCACCAGCGCTTTAGAAAGTAATATTGGATTGAATGCAATTTCTCAATATACGTTCACTTTAGATTCAAAGCTGCCACAAGGCCTTGGGACGGGCGGGTTATATACCAATAATTTTGAGAGTCCGCTAAAGGTTGAAAATGGGAATATTAAATACAATCCTTCTAAAAATTGGGAGTTTAATTTATAAAAAGAAATATGTTTATAGCACAGGCCTTTAAGTACAAATACGATTTTTGGAGGTATATTATTGGTGTATTGATGGTGGTTGCTGGTATTTTTATAGGGCAAATTCCTTTGATGGCAGCGCTTCTTTTGGAGCTTGGAGTGGCAGAGACTGCAACGCTTACCGAGAGCGAGATGATGACGGCTCTAGATTCTAATTACTTCCTGTTTCTCATGTTACTTTCATTTGCCATAGGGCTGGTTTTTCTTTTTATCGCAGTAAAGAAAATTCATGGTCAAACTTTACGTTCTCTTACCACATCCAGGAATAAAATTGACTGGAGCCGGTTTTGGTTTGCATTTGGACTTGTTGGTGTTTTCATTTTAATTACTACAATAGGAGATTATTATAGCAATCCGCAAGACTATCAGTGGAATTTTGAGTTGATCCCTTTTCTTATTTTGTTGGTTATAGCGGTGATCTTTGTCCCGCTTCAAACCAGTTTTGAAGAATATTTTTTCAGAGCATATTTAATGCAGGGAATTGGTGTACTAAGCCGTAATCGTTGGTTACCCCTGATTATTACCTCTGTGATATTTGGAGGACTCCATTTTTTTAATCCCGAGGTCACTAAATTGGGCAATATTATCATGATCTATTATATAGGAACTGGTTTTATGTTAGGTATTATGGCTTTGATGGATGAAGGAATTGAGCTTTCTTTAGGCTTTCATGCCGCTAATAATCTCCTGACCGCTCTTTTGGTTACTGCCGATTGGACTGCATTTCAAACAAATTCTATATTTAAAGATATTTCTGAACCTTCTGCCGGGTGGGATGTGTTAATTCCGGTATTATTAATTTATCCTTTATTTCTTTTTATTATGGCCCGGAAGTACAAATGGACTAATTGGAAAGAAAAATTATTTGGGAGTGTAGAGAAACCTGTTGTTATTGAAAATCAGCAATAAGAGCTCTAATTGTTCAGTTGGAAGTGAAGAATGGTAATGCCTGGCACGCAACCATTTGTAGATATTTGTATCTATTTAGAAACTAACCAACATGAAAAAACCACTTCTTATAATCATTGCCTGTCTTTTTTTACAGTCGTGCTGGCTTCATCGCAATGATGAGCGGGGGGATATAAATCCTGTTACAAGTTCTTTCGAGCCACTTACAATAGATCGTGAAATTTTTGAAAGTACTATAGCCATAGGTGCCCCGAGGGAGATTGAGGAAGCAGGAAAAATCTATGTTAATGGAGACATTGTCTTTATTAATGAACTCAATAAAGGTTTCCATGTGCTGGATAATCACGACCCAAAAAATCCCGCTAACATTTTATTTATAGAGATTCCGCTGGCTACGGACCTTGCCATTAGAAATAACACCATTTATGTTCATCATGCCGTAGACCTCGTTGCAATGCGACTTGATGCCAATTCTATAGAGATTTTACATAGGGTTAGAAACGTTTTCCCAAGGCTTAATTCTCCGGATGGTTTTCTGGCGGAAGATTTTGACCTGGGCGAGAATCAGATAATAATAGGCTATCAATCCTTAAACTAGAACGATATGAAAAAATTACTTCTACTTATTCCGTACGTACTTTTGATGGCTTGTAGTACAGACAATTCAACTTTACCTAATGGCAATGCAAAAGGAGATGGAGTTGGAGGCTCCCTGGCAAGATTTACGCTGGCCGGAGATTATTTATATACTGTGGATGAGCAATCTTTGAGAATTTTCGATATCAGCAATCGGGATAAACCGGAATTTGTCAATGAAAAACATATTGGTTTTGACATTGAAACGCTTTACAGCCTGGGAGAAAATCTATTTGTAGGTAGTAGGTTGGGAATGTATATTTATGATATATCAGATCCTAGATTTCCATTGCAATTATCTAAAGTAGAGCATGTGAGAAGTTGCGATCCGGTGGTTTCTGATGGTTCTTTTGCTTATGTGACATTACATACCAATGTTTCATGTGAAGGTAATGTAAACCAGCTGGAAATCTACAATGTAGCAAATCCCATGGCACCACAATTGCTGAACATTATTAATATGGATAGGCCAATTGGATTGGGATTATATGGTGATAATTTATTGGTGACAGATCAAGGAGTGGTTAGAGTTTTTGATGTCACCGATCCTGCCATGCCTGATTTAATTGGAGGAATTCCGGTAGATGGTTTTGATGTGATTATTAAACAGGACCATTTGTATGTAATAGGTTCAGAAGCGCTTTATCAATACACCCTAAACGCCGATAATGCTGCAGAATATGAAAATCTTAGCACATTCATTTTTTAAGTTGTCAACATAATCGAAAGCTTTCGGAGTGCCTATATCCTAAATGTTTCAGAAGATATTTAAGAATTTCATTGCAATTTGTTAACTTTCAATAATAAGTTATTTAGCAACTTAGTTTGGAACATGACAAATAAGTACAAAATACCAGAAACTCATCCTGATTTTAAACTGAATAAACTGCATTTTACAAATGCCGACCTTAAACAAGTCGCCTATAGTTATATTAAGGAGGGAGAACCTTTTGAACAACAAATAGGGAGCTTTCTATTAGACTGGTTAAAGCCAACGTCGTATATAGAAGTGAAAACTTCTGGATCTACGGGGGAACCTAAGAAGATACGTCTGCAAAAGCAACACATGGTAAATTCGGCTTTAGCGACTTCAAAATTTTTTAAATTGCCGGCGCATACTAAAGCTTTAATGTGTCTTCCTGCTGAATATATTGCAGGTAAAATGATGCTGGTTAGGGCGATGTTTCTTGGCTGGAATATAGATACTGTACCACCTTCATCAAATCCACTGGACCAGGTTTTTAAAGTCTATGATTTTTCGGCAATGACTCCTTTCCAATTAGATAATTCCATAGCACGTTTACATTTGGTTAAGAAGATGATTATTGGTGGGGGCGCTGTTTCTCCACGTTTAAGAAATATGCTTAAGGAGGTAGATTCAATTCTGTTTGAAACTTATGGGATGACCGAGACTTGCAGTCACATCGCAGCAAAAAGGCTTAATCCAAGAAAAAAGAAAAAGGGTGAGCGTCCCTTCAAATTAATGCCGAACGTTGGTATCACTCAGGATGAGCGAGGATGCTTAATAATTAAAGCGCCAAATATTCTGGATGAGGAGATTGTGACAAATGATGTAGTAGAAATTATCACTTACAAGCGATTTCTTTGGAAAGGCAGGTATGATAATATTATAAATTCTGGAGGTATCAAGTTATTTCCAGAACAGATAGAGCAAAAATTAAACAAAGTGCTTGATCGTAGATTTTTTGTTACTTCAATGCCTGATGATTCTCTGGGAGAGAAATTAATTCTTTTTGTAGAAGATGACTTTTCAGAAGAAACCATCGATCAGCTTAAAGAGCAGATCGATAATATCAAATCTTTAGATAAATATGAAAAGCCAAAGAAGATCTATCTTATAGAGAAATTTGAAGAAACCCCTAACGGTAAGATCCATCGTGAGAATACTTTAAAAAGTAAAGTGTCATAGTTTTATGAAAAATCTCTCACTTTCTATTCTGGGACTAATTATTTTTAATTTGAATACAATTTTTGATTTTCAGAAGAATAGCGATATTTCAAACTGGAATATCGTAGAAGACCGGGTGATGGGAGGAAACTCGAACGGAACATTTTTCTTGAATGCAGACGGCCATGCGCAGTTTGAAGGAAATGTTTCCTTGGAGAACAATGACGGATTTGTGTCTGTAAGATATGATATGCAAAAAATTGATCTTGAAAATCATCAAATGATTTCAATCAAACTTAAAGGACATGGAAAAAAATATCAATTCAGAATAAAGAATAGAGACCAAAATTATTATTCATATATCACTGAATTTTCTACCAATGGAGAATGGCAGAATATAAAAATTCCTTTAAAAGAAATGTATCCTTATTTTAGAGGTCGGAAGTTGAATCTAGCCAATTTTGCGCATCAGCATATAGATGAGATTGGTATTTTGATAGGAAACAAAAAGAATGAAAAATTTCAGCTTTTGATAGATAAAATTGAATTAGAATAATTCGGAATTTCTTTAGATAGCTTATTTAATCAAAACCAATTCATGAAAAAAATATTTCTTTTAGGCTTATTGCTATTCACTACAGTATCCCAAAGTCAGATTCTTGCTGAACGTGAAAGATCTGAAATTATAGATCAGATTCTTGCAGAAAGATTTAATGAAGTTTTACCCATGCTCATGGACAGGACCGGTATAGATATGTGGATATTGATTTCGCGTGAATATAATGAAGATCCTGTTTTAAGAACGATGCTTCCCAGTACCTGGTTAAATGCCAGGAGAAGAACAGTTCTGGTGTTTAATAGGAAAAAATATCAGGATACGATTGAAAAACTTGCAATTGCCAGATATAATATCGGGGAGAATATAGATTCAGCCTGGGATAAGGAAAAACAACCTGACCAGTGGAAAGCTTTAATTGATATTATAAAAGATCGTAATCCGGAAAAAATTGGGCTAAATTTTTCTGAAAACTTTGGAATTGCAGATGGATTGGTAAAAACCGATTTTGATGAATTTAAGGAAGCTTTACCTGAGGAATATGTGAAGAGAATAGTTTCTGCAGAAGATCTTGCAGTAGGCTGGATCGAGACAAGAACAATTAGGGAGATGATAGTTTACAGTTCTTTGGTGGAAATAACTCACGATATAATAGCGGAGGCCTTTAGTTCAAAACTAATTGAACCCGGAGTTACCACTACAGAGGATGTTGTTTGGTGGATGCGCCAAAAAGTTACCGATATGGGAATGGAGACCTGGTTTCACCCAACTGTGGACATCCAAAGAAATAAAGAAAAGCTGGTAGATCAAGTCACCGCTTTTTCAGATAAAAATGGGAGCAGTGTTATACTTCCCGGCGATCTGTTACATTGCGATTTCGGAATTACTTACCTGCGCTTGAATACAGATTGCCAGCAAATGGCATACGTGCTTAAGGATGGTGAGACAGCAGCCCCTGATTTTCTTCAGCAGGCTTTTAATAAAGGAAACGAGCTTCAGGATATTCTAATCTCAAATTTTGAGACAGGACTTAGCGGAAATGAAATA
This sequence comes from Christiangramia forsetii KT0803, assembly GCF_000060345.1. Classification (NCBI taxonomy): domain Bacteria; kingdom Pseudomonadati; phylum Bacteroidota; class Flavobacteriia; order Flavobacteriales; family Flavobacteriaceae; genus Christiangramia; species Christiangramia forsetii. Next base: position 2,451,461 of record NC_008571.1, on the reverse strand, counting down.
TTAAGACAAAGTCTTGAAGAGGCGAAAGAAAGAGACTTAAAAGCTTCCATCTATACGCATCCACTAGGTCTGTATGGACATTCTGCGGGACCAACGATCGGAATGTGGGATCAACAGGGTGGGGTGCCCGGAACTGGAGATTACAAATTATACGAGAATACTGTCTACGCAATTGAACTGAATACCGAAGTTGAAGTTCCAGAATGGAATAAAAGTATCAGAATTATGCTGGAAGAGGCAGGATTCTGGGGAGAAGACGGATTTAGATACGTAAATAAAAGACAAAGAAATCTTATGCTAATTCCTTCGGAAGAAGCTGAAAACTGAATGATTTAGGCCTAATAACCCATCTTCATCAAATAATCTGCGGAATGTTTTCCGGAGCCATAAAAGATAAAGAAAGCGGTAAATACAAATACTACGAGTGCCAGGATTAAGTTGGAAGCGCTCATTACGCCTACGAAATTAATAAGGATCGCTCCAAACAAAATTGGTAATTGCGCGATTAATGCCCATCTGGTAAGCAGTCCAAAAGCAATTAGGATTCCGCCTACGAGATGTGCCGAAGCTACATAGTGAACAACTAACATAGTCCCTCCAAAACCTCTAAGAGGTTCAATCAAGGTTACCAGGGTTTCAGTCTGAGAAATAAAATTGACTCCTTTAATAAAAAAGAGAACACCCAGAGCTACTCTCAATACATCCAACCAGTAGTAAGTATGTGCATTGGCCCATTTATTAAGTGATTTGATACTTAACATAATGGAAAATTTACATTAAATTACTAAAAATCAATGTAATACGCCTGTATTAAGTCTGAAAATATAGTTTCTAATCGTTATTTTTATTACTCCACTATTTTTGTGGTAATGTAGAATTCTAATTCATTGACCTTCAACTCATCTAATCCTTCCCCGGTTTCATAAGATTGCCATTCAGAGGTTCCCATTAATCTTATTTCTTCTTCATCAATAATTACATCTACGGGCATTTTAAAATTTATCACATCGGCTTTCCAGCGGTATAGTATCTGGTCATCTCCTTGTTTAAGTTGAAGAACCGGTAAAGCAGCCTGTCTCAGATATTGATTAAATACAGGTTTTAGATCTATATTGATAGCCTCATTAAAGAATGCTTCCGTATCATTGGTAGTGATCGTTTGATGCTTAAATGTTTTAGTATAATTCCTGAAAGTATCCCACCATAATTCATCATTATCGTAAATACTTCTAATGGTATTTAAAAGGTTCGCTCCTTTAAAGTACATATCGCCAGAACCTTCAGCATTTACACCATAATCACCTATAATTTTTTGCTTATTGCCCACACCTCGTCTCGTTCCTTTAAGATATTCCAGGGCTTCCTGTTTTCCCCAACGGCATTCTACATAAATACTTTCTGTATAACTGGTAAAACCTTCCTGGATCCACATATCTGCAATATCCTTGGCAGTAATACTATTTCCATACCACTCATGTCCAGATTCATGGATGATGATATAATCCCATTTTAGTCCAATTCCGGTACCAGAAAGATCTCTTCCCAGATAACCATTTTTATAGTTATTACCATAGGCTACGGCACTTTGATGCTCCATCCCGAGATAGGGAGTTTCCACGAGTTTAAAACCATCTTTTTCAAAAGGATAAGGTCCCATTTTTTCATAGAAACATTCCATCATGTCTTTTACTTCCTCGAACTGTTTCTTCGCTTTATCAAGATTGTATTCTAAAACATAATAATCAAGATCAAGGTCTTTGTATTTATCTGAAAAGTGAGCATACTTCCCGATATTGATCATGATATTGTAGTTATTGATTGGGTTGACTACTTTCCAGCTCCATTCAGTAAATCCATTTTCAAGATCCGTTTTCTTAATAAATCTACCGTTAGAAACATTAGTAAGTCCGGTGGGTACGCTAATATCCATTCTGGCTTCTTCAGGTTCATCGCTTTGATGATCTTTATTTGGATACCACAAACTAGCACCTGTTCCTTGAGCGGCAACACCTATCCACGGATTTCCATTCTTATCTTCAGACCAAACGAATCCGCCATCCCAGGGAGCATTTTCTGCCACAATAGGGTTTCCATGATAGTAAAATTGAATAGAATCAAGCGTTCCCTGCTTTAAAGGTTTCTCAAAATTGATAAATACAGCATTGAACTTTCGTTGGTAATCCAGACTTTTATTTCCATGCATGATAGAGTCAATTTTCATATTCTCAAAGAGGTCTAACTGCATGCTTGGTAAGCTGTTCATTACCTGAAAACTTATGGTGTTGGATCCTGAAATAAATTTCTTTTCAGGCTCTATTTTTAGCTTTAGATGATATTTCTGAACATCAAAACCTGTTCTTTCAGGTCTTAAAGATCCCCTAAGGCTGTCAGCTTGTGTGTAATCGGTGTGATTTTCTCCAACAACCTGGGCTCCGGAGAGCGCCCACGTAAAAAGGAAAAGTATGGTGAATAATCTATTCATGATGCATTATATATAATTTGGCGTTTGGATCTTTATCTAAGACTTCTTGCATTCTCTGAGTTTGTTCTGAGAAATTTTTCAATGTTTCCCCTTTACAAACACCGTAAGAGTAATGATAATTTAAGATTTCCAAATCTCTTTCTGTGAGCTCTCTTAAGGTTCTACAGGCCGATAAAATACTTTTGCAAACCAAATCTTTTGATGATCTGAAATATCCTAAAGATTTAAAAAAGTGAAATTTTAATAGATTTAGCTGAAGTTCTTCCGACTTTGCTTTTTCTGTATTAATCTTCAGTTTTCCGTCATAAATCTGTTGCCGTCCGTTCCAGCTAACATAATAACCACCAGTATTATTGGTTATTCTGGGTTCATAATCACTGATGTTTTCTCTGTTTAGATAATACACCAGATAATTTGATTTCTCTCTATCAAAATTTCGAGTAATCTTTAGTGAGTCTATATCCCTGGAGATCGTTTTCGCAAATTGCATGAGATCTTTGGTATGCGATACAGGTACGCTTTCATCAAAAAATATCCTGATTTCTTCTTTCCAGTATTTCATCCTTTCGGTTGAATCTATCTTCACATCGGTATTGTACACAACATCCTTATAGATATCCAGAAATGTTGAATCTTTTGGAACATATTCCACTCTCACGTAGTCTTTTCCGGCATAGGGATCGAAATCAAGTGGTACTCTTACCAGGGTATCATTATCTCTATAACTAAATTCCGTGGTGTCTACAGGTTTCCCAAATGTTTCTTCGTAAAATTTCAGGGAAATAAACTTCCTTGCAGCCTGTCTTTTAATTGTATCCTGAGAAAATGCTTGTAGACTTATAAATACGGTGATAAATAGAAAAAATGTGTGTTTCATAAATCAGGTTTGAATTACCCCCATATTAAAATCTTTCTCGATAGGAGCATGATTGGCAGCTTCTATCCCCATGGAGATCCACTTTCTGGTATCTAAAGGATCTATGATAGCATCTGTCCAGATTCTGGCTGCGGCATAATAAGCAGAAGTCTGCTCATCGTATTTAGCTTTCAGTTTTTCAAATACTTCTTTCTCTTTTTCCTCATCTACTTTTTCACCTTTTTTGGCCATTGAGGCCGTTTCGATTTGAGCGAGTACTTTAGCAGCCTGAGTTCCTCCCATTACGGCAAGTTCAGCACTTGGCCAGGCAGCGATTAGTCTTGGATCATAAGCCTTTCCGCACATAGCGTAATTTCCTGCACCATAAGAATTTCCTATAATTATGGTAAATTTCGGAACTACAGAATTACTTACGGCATTTACCATTTTGGCACCATCTTTAATGATTCCGCCATGTTCGCTTTTACTTCCCACCATAAATCCGGTGACATCCTGAAGAAAAACCAATGGAATTTTCTTCTGATTGCAGTTTGCAATGAAACGAGTAGCCTTATCGGCAGAATCTGAATAGATCACTCCCCCAAACTGCATTTCACCTTTCTTGGTTTTTACAATCTTTCGCTGATTGGCAACAATTCCAACTGCCCAACCGTCTATACGGGCATAACCAGTGATAATTGTTTGCCCATATCCTTCTTTATATTCTTCAAATTCTGAACCATCCACAAGTCTTTCAATAATCTTGTGCATATCATACTGGTCACTTCTTTTCTTAGGTAGAATTCCGTAGATATCTTCCGGGTTTTCCTTTGGTTTAACGGACTTCTTATGACTATATCCCGCTTTGTCATAATCGCCAATTTTATCCATGATGTTTTGAATACGGGTTAGCGCATCTTTATCATCTTTTGCTTTATAATCTGTTACTCCGCTTATCTCAGAATGCGTAGTAGCTCCTCCAAGCGTTTCATTATCTATAGACTCACCAATGGCAGCTTTTACAAGGTAGCTACCTGCTAAAAATATACTTCCGGTCTTTTCAACAATAATGGCTTCATCACTCATAATAGGTAAATAGGCTCCTCCGGCTACACAGCTTCCCATTACTGCTGCGATTTGAGTGATTCCCATACTGCTCATTACTGCATTGTTGCGAAATATTCTTCCAAAATGTTCTTTATCAGGAAATATTTCATCCTGCATAGGTAAATAAACACCTGCACTGTCTACCAGATAAATAATAGGTAACCTGTTTTCTATAGCAATTTCCTGAGCACGAAGATTCTTTTTCCCGGTTATTGGAAACCAGGCTCCCGCTTTCACAGTTGCGTCATTGGCAACCACGATACATTGCTTGCCAGATACATATCCCATTTTAACTACAACACCTCCGCTGGGGCATCCGCCATGCTCTTTGTACATTCCTTCTCCTGCAAACGCACCAATTTCGATGGAGTTCGATTTATCATCTAAAAGAAAATCGATTCGCTCCCTGGCGGTCATTTTTCCTTTGGAATGATGTTTTTCTATTTTTTTTTCACCACCACCAAGTTTTACTTTGGCAAGCCTCTGTCTCAAAGAAGAAACTAAAAGCTTGTTGTAATCTTCATTTTTATTGAAATTGATATCCATTATTTTGAACTATTTACAAGAATTCGACTATTTCGCTAAGATTAATTCGAAATTAATCTAATTTCTGAAGAAATATTGTGAATTTTTATTCAGAAATGACTTTTTGCTAAAATACAAAATCACTTGAATTCTATGGTTTAAAACAATCATTAAAAATTAGCCGATATTTGTAATAAAACCGGATTGATGGCAATGAATAAAAATACTATTTTTGGATGGGCCTCTTTTTTAATGTTTCTTGTGGGAACGGCTCTTGTACTTTTAGGGGTTTTAAAATATAGGGATTATGCAATTGGTTTTTCTGTAACTGGAATAGGATTTTTCTTTATATCCTGGGTTTTTAATGCTCTAAAGGGCCGGGTTTAAAATTAAGACTATGAATGTAGATGTAACACAGCGAAATCAATTGGTAAAACATCTTGAGGGAGGACTTGCATATGCTTCTATAGATAGTTTTTTAGATGGAATTCCTTTCGAAAAAATTGGAGTAAGGCCGTCCGGTTTGCCATATTCATTTTACGAGATCTTCTTTCATATTGCTTTTGCTCAAAAAGATATTCTTGAATATAGCATTTCCGGTGATTATAATACTCGAAACTGGCCGGATGATTACTGGCCGGGACGACCGGCACCTGCTAATGAAGAGGATTGGGAAGACTTAAAAGCCGAGTATTTTGAAGATAGAAGGTTGTTTAAAGAATACATTCTTGATAGTAATAACGATCTAAATAAACCGGTGCAAAACTCAAATGAACACAGTCTTTTAAGAGAAATAATCCTTGTTGTGGAACATACAGCCTATCATACGGGACAATTGCTGATTATTGAACGATTATTGAGTGTTTATGACAATTGATTTCTCTGAAAAATTCAGGATATTTGCATCTTCTTAGATAGATTTAAAAATTTAAATTTTAAAAATATATGGCAGACGATAATAAGGTAATTTTCTCCATGTCTGGAGTTACCAAAACTTTTAAAAATGCAAATACGCCGGTTCTAAAGAATATTTACCTCAGTTTTTTTTATGGCGCTAAAATTGGAATTCTGGGACTTAATGGTTCTGGTAAATCTACTTTGCTGAATATCATAGCTGGACGCGATCAAAATTATCAGGGAGATGTGGTTTTTTCTCCTAATTATAGCGTCGGAATGTTAGAACAGGAACCAGATCTCGATGAAGAAAAGACTGTATTGGATGTAGTAAAAGAAGGAGTGGCCGAAACAGTTGGAATTCTGGATGAATACAATAAGATCAACGATATGTTCGGGCTTCCGGAAGTTTATGAAGATGCAGATAAAATGCAAAAGCTTATGGATAAGCAGGCTGAACTTCAGGATAAGATTGATGCCAGTAATGCATGGGAACTTGATACCAAATTGGAGATAGCCATGGATGCTTTAAGAACTCCAGATTCAGATAAGAAGATTTCGGTACTTTCAGGAGGAGAGAGAAGAAGAGTAGCGCTTTGCCGACTTCTACTTCAAGAGCCTGATGTATTATTGCTGGATGAGCCTACCAACCACCTGGATGCAGAATCTGTCCATTGGTTAGAGCATCATTTGGCTCAATATAAAGGAACGGTGATCGCTGTAACTCACGACCGTTATTTCCTGGATAATGTAGCTGGTTGGATTCTTGAACTGGATAGAGGAGAAGGGATTCCATGGAAAGGAAACTATTCTTCTTGGTTAGACCAGAAATCTAAGCGTCTTGCGCAAGAACAAAAACAGGCCAGCAAACGTCAAAAAACGTTGGAGCGAGAGCTTGAATGGTCCAGAATGAGTCCAAAAGGTAGACAAAGTAAGCAGAAAGCCAGGCTTAAGAATTATGATAAATTAATGAGTCAGGATCAGAAGCAGATGGACGAGAAGCTGGAAATTTATATTCCGAATGGACCTCGTTTAGGTACCAATGTGATCGATGCTGAAGGGGTGAGTAAAGCATTTGGAGATAAATTACTTTATGAAGATCTTAAGTTTAATCTTCCTCAGGCAGGAATTGTAGGAATTATCGGGCCAAACGGTGCTGGTAAAACCACGATTTTCAAGATGATCATGGGAGAGGAAGATCCTGATAAAGGGAATTTCAAAGTTGGAGAAACTGCCAAAATCTCATATGTGGATCAAAGTCACTCGAATATAGATCCTGAAAAAACGATCTGGCAAAACTTTAGTGATGAGCAGGAATTGATCATGATGGGAGGCCGACAGGTAAATTCAAGAGCTTATTTGAGTAGATTTAATTTTAGTGGAAGCGAACAAAATAAGAAAGTGAATATGCTTTCTGGTGGTGAACGAAACCGTTTACATCTTGCAATGACCCTTAAAGAAGAAGGGAATGTTCTTTTGCTGGATGAGCCAACAAACGACCTTGATGTAAACACATTAAGAGCACTTGAGGAAGGTCTGGATAATTTTGCCGGCTGTGCTGTAGTTATTTCTCACGACCGTTGGTTCCTGGATAGGGTTTGTACACATATTCTTGCTTTTGAAGGAGACTCTCAGGTGTATTTCTTTGAGGGAAGTTTTTCAGATTATGAAGAAAACAAGAAAAAACGTTTAGGTGGAGATATAATGCCGAAACGAATTAAATACAAGAAACTGGTTCGCTAAGAATCAAATTTTGGAAAAAATAAAAGGAGTTGAAATTTTAGGTTCAACTCCTTTTTTAATTTTGTTCAAAGTCTAAAGTCATTTTTTCTTCGGCATAGGCCCTCTTAGATGAATGATGAGTCCGTCAAGAAAATTTCTAAGAAATTGATCGCCACATTCCATATATTTTTCATGATCTTCCCTTCTGAATATTGCTCCAAGTTCACTTTTGGAAACCTTAAAATCTACCAGCTCGCAGATTTTTACAATATCATCATTCGTTAATTTATGAGCTACTCTTAGCTTTTTAAAAACATCATTATTGGTTAGTGCCATTTGCGTTATAGTTAAAATTCAAATTGAGTTTAGAGGCTAGTCTTTTTGCTGTTTCAATATCTTTTTTATTAGAAATAGCTTCTTCCGCATCGTTTAGAAGATAAATAGATTCCTGATCTAAAGACTCGTAATAAGAGTCATTTGCTGCCTGTTGCTTTTTTAGATAATGCAGCATCATCAGTAATTTTTGAACTAAAATGATGTCATGTTTACAATAAGTGCGTATTGCTGCCATAATATTGTACAGCAAGTCAGCGAAATCTATCGTATTCATTTTAATGAACACAGTTTCATCCCTGCTTATCATATTCGTATCTAATTTCCGCATGCGTAAGGCAAAAAGTTCGGTAAGATAGTCTATACCATTAATTGCCGTCCCCGGGTCGTTGATACCAGGTGACATCGCTTTAAGAATAATTTCTGTGATTTGTTTGAAAGCCAGGGTATAATTGTCTTCCACCAGTTCTTCCCGTGCAAAATTGAAATTAAAGAGAATCTGTTTAACAGTATCTTCATCTAATTCCTTTTTAGATTTAAATAAGGGGATCCCATTTAAAACGAAAATTCCTTTGACCGGTAATATATGGAACTTAGTCTCTTTTTTTCTACAAATATCAATCAGGTTTGAATAGGAGATATTCTGAAGATAGCCGCTTTTTTCTGAAGAATACTCGTACCAACCATCAGTATTTTCAAAGTCTCTGTTATTTTCCTTTTCTTTTTCAATAAGCTGATCAAGTCTTGTCTTTGCGGTCTTAAAAATATTTTGAAGGATGTTACTTATCTGGATACTTTGAGAAATGTTATGGATAAAATAAATAAAGGCATAAATAGATACTACGGTAGAAACAATACCAATCAACACGGCAAATCCCGGTACCTGGTATTTATTTCCGGTTGGCTGTATCGTAAATAATATAAAAATACAATACAGTATAGTAAACAGGTATACCCCAAGGATGATCTGGTGTTTTTTATCGGATATCAGACCAGGAAGTAATCTAGGAGAGTAATTACTGGAAGCCTGGCTAAGCAAAAGCATCACCATCGAAAAACTGAATACCACTACAGAAATTAACCCGGAAATAAAAGAACTTAATATAGTCTTTGCTGTATCTCCATTATTTACAACAAGGCTGGGAGCATGTTCTACTAAATATTTGGAAATCCCCAGGTTCTCCAAATAAGTCATCACCAGTGCAAAAATAAATCCGAAAACTGCTAATACCGTAGGATAAAAAGCAATTTTACTTTCAATAACATTAAAAAAGGAGATTGTTCGATTAAAAAGTTGCTTCATACTTTGGTTAGTTAGCTTTTAAAGTTACTCAAACCTGCGATTGGGGAAAGGTTTTAATAATAATTTATAAAAAATAGACAAAATGTCATTATTTACTTGATTAAATAAGACAAAAAGACAGTATTTATCAATTGGTACTTCAATTGCTATTCAGTTAAGTGACTTTAAAATTGATTATTAAATTAAAAAATAAAACTATGAGTCTTATAAAGCACAATGAAACGGGTTGGTTACCCTCAGTTTTTGACGATATGTTCAAAACAGACTGGTTAGGAGGTACTACAAATGTAAATAGTATTGGAACTAGCATACCTGCAGTTAATATTAGGGAAACTGAAGAGAGTTTTTCTGTAGAGGTTGCCGCTCCTGGCAAATCTAAAGATGATTTTAATATTGAACTTGATAAGAATGTTTTAACGATCTCTTCTGAAGATAATAAAGAGAGTGAAACTGCAGTTGAAAAAGGAAAGTTTACCAGAAAAGAATTTAGCTATAGCACCTTTAAACGTGCGTTTAGTTTACCAGATTCGGTAGATAACGGTAAGATCTCTGCCTCTTATAATAATGGGGTTTTGGAGATTGCTCTTCCTAAAAAAGAAGAAGCAAAAGTTCAGGCGAAAAGATTAATTGATATTTCGTAAACTGAATTAGTTTGGTTAGTTAGTTAGAGGAGAAAGAGCGCTCAATTAGAGCGCTTTTTTTATTCTAGGAGGGTAAATACTCCGAGGCTTACCCTGAAGAAATTTACTGGTCTAAAAGAATCCATCTATTTCCTGCACTTTGTATGGTAAAGATCTGCTGAGGTTTTATACTTAAGATCTTTGTGTTGCTTCGGGGATCAAAAAGATCATCGCTTCCCAGAAAAACAAGTATTTTTTCAGAATTAGCCGGCCAGTTTATTAATCTGATAATGCGCCCTTTATTGGTAGAAGATGCCGGGATTACTAATCCGGAAACCTGATTATTTATTCTAAGGGTTCCAATTTCATCAGAAATTACAAAATCCCCAGTAGCGCTTGTGGTCGAAGAATAATTTTGATACCCCGGATTAGCCCAGGATGCCTGTCCGGTAGAATTTAAAATCATCGTTTGTCCTTCAAGTCCTCTTGCGGTTGGTAATGTATAATCTGTTTCAGGAGTATTTCCTATTCCTACCCTTCCGGCAAAATAACCAGCATACACATTACTATTTGAGTCTCCAAGAGCGATACTATAGATCCCGTATATATTTCCGACTCCCTGGATACTGCCTATTTCATTGTAGATACCGTAATTATTACTTCTCGCACCAAAAGTTCGTCCTATGCGATTAAAAATTCCGTAGATATCATTGGTACCTGTATTCTGATAGGTTTCATTAAAAATTCCATAGTGAATTCCGGTTCCTATCCCGCCAACATTGTTCTTGATTCCATATTTATTGCCATTAGTTGTACTTCTGTTATCATTTACTATTCCGTAAGTAGTAAGATTATCGGTAGCTGAATTGGCATTGTCTACTTCCAGTCCTTTCTTTAAACTAAGATCTTTTCCGGCAGGAATTGCGATTTGTAATCTAGATGTAATTTGATCGGTACCCAACCCAATACTCGATTCACGATAAATTGGATCTGAAATATTATTAGGACTCTGTGTAGTTCCCGGTTTATGAAAGTTTGCACCTCCTGCATCAGACGCAATAGATTTCCATTTCACTTCCAGAGCATTCCAGAAATAAAATCCGGAAGAGTATCCCGTAACGCTTTTGTTTAAAAAAACCAGCATTCCATGTTGGTCTTTTCCAGGGTTTTCCATGGAGAATTTTTCAATTCTAGGAACCAGGATACCGTCAATATTGGCTGGGTTATCACTGTTCGTAGCAATAATATCTAACTGCGCCTTCGGGTCTGAAGTGCCAATTCCTACCTGAGAATAACCAAAAACACAGAAATGGAATAAAATAAAAACATAAAAATTTCTCATAACAAACAAATTTGTTTGTCATTATAGTGTGCTTAATTGCTTTAGGATGAGATAAATATATATTAAATATTAATATCCAGAACATTTATTTACACCATTTCACTAATTTTTTCCTGAAGCATTTTAATTTCATCCCGAAGCCTTGCCGCCTGCATGAAATCCAACTCTTTTGCCGCAGTTTCCATTGCTTTACGCTTTTCTCTCACCTTTTTCTCCATTTGTGGTTTGGACAGATATTCAGCTTCTTCTTCGGCCGCTTTAAGATCAGGACGTGTTTCATGATCGTAAATGTCCAGCTTTTCTTTGATCAAAGCATTATTGAATTTTTTGACAAGTTTAGTGGGAGTAATGTTATTTTCGGTATTATAATCAATCTGCTTTTGACGTCTATATTCTGTTTGATCAATCGTTTTTTGCATACTATTAGTGATTTTATCAGCATATAATATTGCTCTCCCATCAACATGTCTTGCGGCACGACCTATAGTTTGAGTCAGGGAACGATTGCTTCGAAGAAAACCTTCTTTATCGGCATCTATAATTGCTACCAGGGAAACTTCCGGAAGATCCAGGCCTTCTCGTAAAAGGTTGACGCCTACCAGAACATCAAAAATTCCTTTTCGTAGATCCTGCATGATCTCAACTCGTTCCAATGTGTCTACATCTGAATGAATATAGCGACAACGAATATCGATTCTCGTCAGGTATTTTGTTAATTCTTCAGCCATACGTTTTGTAAGTGTAGTGACCAGAATACGCTCATCCTTATCCACTCGAATCTGAATCTCCTCAATGAGATCATCTATTTGATTCAAACTAGGCCTAACTTCAACTATCGGATCCAACAAGCCCGTTGGTCTTATAACCTGCTCTACATACACCCCTTCACTTTTCTGAAGTTCATAATCTGCCGGAGTCGCACTCACATAGATCACCTGGTTTTGAAGCGCTTCAAATTCTTCAAATTTTAGAGGCCGGTTATCCATAGCTGCGGGTAGTCTAAAGCCATAATCTACCAGGTTTTCTTTTCGGGAACGGTCACCGCCAAACATGGCGTGTACTTGCGGAATGGTTACGTGACTTTCATCCACCACCATTAAATAGTCTTCCGGAAAATAATCTAGTAAACAGAAAGGGCGGGTTCCCGGCATTCTACCGTCAAGATAGCGTGAGTAATTCTCAATTCCTGAACAATACCCAAGCTCCCGAATCATTTCAAGATCGAAATTGGTTCTTTCATCCAGTCTTTTCGCTTCCAGATTTTTACCGATATCCTGAAAATAATCAACCTGTTTTACAAGATCGTCTTGAATTTCACGGATTGCTCCCTGAAGTACATCAGGAGAGGTTACGAACATATTGGCGGGATAAATATTAAGACGTTCATATTTTTCAATAACATCATTGGTTCCCGGATCAAATGCCTCAATATCTTCAATTTCATCTCCAAAAAAGTGAATTCTGAAAGCATTGTCCGCATAACTTGGAAAGACATCAACGGTATCCCCTTTAATTCTGAAATTACCATGGTTAAATTCCGCTTCAGTTCTGGAATAGAGACTTTGAACCAGTCTATGTAGAAATTTGGTTCTGGATATCTCCATATCTCTTTCAATAGAAACGACGTTTTTTCTGAATTCAACCGGATTACCAATACCATAAAGGCAGGAAACCGATGCGATCACTATCACATCCCTTCTTCCGCTTAGAAGAGAAGATGTGGTGCTTAAACGTAATTTTTCGATTTCTTCATTTATGGAAAGGTCCTTCTCTATATAAGTCCCGGAAGAAGGAATAAAAGCTTCAGGCTGGTAATAATCGTAATAGCTTACAAAATATTCCACGGCATTTTCCGGAAAAAACTCCTTGAATTCTGAATAAAGCTGAGCAGCCAGTGTTTTATTATGAGCCAAAACAAGCGTAGGCTTCTGAACATCTTCAATCACGTTGGCAACGGTAAAAGTTTTACCAGAACCGGTAACACCCAACAGGGTTTGATATTGCTCGTTTTTATCTATTCCGGTGACCAGTTGCTTTATGGCGTTTGGCTGATCTCCGGTTGGTTTATAATCTGATTTTATATTGAATTTCATTCAGTTTATTTTCTTTTTCATCTAATTAGAAAGCGCTTTTAAGCGATCAGATGAAGTTTGTCATAGATTAACCCAAAAGCTTTCAGGATTTTTTATGACCTATTTCATAGCCTCACGAAATTAAACAATTATTAAGCTTAAATCAATTTTTTAGGATTCATCTAACAAGTGAGAAGTGACCATTAAAGACTTTACCATTCTGCAATCTAACTTCAAACCAATAATCATCAGAGGGCATTGGTTTTCCATTGGAAGTTCCGTCCCAGCCTTTAGTATTTGGTGGTAACTGAATCAATAATTTGCCATATCTATCAAAGATAAATATACCCGCTAGAGCATAATCAGGATCGGGAATATCAAACGGTCGCCATAGATCATGATAACCATCATTATTGGGTGTAAAGAAGGCCGGATGACCATATAGTGAAATTTCCTGCGCTCCAATTTCACAAGCCTGGTCGTTCTTGATATAAATTTTATGGCTTCCGCCGGGTACATTTTGAAAGATAGGGCTCGATTGGTACGGACCTTCAATATCGTCTAATGCAAAAACAGTATTTTGATCTATAGAATTGGTCAATACATTCAGCGTATTATTGCTACCTTCATTCGTAATTTCAATTTCACTAATTTCTGGAGCTTCGATTTTTTCAACCTGAAATTCAATTTCAATTGAGCAACCACTATTTTTCCTGATTAAGTTTAAAATAAAAGTACCAGACTCATTTACCTGGATTGTGGGAGAATTCTGCCCGGTGCTCCATTCATATAAAAAGTCTCCGGGAGTTGCCAGGCCAATTTCATTTCCTAAATCCAGAGGAAAATTATCACTACATGATTGTAGGTTATATTCTTGTTGAATTTCAGGGAATTCAACAATCTCAAGATTAAGGATTCCAAGACTATAACAGGCCTGATCACTATTCACGCGTAAGTAAATCGTTTTTTCTTCAGAAAAATAATTATTTGATAGAGGATTTTCGCCCAGTAATGCTTCATTCTTATCTTCATGAAATGTGATAATTGTATTCTGATTCAAATTGAGTTCGATCCTTACTTCTTCAGTTATAGAAACAAAATTAAATTCGGCTTCTTCAGAATTGGTACTACAGCCTATGAGCGTTTGAACCTTTATTGGTTCTACTGAACTACTGGTTGCCAGATCAAATTCTGAATAACTGGCACATTCGTTATCATAATCCGTTACTTTCGCTACCAGCGTTTGACCTGCGCTTGTATTTCTATAAATGTCTGGTAGGCCGCCCTGGTTGAGGTCATCTAACTGGGCACTCTGAGTATCCTCATAAAATAAGACTTTTATATTATTATCTCCACCAGTGAAGTTGTCCCTTGCAATTTGAAGATTGAAATCTGTTAATCCATCATCAGGATCATCGTCGGATATATCACATTGGGTTAAAGTGTAATTTTGGGCAGCCTGATCAAAACCTATAATAGTGACCTCCTCACAAACTGGATCTTGTGGGATATTATTTATGAACTTAGTTAGACTCACTACGTAAGTCCCTGGTTCAGAATAAGTATGGGAAGGTGATTCTTCTGAAGATGTAGTACCATCTCCAAATTCCCATTTAATAGAATCATAATTCACACCTCCGTTTATAGTGAATTTGGTAGCTTCCCCAAGACAGAAATTTTCAGCATCAAAATTATTATTCAAGAGTGACTGCACAAAAGGGGGTAAACCCAATTTAACATCCCTGGGAGAAATATCGACTGAATTATGATCATAATCTACCGAGCTTGCATTGGCTTCAGGATTATTTATGACCGATAAAAAATTATGGTGTACAGCTCCACTACTTTGTGGATAACCTGCCCGGTAAATTTTCCCATCAATTGCCAGTTGCAAAGCACCAGCGACATTATTTGATGTATTAATTAAGGATTTCGATGCACCAATATTAATTCTTTCCAGGTCAAATTGATATAATTCACCGCTTTGTAATTGATCACGGTTATTATAGGTATTTGCTGTTGTGTACAATTTCTTGCTATCCGCTGAAAATTCGACACCATATGGATATGTATTATTAAGTATTAAATTTTCATTGGTTACTTTTCCGGTGACATCGTTAAAATCATACAGGTAAACTTTACCGCTACTTTTAGTTCCATTAGAAGAATTTCCTAAAGAAGTTCCTGTAAAAGCTATAGCTATTTTTTTTCCGTCGGGAGAAATTTTCATGTAACCGGGCGCAGTAAGATTTAGATTATTATCGGTTATTAGAGGAGGGAAACTAGTTGGAATAGTGGAAATAACCGGTGTTGAATTTACTCCTTCTGAACTAACATTAAACGCATAGAATTTATTGGAAAGCTGAGTTACCACCCAATATGAAATACAATTTCCACTAATGACGGAAGAAATTTTTTCAGAACTTTTATACTCATTCTCTAGAGGATCATTTGGATCATAAGTAACCAAATGAATATTTTTTCGATTCGGTATAATAGCACCTCTTCCACTATTAAGGGTCATGTCTACTTCAGAATAATGTACCCCTTCTATTGGATCGTTCTGTATCCTGAAATAATCTGGTTTATCAACCGTAAAAATGAAATATTTAAGTGGGTTTCCTGGTCTGGGGACTATAATCGCAGATTGGGTGCTTGAAACGTTTCCTTTTAATTCTTCTCCATTGGGCATTATATTATGTTGCCTTGTAAAAACAGTATTACCCTGAGTATAGAATAAAAGGTTTCCATCTCTATCAGAAATTGTGGCAGATCCTTCTATAGTTTGTAACTGTCCATTGGTAAGAGGTACCGGTGAACCTGAAGAAAAATTTAAACCAGCTCTATCTCCAAAATACCAAGTACCAGCTTCTTTTTGCGCACTGGATTTTGTAGTGAAGATCAATAGTAAAAAGAAAAACAGGCAATAACGAAGTTTCATAAAAAACGCTAAAAACCCAAGGTATTATAAATCCCTCTTTTTTAAAAGCATAAGACTTAGATATATGAAAATAGCAATCCATGCAATAACTATCAAAAGCTGATACCAGTGAATGCCGTAATCTTTGGTTAGCTCTCCGCCAATCTGACTGGCGGCGGTTTGTACTGCATTTAATCTCGAAAATGGTTCTACCACCAGGTTGCTCATGGATTCCAATGGGAAGAACTGCATGATATTCGTAGCGATATCTGTTCCTTTAAAAACCTGGAAATTTAAAATCGCGTAGAGAATTCCCTCAAAAATGAACCATACTACCAGGAAGCCTAAAGCAAAAGCTGATCGTTTCACTAAAATCCCCAGGAACATGCAAAAAGCAAAGAAGCCTGTTAATTTCACAAAATAGGCCAGCAAATATTCAAGATCTGAGAAAACAATAGAAAGTTCGGTAAAATCAGAAAAAGAGTATCCTAGAATTATAGTCACTATAAAGAGAAATAAGGTAGAAACTCCTGCAAATACTAAAACCGTAAGGAATTTTGATAAAATGAACTCTTTCTTACTTAAGCCGTCAATCAGGTTCTGCTTTATCGTACGGTTGCTGTATTCATTAGACATCATGGATACAATCACAATAGCAAGGAACAACTTCAAGATCGCCGCGATATAGCTGTTAAAATGCCAGATATATGGGAAGTTAAATATTCCCTGGTCTGCAACGCGGAATTCAATAGTTCCAATATTGAATTCTATGGAGGCTATTAATGCTATAAATGTGATGAGTATAAAATAGGTAATGATCAATATTTTAGCTGATCGGCTATACCGTAGTTTGTTGTATTCTATTTCGAGTAAACGTAACATTCGCTTTAGGAGGTTTGGTTGGTTAATTGAAGGAATTGTTCTTCCAGGCTCTCTTTTCGCTTTATTAAATAGGAAAGGGAAAGGCCTTTTTCAAAAAGATAACGATTGATCTCTTCAGCATCCATAGGATCCTCTAAAAAGGCGGTAAGCATACCTTCCTTATCAGTGATCTTCCCGATTTTCGGATGTTCCTGTAATAGTTGTTCCAGCTTGTTCATATCGCCAGCTTTCAGTTCAAAAAAGCCGTGGCTATTGATTATTTCATCTACGGGACCGCTATATAATTTAACTCCTTTTCTAATAATTACCACATGAGAACATACTTTTTCCACTTCATCTAAAAGGTGAGAAGCCAGAAGGATCGTGGTTCCTCCTGAAGCGATCTTTCTTATGATTTCTCTAATTTGATGAATTCCCTGGGGATCCAGTCCGTTGGTAGGTTCGTCAAGAATCAGGATTTCAGGATCGTTTAGCAGGGCAGAAGCGATGGCAAGTCTTTGTTTCATTCCCAGTGAGAAAGTCTTGAACTTACTGTCTTTTCTATCCAGAAGACCTACAATTTCCAGTTTTTCATGGATTTTGTTTTTACCGGTGCCTTTAATTTTGCAAACCAAGGCTAGATTCTGCTCGGCAGTCATGTATGGGTAAAAGTTTGGATGCTCTATAATAGCTCCAACTTTTTTAAGAGCCTCATGGGTAGATAAATTGCCGTTAAACCATTTAAAGTCTCCGGAAGTCTTGTTAACTACATTTAGAACCATACCAAGGGTAGTAGATTTTCCACTACCATTTGGGCCCAGAATGCCATAAACATTTCCTTTTTCTATGCTAAAACTTAAATTATCGACAGCGGTAATCCTGCCGAATCTTTTTGTTAGGTTATTTAAACTTAAAATTGTTTCCAAGATTGATGAAGTGTTTAAAATACGACGCCTAAAATAGGAATTTGTTACAGGTTTCTCTATAATAAGCTTAATTTTGAGCAAAACGAGGAAAATTATGGAAGAAAAACTGATGTCCAAGAAGAAGCCGGCATTTCCTATCAATGAACGCTTCAACAGATATCTTGCGAAATATAATCGTAATACAAAGATTCCCGTTTTTTATGATGATCTTTTACGATTTTCAGGCTCTATAGTGGTTTATGATCAGCATGATGAAGATACTTTCTGGGTACGTTGTTATTATCCTGAGTTTGAAAGAGTGGAGATTGATAAAAGTCTGAAAAAAGTATATACTATCCTTCATTCTGATGGTAGTGACGATTCTCTGGAGTATCTTAACGTAGACGCTATTGACTACTGTACCTTCGGAAATTCAAAACCTTTCAGAGTAAAAGTTCGAAATATTCTGAATGATAGTTTCACCTATTTTTATGTAAAAAAAGCAGATGCATCCCGTTTGTACGGACTCGAATTTGAACATTTACTTTCTCCGCACCGAATTAATTTTCTGGTTTATAAGGATACTTTAGTTGAGGAGCATATTGCGGGAATTCCCGGCGATGTTTTTATTGAAGATCATTTGCCTTTATGCGATCTCAGAGCGCAAACCCAGATCGCAAAACAATTTGTAAAATTTAATGAGCGGTGTACGGTAAGGCTTTTAGGGGATATGCGTTCTTATAATTATGTAGTAATTCCTACCCATGATTTTGATCATGTGGAATATCAGATACGCGCTATTGACTTTGATCAGCAATGTTTTGAAGGAAATCTGAAGGTCTATCGGCCACAGTTTTTTAAGGAAAATTTTCAGATGGTTCAACTGGTGTCAGATAAATTAGAGAACTCGTCTATAGAGCAATATAGAAAAGAAGAACGTTCGTTACTGGCAAAAAGGATGATCAATACTCAGAGTAGATATAAAGAGCTTATACGCTGTATGATCAACGATCATGTTTCTACTAAGGATAATGTAAAGCAGCTTCGGAATGATCTTTATGCTTTTTCAAAAGATATGAAGTTCAAACGGGCCAGCACCATGGGACAGATTCTTAGAACAGCCCTTGATTTTGTGAAGCGTAATTATGACAATGTGAATATGCAGCGATTGTTGGAGTAAGTACAATCTTATGGATTGTCATTCCGAACGAAGTGAAGGAATCTCATGATAGAGACTACTTCACTTAATTCGCAGTGAATAACAAATTACATATTGCTTAAAACTTACAGCTTAACGCTACTATAATTACTTCTTCTCCTCCTTATTAAAATAAACCAGGTAGTAATACATCTGCTTTTCTTCATCCCAGCCTTTTTCCACGAATTTTTCGGCGGAATCTGCATTTACAAAATCCATTTTAATCTGAATATTCGTATCCAGCGTGATCACATTTTTGATCTTTTTTCGGGCATCGGTAACAGCCTTATTGGCAATGGGGAAATTGGTAAGATCTTCTACCTTATATTTTGGTGCTTTTTCAACCTTGTAATTCTGAAATTCAGGAATTAATGCAGGATTATCAATGACTGAATTGATATAATTAGACTCCTCAAAATCGTCATTTTTCGCAAAGTAGTCCATACTTCTATTCATGAACATTACTTCCTGCTTTTTATCTTCCGCAGGCAATACCACATCTTTCGCAAAGTTCTTGGCGAAATTAAGGTAGTTTTTTGTGAAGTAATTTTCGTCGGCAAGTACATCAACTCCCAGAAAATTCTCCAGCCAGTATTTTGTGTCATATCGATTAGAATCTACCGATAAAATTTTATAACCTTCTTCTCGATTTTTGTTGAAAATAATCGCTCCTTTATCCAGTTTTTGAAGATTAACACCTTGTTCTACAACCATTTCAAGGTTGCTTTGTTTTTGTTCAAACTGAAGAAAATCGTGTTTTAATTCAGATTTAAAGATACCGATGGCGGAAACCTTTTCATTATCAAGCTGCATTCCTTCAAAATATACGATATATACTTCTCCGCTTTTAATATGCGGATGCGTGGACTGCTCGTAAAGTAAAGTCGCGATTTTTTTCGAATATTCGTGCGTATTAAATGCATCGTCAAAGATCTGATTTGATAAATTATAAAGCTCATTAAACTCTAAGTCGGTTTCATGCTGAAAACGATAATAGGTTTCTTCTTTCTCACGGAAAGGTTTCAGAAAATACTCCTTGATCAATGGTTTAATTTCATCATTTAAATGAAAAGTGGATGCTGAAATAAATATGTTTTCGCCACGATTCTTATTTCCTACGCGATGTATGGAAAGTGATTCAATTTGAGCATTAAAAAGATTGATCATTGATATCTGAAATTTTGACTAAATAAAGTTGAAAAATGTGAATTCTGAAAGAAGTTTTTCAGAATAAAAGACTTGAGAAAATTTTTTAATTCCAATTTTCATTGAAAAAAAGATCGTCATAATCATCGTCCTCTAAATCGTCTTCATAATCTCCGTTCAACATCCCGTCGTCTTCTCCTTTGAATTTGGTTTCAGGAGCATTTTCCGGGATCTGGCCG
Source organism: Christiangramia forsetii KT0803 (assembly GCF_000060345.1). Lineage (NCBI taxonomy): Bacteria > Pseudomonadati > Bacteroidota > Flavobacteriia > Flavobacteriales > Flavobacteriaceae > Christiangramia > Christiangramia forsetii. The sequence continues at coordinate 2,430,936 of NC_008571.1, read as the reverse complement.
TGTACGAACATCAAATTAGGGTAATCACGTCCTTCTTCAATTTCAGCAATTTGTCCCAGTTCAACGAAGAACGTCCACATTTTTAGAAAATCATACACATAGATAAGTTTGGTTTGCTTCTCTGAAAGGATACTATCTAATGAAGTTTCATTCATTAATTTAATCGAAGTATCATGGCCACTCATATCAAATTGGTGGATCTCCTCACCCTGATTCCATTCTTCATCACTAACATAGAACGAAGCCATTTCAGTCCCATCAAATCCAAATGACTGAACAATAGTGTTGTGCAGGTCTTCCAGGGTGCTTTCCTGTAGCATTTCTATATCTCTAAAAACATCTTCGTCAGCATCGAGAATTACTCGGAATCTATAAACCATATCTAAAAAATTTGGAGGGCAAAGTTACAATTTTTTAAACTAAATATTTCCTGGTTTCCTGCTGAAAATTGTCCAGGACTTCATGTATGAATGTTTTCTTTTTGAGCCTGTCTAAAAAATGGACCAAATATCATCCTGAACTTGTTTCAGGATCTAAACAGGTTGAAAATCAATGTATATTCGAAGCTGAAGCAAGTTCAGCTTGAAGAAAAAATACTCTTAAATAAGCTTAAGAACTGCTTTTTCGTAGTTTGGCTTGTGGTGCATTCATAGTTTCCATTAAAAGATAAAACTGAAATCCGAATAAGAGCGTGGCAATCACTAAATGAAGCGGTTGTGAAAGAAAGGGAAAATCAAAATTATACATCGCAATCCCGGTTGCTACTTCCAAGATAATAAGGGAAATAACGGTATTGATCCTATTGAGGTTAAGATTGAGTTTTCTGTTTTTCCACCACAAAAAAGCATTGATTCCAAGGACTAATATGGAGAATGATCTATGAATATAGAAAGTGAGGTCAGGATTAACTAGCCACAGATTTTCAGCATCATATCCTAAACTGCGAACCTGTTCATCTACAAATTGTCTCACCTGCGTGCCCAGTACCACCTGAATCAAAGTCATAACTACAGCAATGATCAGTAAAGTTTGAAATGATTTTGTTTTAAACTGATCAGCTTCTTTCTCTGAAGATATTTTTAAAAGATAGATCAAGACTGCTACGATTACCAACGCCATGACCATATGAATCGTGATCTTTACCGGTGATAAAACTGAATAAACCACGGTCGCTCCAAGCCACGCCTGGAATCCCATCATAAAAACGCAAAGCCAGGAAAGCAGGGTAATTCTTTTTTTTAATCTATACTTTCTGAAAGATAAAAATGCCATGATTAAAACAGCAAACCCTGCTAAAGCACCGGCGAGTCTGTTAATATATTCCACCCAGGTATGTGTGGGATTGAAGATCGCATAGTCATGTTTTTCGTAATTCTCCCAGTTTGAAGGCTGATATGAAGTTCCTGAAATGAAATCTCCCGCAGCGACTTTCAGGCTTTCATCCATGATGATCACCTGTCCCTTTTTATATTCTCTATTTGGCTGAAATTTAATTTCTGAAACTTCAGTAGGAGGGATGTAGTACCCAAAACACTTAGGCCAGTCCGGGCAGCCCATTCCGGAGCCCGTCATTCTTACTACCGCCCCGGCAATAATGACGAGGTAGACTAGAATGAGCGATATTTTTACTGATTTACGATACATTTCAAGGTTCAGAGTTCAAAGATTAGCCCTTCGACTGCGCTCAGGGAGACAATTCAAGATTTTATCCTTGGGCTGCATTCAGGCTGACAATTCTGGATTATATAATTTTCACTACTCACTACTCACTACTCACTACTCACTGCTAACTTCCAGCCCCAGTTTCTCACCTTTCTTCAACATAAACTCCCGGGCTGCTTCATATTCATTAGGAATGTTACCTTCGAGAATTGCTTCTTTAATGGCATCTTTTATCAAACCGACTTCCCGACTGGGTTTAATTCCGAAAGTCTGCATGATCTCCTCACCACTCACCGGAGGCTGAAAATTTCTAACATGATCCCGTTCTTCAACTTCCTGAATTTTTTGCCTTACCAGTTTAAAGTTATTATGATACTTTTTAAATCTCTTTGGATTCTTGGTGGTAATATCTGCCTCGCAAAGCGTCATTAAATCTTCAATATTATCTCCGGCATCAAATATCAATCTGCGGACGGCAGAATCGGTCACGTGATCATCTGCAATAGCGATAGGCCGGGAGCTCATCAACACCATTTTCTGAACGAATTTCATTTTTTCATTCAGTGGTAATCGTAATCGCTTAAATAATTTATAGACCATTTTAGCACCTACGAATTCATGTCCGTGGAAGGTCCAGCCAATTTTTTTATGGAATTTCTTGGTGGGGGCTTTTCCAATATCATGGAGTAAGGCTGCCCATCTTAGCCAGAGATCATCGGTATTTTCTGAAATATTATCTACCACTTCCAGGGTATGCCAGAAATTATCCTTGTGCGTCTGTCCTTCTACTTCATCTATTCCGGCCAGCGCAGTAAGTTCAGGTATTATTTTCTTAAGTAAACCGGTTTTATACAGAAGTGCAAAACCTTTGGAAGGCTTGTCACTAAGCATAATTTTATTCAGCTCATCTACGATACGCTCTTTCGAGATGATCTTGATCCGTTCATTATTAGCTTTAATTGCTTTTAATGATTCAGCTTCAATCATAAAATTCAGCTGAGAAGCAAACCGGATGGCGCGATACATTCTAAGAGGATCATCAGAATACGTAATATCGGGATCCAGAGGAGTTTTGATGATCTTTTTCTTTAAATCATCATATCCATTAAACGGATCCAAAAGATCTCCAAAACCGTCTTTATTTAGTTTAAGAGCAAGCGCATTGATCGTAAAATCCCTTCGATTCTGATCATCTTCCAGAGTGCCATCTTCAACAATGGGTTTCCTGCTATCTTTACGGTAACTTTCCTTTCTGGCGCCTACGAATTCGATTTCCATATCTTCTGAACGCAGCATGGCGGTGCCGAAATTTTTAAAAACCTGTACTTTTGGTTTATTCGGAAGCTTTTCTGAAACTTTTTTAGCCAGTTCAATCCCGCTTCCAACGGCAACAATATCAATATCTTTAGGTTCACCGCGCTCAAGAATATGATCCCGTACAAACCCGCCAATTACATAGGCATCCACAGAAAGATCTTCCGCAGCTTCTGAAATTACATTGAAAATTTTATGGTGTAAAGCTTTACTGTAATTGTGGTATTTCGGCATCTTTTATTTGCGTATCACTTTCACCAGGCCGTCGTTGCTTAACTTGATAATTGCGGAAGGGCGAGGTGATTTTTTTGAACGCTGCAAATTTACTACATAGTCCACACCTTTTAAAATTTGTGGAGTAATTTGATCAAAGGATTGTGGTGTTGGTTGCCCACTTACGTTAGCCGAAGTGGAAACCAGCGGTCGTTTTAGTTTTTTGATCAGGTCAGAACAAAAAGTATCCCTTACCACGCGAATTCCGAGGGAATCATCATCGCTGACTAAATTTTCTGCAATATGTACAGGTTTGTCATAAATTACGGTAGTAGGTTTTTTTGCGTACTTCAGAATATCATAAGCGGTTTCAGGAACGTCTTCAACGTACTGTTCCAGCATTTTAAAATTTGAAACCAGGCAGATCAATGCTTTAGATTCTTCTCTTTTCTTTAGTTGGAATACTTTGTCTACCGCATTTGCATTGGTCGCATCACAGCCAATTCCCCACACCGTATCGGTTGGGTAGAGTATAATTCCTCCTTTTTTTAGGACATCTATGCAATTTCTAACTTCTTGTTCAATTCTTTCCATAAAGCACTTTTTTATATTCAGCTAAGGTTTGCTCAGCCATTTTCCTGGTGGTATAGTTTTCAATGAGTTTTTGATGCGACAGTTCTGCGAACTTTTCCATCATTTTGTTATCATTCGACAAAGCTATCAATTTATCTGCTAAAGATTGGGCTTCATAAGGATTGCTTAACATGCCGTTTACACCATCCTCAATAATTTCAGGAATTCCGCCCACATTTGTGCTTACTACGGGAACTTTATAATAGAAACTTTCATAAATAAACTGCGGAATGCCTTCACTTTGGGAGGTAAGAAGAGAGATGTCAAATTGTGATATCAATGCAGAAGCATTTGGTATAAAACCTAGTAAGCTTATATGCTTGTCTAATTTTAATTCTTTTATAAGATCCAGATATTTTTGAGATCTATCAGAAAAACTTCCAATTTGAACAAAATGAAAATCCTTGTTGTTTTTTACATTAATAATGTGATTAATAGTTCGCACCCAGGTTTCCAAATTCTTCGCACGGATGTGATTTGCAATCATCCCCACAACTATTTTATTATTCGGAATATCGAACCGATTCTTCAGATCGAAAGGAGGTTTTGAAGATTTGTTCATCGATGTTCCATGGTAAATCGTGGTAAATTTTGATGTATCTTTTACACTATTGGAAGTGACCTCTTTAGTTTTTTCAGAAACACATAAAATTTTCTGAATTTGAGGATGGTTATATTTATAGAGTGTTCTAGGTCTTTGTTTTATGGGGAATGATGTTTTTTTAGAAAGAATAAATGGCGGTAGTTTCCCCAGTTTTGTAGCCATAACTGCAAGCGTTAGAGCAGTAGAATCATGTATGTGAATAAGGTTTATATGATATTTTCTGACTAATTTCAAAATCTTATATACATACCGAAGATCAAATTTAATAAGCATCGGGGCAGTGCTAAAATTAAGATCACTAATTTCCAATCGCTTATGGAAAGAAGCATTTTTTACACAGAGTATAAGGTTTAACGTGGAAGCATCTACTCCGTTGAACTCACGACAAAGGTTCTCAATATGGTTTTCACCACCACCCCAGTTTCTGGCGGCTGATAAATGCAGGATCTTTAATTTTTCTTTCAATGCTACCTTTCAATTATAATTGACAAACTTATGATAAATGATAATTTCAGCCTTAAATTGTAATAATTATCTTTGCGGTAAAAGTACATCGATAAATGACCGTATTACATATTTCTGGCGCACGATCCTGGGGCGGGAATGAACAGCAGCTTATGTATTTAATGGACGAATTGCCAAAATATGGTGTAATCCAGAAATTATTTTGCTTTCAGGATACCCCGATTTTTAAGGAAGCGGAAAAGCGATCGGTGGAAATACTCTCGACTTCATATTGTAAACCCCATACATCTGAATATAGAAAATTCCTTATTTCTATAATAAACCAATACAAAATTGACCTTATTCATCTACATACCAGCGATTCTGTTACTGGATATGTACTCACAGACTTGCTCCATGCCCTTAAAACGCCCACTTTGTTTGCCCGAAAGGGTATTCGAAGAAAGACGGGATTTTTAAGTAAGCTGAAATATAACTATCATAATATTGATACGATTTTATGTATTTCGAAATATGTAGAAAAGCATTTTAGGAAAATACTGACTGAAAAGAATAGACAAAAGCTGGTTACAGTTTATAATGGAGTTAAAGTTTCTGAAAAACCATTGCATGGAGACTTTGATATTCGGGAGAAGTTCAATATTGCTGAAAATATTTTTTTAATTGGTAATATAGCTAATCACACCAATGCTAAAGATTTACCAATTTTAATTGAGGTACTAAATGAAATGGTGAACAGACATGGAATTAAAACAATAAAACTCTTTCAAATTGGGGAGCATTCTGGTTTAACTCCAGAACTGAAAAAGAAAATAAAGGAATATGATCTGGAAAGCTATATAATTCTCACTGGCTTTTTATCTAAAGCTTCGGCATATCTTCCTCAATTTGATGTTTTTCTAATGACTTCTGAAAGGGAGGGAGGCCCATCCTCGGTTGTAGAAGCTTTTTATAATAAAACCCCTGTAGTTTCTACCAGGGTAGGGGTTGTTGATGAGGTCATTGAAGATGGAGTGAACGGGTTTTCTACAGAGGTAAAAAATCCTTCTGCTTTAGCTGGAAAATTAATGATTCTGCGTGAGAATCCGGATTTGCGTAGACAATTCGCTGAAAAATCTTACCAAATGTTTTTAAAAAAGTTTACTGCTGAAAATTTAGGAAAGAGTACTTTCAGGGTCTATGAGAATATGTTATTGAAAAATAAAAAATAATGAGAACGGCACTATTGATTTCTACCTACAATTGGGTAAGCGCCTTAAACCTGGTACTAAAAAGTGTACAAAATCAGGTGCGGTTACCTGATGAGATTTTAATTGCAGATGATGGTTCGAATAAAGAGACTAAAGAACTTATAGAATTTTATAAAAAGCAATTTTCAATACCTGTTCAACATGTCTGGCATGAAGATGCAGGGTTTAGAAAATCAAAAATTTTAAATAAAACGATTGCAGCAAGTACTTCAGACTATATAATTCAAATTGACGGAGACTGTATAATCCATCCTTATTTTATAAAGGATCACATAGAAATACGAGAAAAACAGGTTTTTCTTTATGGTTCTCGTGTAAATATCCATAAAAAAGGCCTTGAAATGGTTATGAGAAAGGAACTATCCAGATTTTCCTTTTTTTCATCACTTATAAAAAAAAGAACTAGGAATATTCACTTGCCATATCTTCGAAACAAATATGCAGCAAAATCAGGGTTTTCCAAAAAAGTGCGTGGTTGCAATATTTCTTACTGGAGAAAGGATTTTTTAGCTGTAAATGGATATAATGAAGAGATAGAAGGATGGGGAAGGGAAGATTCAGAATTAATTATAAGGATGTTGAATAGTGGTGTTAAGGGGAAACGCCTTAAATACGGCGGAATACTGTATCATATTTATCATAAAGAAAAATCCAGGGATCATGTTTCTGCAAATTCTAAAATTCAGCAGAAAACCATAGAGGATAAAAGAACCTGGTGTGAAAACGGAGTCGATCAATATTTTGAAAAATAGCTGTGAGAATAATTATTTCAAGCAAATATGAATTTGAAAAGGCGGAAATCACTCGTCTGATAAATAATTTCAATGCAGAAGGCGAGATATTGTTCAAATCCCGAAATAAAATTAAACTTTTTGAAGTAGGAGGTAGAACGATAAATATAAAATCTTTTAAAGTTCCTAATGCAGTTAATAAAATCGCCTATAAGTTTTTTAGAAAATCTAAAGCAGAGCGATCTTTCACATACGCTCAAATCCTTGAAAAGAAAGGGGTAGGTACTCCGTTACCGATAGGTTATGCGGAAGAAACCAGAAGTTTTTCATTTGGAAAAAGCTTTTACATAAGCGAACAGATTAATGCTGAGCTTACCTTCAGGGAACTTGTCACAAATCCTAAGTATCCAGATCATGAGAATATTCTAAGGGCTTTTACAAGGTTTACTTTTGAACTGCACGAAAAAGAAATCCAATTTCTGGATCATTCGCCCGGAAATACGCTTATTCAGAAGCATGGAGATGTTTATAGTTTTTTTCTGGTAGACTTAAACAGAATGAATTTTAAAAAATTAACTTTTGACGAAAGAATGCTCAACTTTTCCAGGTTAACTCCACAAAAGGAAATGGTGGCAGTAATGGCCAGCGAGTACTCGCAGCTTATTGATAAAAATGAATCAGAGGTTTTCGAAAAAATGTGGTTTTATACCCGGCAATTCCAGGAAAAATTCAAAAGAAAAAAGGAATTGAAGAAAAAATTGAAATTCTGGAAAAAGGGTTAATTATTTCTTGAAAGTGTATCGGCTTTGTTATTGCTGTTCAAAGTCCAGTAATTTAAATGCTTTCTAATTTTGTATTTTCTCAAAAGATTTAATGGCTTACTTTTAAGGTGAGATTTATCTGTATGAAGATATTCAATACATGTAGAGATAACTCTTTCGCTTGATTTCCCGTCTGAATAAGGATGTGAAAACTGCGCAAATTTTTCAATTTCCTGAAGCAAATCTGAAGGATTTTGTAAGGCTTTTTCAAAAGCAGTTTCAATTTCAGAAACTTTATTGATATCTATTAAATATGGCCCTGGCATGTTATTTTTATAAGTAACAACGGGCTTTCGTTGCAATAAAAACTCAATGATCGCCGAGGTGGTATCAGAGAACATGATATCTGCTTTTTTAAAAAGCGGAATTAAATTAGTCGTATCATAAAATTTAAAGTTTTCGTTTTCTAAATTCTTGAATTTTGCTACCGTTTCAGTTCCAATTTTTGGATGCAAAACCGCCATAAAATGATATTTCCCGATTTTTGATAATCTTTCGATCTCCTCAATTACTTCATCTTTAAATGCAAGACTGTACTGTTTCGTGAAAGTGGAAGAAATTAAAATAACCGGTTTCTTATTATCGGTTGGTTCCAAAGGAAAAAGTGAATCCATTTTAGACCAGCCGGTTTCTGTAACTTCAAAACTATTATATACTTCTTGTTGCTTTTTAAACGGACCGGTACTTGAAGGACCCTGAGTACAATAGAGATCAAAAAAACCACGAATGGTAAATTGATCGGTTCCTTTTCTTTTATTGGCTGGAAACCCATGAAAAACCTGCACTTTTAGTCCCGGAAAAAAATCTGGAACACTATCGGTCACAGTTAGTACGATGTGTGGATCATATTCAAAAACCTTATTGATATTCTCAATAAGCTGGCCATTTTCAGGAAAAAGCTTTTTCGGCTCTTCCATCCCAGAAAACCATTTTACCTCATATCCGAGCTTTTCAATTTCTTCCTTTAAAGGTAATCCTATTGGAATCGCGTAAGCATGGTTGATATATATTAAAAAGCGGTACTTCATTTGGAGTTCATGTTCAAAAATTTCCCTAGCTTTTCTTCAATCATTCCGGGGTGAAATTCATTATAAAAATTCTCCCATTCTGTTTTAAGTTGTTTTTCAGGTTTATCTACAAACATATCTGGTTTGAAGTCTCTTAAATGTACAGAAATGTTTTTCTTCCCATCTTCATACATATTCCAGTTTTCTTTATGGAGAGGAGGAGCAAAGATCGCAAATGTAGGAACTTCCATAGCCTTGGCCATATTAATTGCGCCACCTTCATTGCCAATAAGCGCATCACAATGATAGGTGATTGCAAGAAATTCTCTTAAACTATTTCCGTAGATATCTAAATGAATATTTTTTTGAGTGGCAGAACTGCAAAAGCCAAAAAGCTTTTCAACCTGTGTTTTCTGATTTGGAATATAGTTAAATAACAAATGAGCGTTCGTTTCTTCTACAATTTGATCCAGTAATTTTGCCAGATATTTTAGAGGATAGGTCTTTTTTTCGGAACTTCCTAAAGCACCTATCATATAAAGGTTTCTAGAAATGTCAATTCCTGCTTCTTCCAGTTTTTGCTTCGCATTTATGATTTCATCCTCTTGCAAAAAGATCTTTGGCTTTATTTCAGCAGGAAAATTGGCAGAAAGAGGAGTAAGCATTCGAAGTCTTTTTTCGATAGCCGATCCACCAACCGTTTTAGGTTCAATTTTTCTACTGAAGACATGGGTAGAAACAGGCTTCGTATAAAATTTATCGTAGGAAATTCTATAGGTTGCTCCTGATAATCCCGTTAGAATAGCCGTTTTAATATTTGAAAGTACATCTATAACTACATTATAGTTTTCAGCTTTCATCTTTTTGGCAAGCTTACTAAAACTCTGCTCTTTATTATAGAGTACAAACCTGTCTATATTCGGATTGTTTTGCACTACAGGAAAAGTGTGTGCGTTGATAAGGTAATGCAGCTCAGCCTTTGGAAATTCTTTTCGAAGTGCCTCAAAGAGAATTGAGGACGTAAGTACATCCCCAATCATTTTCATCTGTATTACCAGTATTTTCATTACTTCTTTTTCTCCCTAAATCATTTTGAACGAAAGATTTTTATACAGCTACACTATATTCTCTAAGTGCATCGTTCAAAGATGTTTTTTTATTGGTACTTTCTTTTCTCTTTCCAATAATCAAAGCACATGGAACCTGGTATTCACCTGCAGGAAATTTCTTGGTATAGCTTCCCGGGATCACCACAGAACGAGCTGGAACATAGCCTTTAAACTCTTTTGGTTCGTCTCCTGTTACATCGATGATCTTTGTTGAACCAGTTAATACCACATTAGCTCCTAGTACAGCTTCTTTCTCAATTCTGATTCCTTCCACAACGATACTTCTTGAACCAAGAAAAGCATTGTCTTCAACAATTACAGGGGCCGCCTGCAAAGGTTCTAGAACACCACCAATTCCAACACCACCGCTTAAATGCACATTTTTACCAATTTGAGCACAGCTACCAACAGTTGCCCAGGTATCTACCATAGTCCCTTCTTCCACGTGAGCGCCTATGTTTACGTAACTCGGCATCATGATTACTCCTGAAGAAATATAAGCACCATGTCTGGCAACGGCATTTGGCACTACACGAATTCCTTTTTCTTTATAGCCTCTTTTCAAAGGAATTTTGTCATGATATTCAAAAATTCCGGCTTCCAGTGTTTCCATTTTTTGAATCGGAAAATAAAGTACTACCGCTTTTTTAACCCATTCATTTACCTGCCAGCCATCTGCTGTAGGTTCTGCAACACGAATTTCACCTTTATCTAAAAGGTCTACAACTTTCCTGATTGCATCGGTTGTTTCGGTATCTTTTAAAAGGTCCCTATTGTTCCAGGCCTCTTCAATTTTCGCTCTTAACTGGTCCATATTTTAAATTTTTTCAAATATAATAGCTATAAGGCAATATTTATGGACAAACCAATATAAACCTTACCTTTGCATAAATTTTTTAAATGGCCAGAATTTTAGCACTGGATTACGGAACAAAGAGAACAGGAGTAGCAGTTACCGATGAATTGAAGATGATCGCCTCTGGTTTGACCACTGTTCAAACACCTGAACTTATTAAATTTCTGGAAGACTATTTCAAAAATGAAAAGGTAGAGCGTGTTTTGGTCGGTGAGCCGAAAAGAATGGACGATACACCATCTCAAAGTGAAGTGCATATTCAGGAGTTTTTAAAGGAGTTTGTAAAGAAATTTCCTGAGATGCCAATGGAAAGGGTAGATGAACGTTTTACCAGTAAGATGGCCGTGCAAAGTATGATAGATGGAGGCCTAAAGAAAAAGAAAAGACGTGATAAAGCTTTGGTAGATGAAATTAGCGCCACTATAATATTACAGACCTGGCTGTACGAATAAGGTTAGTGAAAAGTGAAAAGTTGCAAGTTTAAGGGCTTACCAGATTTATAACTTAGATTTTAAATAAAAAAGAGGCTTACAGCGTATAGCTTATGGCTGAAAACATTCAAGAATGATATTACCAATTATAGCATACGGAGATCCGGTTTTAAAAAAGAAAGCCAAAGATATAGATAAGGATTATCCAAAACTTGAGGAATTGATCAATAATATGTGGGACACCATGTATAACGCCTATGGTGTGGGATTAGCAGCGCCTCAGGTGGGATTGCCTGTACGAATGTTTATGATAGATCCTGCTCCATTTGCAGATGATGAGGAATTGGATGAAGCAGAGAAGAAAGTCTTAATGGATCTTCGCAAGGTTTTTATCAATCCGCAGATTATTGAGGAAACCGGGGAGGAGTGGGCCTTTAGTGAAGGTTGCTTAAGCATACCTGAAGTTAGAGAAGATGTTTTTAGACAACCTGATATTACCATTGAATACCACGATGAAAATTGGGAAAAACATACTGAAACTTATTCCGGATTAGCGGCCAGGGTGATTCAGCATGAATATGACCATATTGAAGGAATTTTATTTACAGATAAGCTTTCCAGCCTGAAAAAGAGACTAATAAAAAGTAAACTAGCCAATATTTCTAAAGGTAAAATTAACGTAGAATATAAAATGCGTTTTCCTAATGCAAAAAAAGCCCGCTAAAGGCTTTGATAATTGATTATGGGAATTGATATTTGCCAACCTAAATAAAAAAATACTATGGGATTAGATAAAATTCTTGCAATTTCTGGAAAACCCGGTTTATTTGAGCTAACGGCCCAAACCAGAGGCGGCTTTGTTGCAAAATCTATGCTTGACGGAAAGAAGATAGCTGTTAATATGCGTCATAATGTGAGTATTTTGAGCGAGATCGCGATTTATACGTATACTGAAGAGATTCCGCTTGGCGAAGTTTTTCAAAAGATTCAGGAAAAAGAAGATGGAGGGGAAGCGATAAACCATAAATCATCTAAAAAGGAACTAGAAAATTATTTTTCTGAAGTCCTTCCAGATTATGATGAAGATAGGGTGTATGCCAGTGATATGAAGAAAATCTTCCAGTGGTATAATATGTTGATCAATAATGGTTTTACTGATTTTTCAAAGGAAGAAGAGAAAGTAGAAAATACTGAAAATAAAAAGGACGAAGAAGAATAGAATTCTGATTTGTTGCTGAATAAAAATAGCTGAAATTTGGAATTTCAGCTTTTTTTATGTCTATATAAATGGAATTCATCACCCTGAATTGATTTCAAGATTTTTTGTCATCTCGACCAAAGGGAGAGATCTCTTTTGGAATCGCATCACTTTAGAGATTTCTCCCTCCGCTGTGCTTCGTTCGAAAAGACAAATCCATTTTTCAACATAAGTTGAGATTTTTCACTTTGTATGAATATCATCAAATTATAGTTGTCAAAACTTTACATTGTCATCTCGACCAAAGGGAGAGATCTCTTTGGAAATCGCATCACTTTAGAGATTTCTCCTACGCTGTGCTTCGTTCGAAATGCCAAACGCAGTTCTTAACGTGAGTTTGGATTTCTCACTTTGCGTGAATATTATCAAATTATAGTTGTCAAAACTGTAGGTTGTCATCTCGACCAAAGGGAGAGATCTCTTTTGGAATCACATTACTTTAGAGGTTTCTCACTCCACTATGCTCCGTTCGATGACAATTTCAGTTCTTAAAGTAAGTTGAGATTTCTCACTTCGCTGCGCTTTGTATCGAAATGACAGTTAGGGTTAATAGGACTAGAATTTCAACCCAAATATAAAAGCACCGTCTCTTTTTCCTCCAAAATCGGAAACTACATAATCCAGCCTTAAAAAGCGATATTTGCCAAACCCAAGATTGTCCAGACCAACAGAATATTCAGAATATGGATTTCGGCCCTCTGTAGTTAGTCGGTGAGCTCCCAAAATAAGATTAAAATTCAATTTATTGATCAACGGAAGCTTGCCCAAAGCCCAACCCTGGAAATCATGCTCTGCATGAAATTCAGCATAATTATCATTCGTGCTAAAGTCGTAGTAGGGCATCAAATTAAATTTTCCTACATAACTCCCAAAACCTATCCTGGTTTGATTGGCATTAAAATGTTGATAATCTACCAGGCTTATATTTTCTGCACCAGAGAAAACTCCACCATTTATTAAGTAACTAAATTCTCCTTTGTTGCCAAGCTTTAATTCCTGCCTGATCTGTGCTTTAAACTGATCAAAATTGTATTTATCATCATCTCCTCCAAATCCTTTTTCCCAGCTTAATTTCAGCTTTGGATACTTTGATTCATAAACATTGTACCTGCCGTTAGGGTACGTCATATATTTCTGCCCGAAAGTGATATCTGCAAAGAGGTTAGATTTAAAGATTGTATGTTCATCAAAAGGCCGACTCCCAAAATTATTGGGTTCAAGGGGATTATTTGAAGTATATGCAACATCATCCCGATCTATAATTACATGATCTGTATTATTGAAAAGTGGCTTCCTGTTTTCCCAGCTTAATGCTCCAAATAACCGAATTCCAGGGAATACATCCTGTCCGTAACCAATCTCTGCAAAACTCTTTTCATAGAGCTTCATATAGTTTCGTTCGAAGAAAATAGTGGAAATACTATTTAGAAGGGGTGTGATAGGTTCTGTTTCATCTATCTGACTGGCTTTGATCCCTCCGCTAATTCTTAAATACTTTTTATTGAAATTGTCAAATTTCTTTTGAAAACCTCCACTAAGCCGAAATCGTTCTTCGCTTAAACCATAACTGAGGTTGGAATTAATTCGCCAGAAATTCTCCTGGTCTTCTCCTGTTCTTTGCGTATAGCCTACATCGATATTGGTATTCCAACCCTGGACCGTGTTAAATCCAATTCCGGAAATGGGAGCGCCGATACTAAAGTTCTGGTGTTTCCAGGAATTAGTGTACGTATATCCAAAAAGCACATCAGTTATTCCGAAGGTATTATTTACTGCATCTACCGAATCTTTATATTGCTTGGTGCTTCTTATCTCTTGAATACTATCTTTTCGAACATAATCGTCAATCTCTTCTCCTGTAAGCGGAACCGGTCTTTTTTCTTTCCAGTATAATGAGTCTTTCATGTTTGCCTGTTCCTGGAAACTTAAAATTTCTCTTCCGAAACTGCTTTTATCAAACTGAGGTTTAAAATCGTAATTGCTGTACACCGCCGTAAATGTTCCGTTTCCACCGAATCCAAACATCTTAAAGCCAAAGTCCACACTTTGGGAGATCTGTATGTAAAGGTTATTTTCTTCAGAATATTTATAATTCTGTTTAATTACAATTTCTTCAATTGGCGGAACCTGGATAGCAGTTCCTGTAGTTGTTAACTCTACGCCATATATCTGCCATAGATCTTCAACAATATAAACGTAACCTGAAAAAATTCTGTCTCCTGTGCGCTTTGGAGTGACCAGTACTTTATTGATCATATTTCCGCGATCATCAAAAAAAGTTCCTTCAAGCTGGTAACGATAATAATTGAAGGCATACTCTGCGATAGGTGAAATGATCTCACTGTTTATTTCCAGCGTGTTTTCATAAAATGAAAAATAAGCTTCCTGGGCAGAGTTCAGGCTGAAACCATTGTCGTCTCCACTTACTTTCGAGGCGATGATCTTTTCTTTGAAATCATCGGGTTTTTGAAAGGCGATCTTTGAAATGGTTTCGCTGAGGTAAACAATACCACTTCGCGTAGAATCCAGTCCCCCGCCAAGATCACCCACGCTCTGACCTAAAATTTTTTCCGGAGCATTCTTTATGCGCCATAAACCACGGGAATAAAAATCGGCAGTAAATGATTCCAATTTTCTAGCGTTTAGCTCCCTTGATTCAATAGCTTTTCTAATGATCCTGTTCGCGGGATTTTCCCCACTTTCTACTGTAACTTCATCAAGACTGGTGCTTTCCGTAGCTAAAACAACATCTATAGCTAATGGAAAACTTTCAGCTTCAATTTTTTTCTTTTGAGTTTTATATCCTAGAAATTGAAAAACTAAAGTATAAGAACCTTTTTGATCTATCTTCAATTCATAGATTCCATCGTCGTTGGTGGTAGTTCCTTGAGCCCCGGTTTCAGTATAAATATTTACATAGGGAAGGGGAGTTCCATTCTTGTCTTTTACAACTCCCGTAATTTGGGAAAAAGCCTGGGAAACCGTTAAAAACAGCAACAGGCCAAAGAGCTTTTTAAGCATTGGTTAGATTTTGGATTATAAAGAGAACGAAAAAATATTAGAATTATTTATATTCTTTCTGAATTCGATCTAATCTACGCTTGCTTTCACGATCTTTTATAGTTTCTCTTTTATCATAAAGCTTTTTACCTTTAGCAAGGCTTATCTGTAATTTGGCAAGACCACGATCATTAATAAATAAGCGTAAAGGGATAATCGTTAAACCGGAGTTGGTCACTTCTTTTTCCAGTTTTCTCAATTCTCTACGTTGCAAAAGAAGTTTTCGTTGACTTCGGGGATTATGGTTAAAATGAGTGGCATGAGAGTATTCTTCAACGTGCATATTAATTACAAAAAGTTCGTGGTTATTAAATTCACAAAAACTCTCAGCAATATTGGCTTTTCCCTCCCGTATGGCTTTAATCTCTGTTCCGGCTAATTTAATCCCTGCGGTATACTTATCCAGAAACTCATAATTGAACTTAGCCTTACGGTTTTTTATGTTGATAGAATTCTTCATATAGCCACAAAAATACAAGCTTTAAGCTAATTTCATGCAAAAGCAATTTTAAAATTATCTTCAGCTGTCTGCTAAACAAAAATTTTTATTTTTGCGACATTCAAATCACCTGTTATGAAATATATTTCATTATTACTTGTTATATTTCTTTTCGCTTCGTGTAATGAAGAAAAGAAAGAGCTTACTGCCGATGAAATCGTGAACAAAGCGATTGAAAATGCCGGAGGCGAAAAATATAAAAATGCAGAAATTGATTTTGTTTTCAGAAAACAAAAGTATAAAAGTAAAAGAGCAGGAGGAAAGTTCCAGTTTGAAAGAACTATTACAGATTCTTCGGGCAACCAGGTTTATGATATATTAAATAATGAAGGACTGGAGAGATTTGTAAACGATTCGGCGGTAAAACTTCAGGATTCCCTGGTAGTTCCTGTTGGAAATTCTATAAATTCAGTTCATTATTTTGTTCAATTGCCTTTTGGACTGAATGCCGAGTCAGCGAATAAAGAACTGATTGGAAAAGATAGTATAGCCGGTCGAGAATATTATGAGATCATGGTGAAATTCGCTGAAGAAGGTGGAGGAACAGATCATGAAGATGAATATTTATACTGGATAGATACCCAGAATTTTGAAGTGGATTACCTTGCTTATAATTTTGAAATTAATGATGGAGGAATTCGCTTTAGAAAAGCTTTTAATCACCGAATTATAGAGGGAATTCGATTTGTGGACTACGAAAACTATAAATATACTGACCTCTCTACTCCTCTTGAAAAACTGGACAGCCTCTACGAAAATCGTGAGCTGGAATTACTTTCAGTAATTGAAACAAAAGATATAGCGGTTAAACTGAATCAGGAAAATTAGACTTAGTTAATATAAAGAACTTTGGATCTAGAGCTTCCATCTGCCTGTACTTCTACAATAAATAAAGCTCCATTTTCTGAATCATCAATATTTTCATATTTCTTTTCATCGAGAATAGCATTTGCGAACTGCGGCGTTGTATTGCTATGCCCAACTACAAGTAAGGTTTTTCCTGAAGTAGCTTTTTTAAATTCAGGACTGTATAAATTATTTGCATCGTAGTTTAGAAGCTCCAATTTTTTTAGATCTGCCAGCGGTTTCGCAGTTTGCATCGTTCTCTTGTAATTAGTACTGTAAACGGCATCGAATTCAATATCTTTTAAAACATTCGCCCAGTTTTCAGCTCGCTTTAATCCTTTTTCGGTAAGAGCCGGATTGCTGTTTTTTGAATCACTTCTGTCTTTTTCAGCGTGTCTTATCAGGTAAAAAGTCGTCACAGAATCATTGGAGGGGTGCGGAATGTTTTCTTCGGAATTTGACCCAAAACTTAGAATTATTGAAAAGAAAAGTGTGATAATGTTTGCCATGACGTTTTTATTAATTTGTTTTAGAAGTTAGATTCTTTATGTTGATCTCCATTATTATGAATTGATTTATTTGATCTGCAAAACTGTTGAAATTATTATCAGATACAAGTATAAGGGAATGTTTACCATTTTCAAGTATAGGCCCGAAACACATTCCTTCAATATTATCTATGATCCCCCTGGTTAATTTATTTTTCACCGATTTAAAATTGAAAAGAAGCTTTTTTTCAGCAGCCTCATAATCTTCACCCTTCAGTTTACCTAAATTTAAGGTATTATCAGCTTTAGAGGCATCAACCTCAAAAATTTTCACCGTATTCCCATGGGATCCATATCCTGCAGAATAAGACCTTTCCAGAATTAAGAATTTATCCTCGGCATACTCAATGATCTCTGTTAATCCATTTACTGCAAAATAGTTAATGGGCAGTTTTGCAATACCATCCAGTTTATAAACGAACTGTTTCGTAGGTTCGCCAGTATTTTTATCAAATTTAGTGATCCTTACATGAGATCTTGAGGGGAAGATCTTTGGTTTAGAGGAATCCTTTTCTAGAGGAGACTCTGTAGCAACCCAATATCCCTGCTGATCAAAACTTTCGGTAAGTCCTTCAAAGACTCCATTATTACGAGGTTTCTGCTCTCCTTCAGCTTTGAAATATTCAGGAATGGTAAATGAACTTTGAATTTCTCCATTATTAGAAAGCCTGTAAATACCCGGGTTCTTACCCTCATCAATTTTTCCTTCGCTGGTCACCACAAATTCGTCACGCAATTCATCAAATCTCAGCGCTTCAAGATCCAGAACTTCATTTGTGAATTTTTCAGTTTTTTTGACTTTGATCAATTTTTCAATTGAAACATTTTGAAATTTCTGTCTTTCAATACTAATATTAGCTTCGTAAATTCTTGGGTTGGAAGCCTGGTCACTAACAAGATAATACTTTCCGTTTTTATAATCTATTCCGGAAAGTCCCCCCACTACGGTATTATCAAACTTTGTATCTGATGGTAAAACATATTCGTCTAAAAATGTAAGTTGAATAGTGTCATTTTCGATATTTCGGGTTACTGCACAGCTATTCAAAAAAAGAGCAAGCAGAAAAAGTGAAATTATTCTTCTCATTGAGATATTATTGAAATTCAAAAATAACAAATGTTTAGGATAAAAATAGGAGTTTGTTAGGAGCTCTAAGAGTTGTATTTAGATACCTTTATTTTATTAACAATTAAAATCAATATGTTATGAATGAAGATCAAAGAGAAGGAAAGTGGAAACAGATAAAAGGTGATTTCAAGCAGAAATACGGAAAACTTACCGATGACGAAACCACTTATTCTGAAGGGAAGTTCGATGAAATGCTGGGTCGTATGCAGGAAAAGACTGGGAAGTCAAAAGAAGAATTGAAAAAGGAGATTGATAAATGGTAATGATTGATGAAGTAATGTAAAAAAGGCGGTAGAAATTTCTACCGCCTTTTTTTATTCTCAAATAGCACTTAATTATGCTTAAAAATATGATTTGATCCCTGAAAGATTCAGGCTTTTACAAGGGTCTTCCGTTTTAAAAGTTTACTCAAGAATCTATCTTTTAATTAATCATTTTTCGTCAATTCTTCCTGATTTCTAAACACCAGCTCTTCATTAAATTCATCCAAAAGAATAATACTGTCAGTATGAATTTTTCCGGATAGAATATCTTTAGAAAGCTTATTAAGTACCTCTTTCTGAACAACTCTTTTTACGGGTCTCGCACCAAATTGAGGATCAAATCCTTTTACCGAAAGGTATTCTATAGCTTCATCGGTAGCGTCAAGTACCATGTGCTGATTAGCCAGCATTTTTTTAACGCCCTTTAATTGAAGACCAACTATCTGTTTAATATCATTCTGAGTTAGCGGACTAAACATTACAATATCATCTATCCTATTAATAAATTCGGGACGTACACTTTGTTTAAGTAAGCCTAAAACTTCAGTTTTTGCAGCTTCCATCGCAGTATCAGGATCTTTCACATTTTCAAACTTTTCCTGAATAATATGGCTTCCCATATTAGAGGTCATGATGATGATCGTATTCTTAAAATCGGCGACGCGGCCTTTATTGTCGGTTAACCTGCCTTCATCAAGCACCTGCAATAAAATATTGAAAGTATCCGGGTGTGCTTTTTCAATTTCATCAAGAAGCACTACAGAATATGGTTTTCTTCTAACCGCTTCGGTAAGCTGGCCACCTTCATCATAACCCACATATCCCGGAGGTGCACCCACCAATCTACTTACAGAATGTCTCTCCTGGTATTCACTCATATCTATCCTGGTCATTGCAGATTCATCATCAAAGAGATATTCAGCTAGAGCTTTAGCTAATTCAGTCTTTCCAACCCCCGTGGTACCAAGAAACAGGAATGAGCCAATTGGCCTGTTTTGATCCTGCAATCCCGCACGGCTTCTTCTAACGGCATCACTCACTGCAATGATCGCTTCCTGTTGACCAACAACTCGTTTGTGAAGATCATCCTCAAGGTGTAATAATTTTTCACGATCGCTCTGAAGCATTTTGGTTACTGGAATGCCTGTCCATTTCGCCACCACTTCAGCGATATCTTCATTGGTAACTTCTTCCTGAATCAAAGATTTCTCACTTTGATTTTCGGCCACTTGTTGTTGAAGCTTTTCCAGTTTTTCCTGAGCTTCCTTGATCTTTCCGTACCTTATTTCGGCAACTTTTCCATAATCGCCTTCTCGCTCTGCTCTTTCTGCTTCAAGCTTAAATTCTTCAATATCAGATTTCGCCGTCTGGATGTTATCTACCACATCTTTTTCACTCATCCATCTTGCATGAAGATCATTGCGTTCTTCTTTGAGGTTGGCCAGATCACTGCGCAAAGATTTCAGCTTCGCTTCGTCTTTTTCCCGTTTAATCGCTTCAATTTCAATTTCAAGTTGCATGATCTTACGATCAAGCACATCTAACTCTTCAGGTTTGGAGTTGATTTCCATTCTCAACTTTGAGGCAGCCTCATCCATAAGGTCAATAGCCTTATCCGGTAGAAAACGATTTGTAATATAGCGCTGGGAAAGTTCTACCGCGGCAATAATCGCCTCATCTTTGATCCTAACCTTGTGGTGAGTCTCATATTTTTCCTTGATTCCACGGAGAATGGAAATAGCGCTTTCAGTATCTGGTTCTTCAACGATCACTTTCTGGAAACGACGCTCAAGCGCCTTATCTTTCTCAAAATATTTTTGATACTCATCCAACGTGGTGGCTCCTATAGCTCGCAGTTCCCCACGAGCGAGCGCTGGTTTAAGAATATTAGCGGCATCCATAGCTCCCTGACCGCCACCTGCACCAACGAGGGTGTGGATTTCGTCAATAAACAAGACGATACTCCCGTCGCTGGAAGTAACTTCTTTAATAACAGCTTTCAGGCGTTCTTCAAATTCACCTTTATATTTTGCGCCTGCAATAAGAGCTCCCATGTCTAAGGAGTAAATCCTTTTATCTTTTAAATTTTCCGGAATATCTCCATCTACAATTCTGTGCGCAAGGCCCTCTGCAATAGCTGTTTTCCCTGTTCCCGGTTCACCTACAAGCATTGGGTTGTTTTTGGTTCTACGAGATAAAATTTGAAGAATTCTTCTAATCTCTTCATCCCGACCAATTACCGGGTCCAATTTTCCGTCTTCTGCAAGCTGATTTAGATTGCGAGCGTATTTTTCTAAAGAATTATAAGTTTCTTCAGCACTTTGCGAGGTTACTTTATCTCCCTGTCTCAATTCTGAAATTGCTGCTTTTAAACCTTTCTCTGTAGCTCCCTGATCTTTTAAGATTTGTGCAACTTTACTGGAAGACTTAAAGATTGCGAGGATCAAATGCTCGATAGAGACATATTCATCTCCCATTTTTTTGGCAATGGAAGAAGCGTCGTTTACCGTTTTTCCAGACTCCCGGGATAAATGGATGTCACCTCCGCTAACTTTTGGGAAGCTTTCCAGACTCTTATCGAGAATCTGCGTAAACAGGTTTAGGTTGATATTTAGTTTTTTTAGTAAGAATGGAGTTACATTTTCGTCAACCATCATGATAGCTTTGAAAATATGTTCATTCTCTATTTGCTGATGGCCCATCTCCTGCGCTAGTTGCTGCGCCTGCTGGATGGCCTCTTGTGATTTTATAGTATAATTTTGAAAATTCATTTTATTGTGATTTTGAAAAATTCATAACGCAATAGATGTACCATTCAGAATAAATGTCAAAATGACGTGTATTGCTGAAAAATAACCGACAAAAAGACAGTTGCATTGAAAAGAACTAAAAAATTAACGGATTGTTCCGTTATTAAATTTAGTTAGATTTACTTTTGATAAAAAGAAAAATTATGGGATTATTTGATAAAATGTTTAGTTCTGAAAAGAAGCAGGAAAAGGAAGAGAAGAGCGTGACTCCATGGATAGATCTTAATTCTATGGCTCAACTAGACCAACTGGAAGAAAGGTCTAAAGAAAGAACAGTAGCGATCTTAAAACATTCTACTACCTGTGGTATTAGTAGAATGGTATTGAAGATGTTTGAATCTGATTATAATCTGGATGAAAATGAACCAATAGATCTTTATTTTCTTGATCTTAGAGCGCACAGAGATATTTCTAATGCCATCGCTGAAAGACTGAGGGTAAAGCATGAAAGTCCGCAATTAATTGTTCTAAAGAATGGGGAAGTGGTGCATCATTCTTCGCACCAGGCAATTTCTGCAGATAAATTGAAAGAATTGATTTAGTTAATTTTTAATCATAGGTATAAGAAGTCCTGAAACCACTTAAGGATGGCTAAATACTAAAGAAAATTACGTCAAGCTGAACTCGTTTCAGCTTCTAATTTGAGATAATAGTAATTATAAAAGATCCTGAAATAAGTTCAGGGTGACGATAAAATAAAAAGCCCCATACTTTGTTGTAAGGGGCTTTTCTATTGTATAAATTTTATTATTTCTTCTTCGGTTCGTAAACGGGAAGTAATTTTGATTTTACTTCACCAAAACCAATTCTGGAATTACCATTCTGGCAAAATCCTCTCATGATCACCGTGTCATTATCATTAACGAACTTACGTTCAGATCCATCCTTTAATTTGATTGGTTTTTTACCACCCCAGGAAAGTTCCAGCATAGATCCATAAGAATCTTCAGAAGATCCTGAAATAGTACCTGAAGCCATCATATCACCAGAGTTTACCGGGCAGCCATTTACAGTATGGTGAGCAAGTTGCTGACTCATGTTCCAGTAGAGATATTTAAAGTTTGATTTTGAAAGTGAATTTTCCTCTCCACCTTCAGGCTGAAGAAATACTTCCAGGTTGATATCAAAACTTTTCTCTCCTTTATATTTTAAATATGGAAGTAGCTCTTTTTCAGGTTTTGGACTTGCCGTTCTAAAAGGTTCCAAAGCATCCATGGTTACAATCCATGGAGAAATAGAGGAAGCGAAATTTTTGGCAAGGAAGGGTCCTAAAGGTACATATTCCCACTTCTGAATATCACGAGCACTCCAGTCATTGAAAAGTACCATTCCAAAGATATAATCTTCAGCTTCATCCACCGGGATTGGTTCCCCCAAATGATTAGCATCTGTCGTAACAAATGCCATTTCCAGTTCAAAATCTACCCTTTGAGATGGTCCAAAAACAGGTTCGTCAGAATCTGCTGGTTTAGTTTGTCCCTGTGGGCGATGTACCGGAATTTCAGAAGGAATAATCGATGAGCTTCTACCATGATACCCCACTGGGATATGAAGCCAGTTTGGCAATAAAGCGTTATCCGGATCTCTAAACATGGTTCCAATGTTGGTAGCATGTTCTTTCGAGGAATAGAAATCGGTATAATCTCCTACCTGCACAGGCATCTGCATTTCAATCTCATCCAGCGTAAAAAGTACTGTATTTCTGTGGTCCTGATTATCTTTTAATTTAGTATTGTTGGCATCGAAGATATCTGCAATGCGGTTTCTTACCAATCGCCAGGTTTTCTTGCCATCAGAGATAAAATCATTTAAAGTATCCTGTAAAAATATATCGTCAGTTAATGGAATTCCTTCAAAATAACCCAATTGGTGCAATGCTCCAAGGTCTATCGCGAAATCTCCAATTCTCGTACCAATGGTAATAACATCATCACGAGTTAGAAATACTCCAAATGGAATATTCTGAATAGGGAAATCGGTATCGCCAGGAATATCCAGCCAGGTTTTTCTTTTTGGATCGTTAGCGGTAATTGACATAAAAATGTTGGTTTTTTGTTAAAATCTAGTTGATTCAAATATATTATTTTCCTGTTATTAACCGAATGTATTTGTTATTTTTACCGAATATTTAACGTAAAAATTTGTAATGCAACGAGACACCCAGGTATTTGATTTAATTGCTAAAGAAAAGGAGCGCCAGTTAAATGGTTTGGAACTTATTGCGAGTGAAAATTTTGTAAGCGAAGCTGTGCTTGAAGCAGCAGGATCTGTACTTACAAATAAATATGCTGAAGGTTACCCCGGAAAGAGATATTATGGCGGATGTGAGGTGGTAGACCAGGTAGAACAACTTGCAATAGATCGTCTAAAGGAATTGTTTAATGCTGAATATGCCAATGTGCAGCCACATTCTGGTTCACAGGCAAATACGGCAGTTTTTCATACGGTGATGAAGCCGGGAGATAAATTTCTAGGTTTTGATCTTTCACATGGAGGACACTTAACCCACGGTTCCCCGGTGAATTTCTCGGGTAAACTTTATAATCCTGTTTTTTACGGAGTTGATAAAGAAACCGGTTTAATTGATTATGATGCAGTTGCTGAAATTGCTGAAAAAGAAAAGCCTAAAATGATCATCGCAGGAGCGTCTGCATATTCAAGAGAGATCGATTATAAAAGATTTAGAGAGATTGCTGATAGCGTTGGTGCTATTTTGGTGGCAGATATGGCGCATCCCGCAGGGCTTATTGCTAAGGGATTAATTAGTGATCCGCTTCCTCATTGTCATATTGTAACTTCTACCACCCATAAAACACTTAGAGGACCCAGAGGAGGAATCATATTGATGGGAAAAGACTTTGAGAATCCATTTGGAGAGAAATTAAAAAATGGAAACCTGAAGAAAATGTCTACGATGCTAAATTCAGGGATTTTTCCAGGAAACCAGGGTGGACCTTTAGAGCATATTATTGCAGCCAAAGCAATAGCTTTTGGAGAAGCTTTGACCGATGAATTTCTTCATTATACTGTTCAGGTTAAGAAAAATGCTGAGAAACTAGCTCAGGCATTTGTTGAAAAAGATTATAAAGTTATTTCCGGTGGAACCGATAACCATATGATGCTTATAGATCTTAGAAATAAGAATGTGAGTGGTAAGGAAGCGGAAGAAGCTTTAAGTAAAGCAGATATCACGGTTAATAAAAATATGGTGCCATTTGATGATAAATCACCTTTTGTGACATCAGGTATTAGAATTGGAACTCCGGCAGTTACCACTCGTGGATTACAGGAAAACGATATGAATAAGATCGTTGATCTTATAGATCGTGTAATCACCAATATTGAAAATGATACTGAACTTGAAGCAGTAAAAAAAGAGGTGAATTCTATGATGAGTGGAAGGCCTTTGTTTGTTGCTTAATCTGCAATTAAAGAATTATATAAGGCCGTTCTATTGAACGGCTTTTTTTATGACAAATATGAAGTATTGATAAATGTCATTTCGATGGAGCACAGCGGAGGAGAAATCTATAGAGCAATATGAACTCCGAAGAGATCTCTCCCTTTGGTCGAGATGACAGTTAAAAAGTGTTGGGAATTGTCATTTCGAACGGCACGTAGTAAAATGAGAAATCTATAGAGTGATACTATTTCCGAAGAGATCTCTCCCTTTGGTCGAGATGACAAATAAAACTGAGATATTTCCTTTTAGCCAAGATGACAAAAAAGAGTGAAAGCAGTTACTTTCTTGGATTGTTTAATTACTGAAGAAAAACCCTTTTTAATTCCTCTGAAATCTTTGCCGGCTTTTTCGTTTCAGCATGAAGTAAGCACCAGGTGGTTTTAGCTTCTGCTAAAACTTTATCTGTTTCAGAATTTTTTATAATAACGTGTCTTACGGAAGTTACATGAGTAACCTCACCCACATACGTTTGAAGTGAAATGGTATCACCCAGAAAAGCTTCTTTTTTATAATCAATCTCGTGGCGTACGACTACCCAGATCA
This sequence comes from Christiangramia forsetii KT0803, assembly GCF_000060345.1. NCBI lineage: Bacteria > Pseudomonadati > Bacteroidota > Flavobacteriia > Flavobacteriales > Flavobacteriaceae > Christiangramia > Christiangramia forsetii. The sequence goes on along the minus strand of NC_008571.1, from coordinate 2,405,421 downwards.
CAGTAGATTTTTGTTCTTCAGAAGCTCTTGCTTCCCAGTGTTCTTCAGCTACATCCTGAACCCACTGAACATATTCCACATTATTTACATGCCTTTGTTTGTCAAGATGGGTTTCCTTAACTACTAATTGCTTTTCATATATTTCAGGGTTGATCTCCATTACTTCCTGATAATTTTAACTTCGAAGATCTTGTCCCATCTTTTTCCGGTTACGTAAAGCTTTTTAGAAGTGCGATTATATGCTATTCCGTTTAGCACATCATTATTCGGGTCTAAATCATCGGTATTTCCTAATTCTTTATCCAGACCTTTAAAATTTATAATTCCTTCAATCCCTCCTGTTGCAGGATTAATAATTGCTACACTAGGTAATTGGTAAGTATTTGCATAGATCATTCCGTCCACCCATTCCAATTCGTTGAATTTTGTAGAAACAGACTTATGTGTGGTTGGTTGAATGTAATTCTGCTCAGCTAAAGTTTCGGGATCAAGAATCCATATTTTCTCGGTTCCATCACTTTTAAAGATCTTATCGCCATTATTGCAAAGCCCCCAACCTTCTTTACTTTGGTTATACCCGAAAGTACCGGTCTTTTCAAAAGTGTTCAGATTATAAATGAATCCTTCACCTTCCTGCCAGGTTAACTGATAAAGTTTATCATTAAGAATGGTTAAACCTTCAGCAAAATATTGATCGTCTAATTTGATTTCTTTAAGGGTTTCCCCGGTTTCAAGAGCTACTTTTCTTAGCTTGGATTTTCCATACTGGCCAATACTTTCATATAGCGTATCACCATGAAATTCCAGTCCCTGCGTGTAAGAAGTGACATCATGAGGAAACGTATTTACTATTTCATAGGTATAAACTTTAGGCGCATTTGAATTAAGGACCTTAATATTCTTTGAAAGTGTATCTATTGATTCTTCACTATAAACGATGGCTTTCAATACCTGCTTCCCCAATAATACATCGTTCAGTTTAAATTGAAGATTATTTCCGTTTTTAGAATTTTGAAGATATAGATCGCCAAAATAGAAAGAAACAGAATCTATTTGCTTGTTTTTGCTGTTTACGATAGAAGCTTCCAGTTGCTCATTTAGCTTAAATTCTGACTTCTTTTCTTTAATTTGAAGAGAAAAATCAGATTTTTTATTTGCATTATTACTTCCGCAGGAAAAAAATAAAAAGTTTAAAATAAAGAGTAACAGTAAGTTAAATTTATTCATCATAAAATCGGCTTGAATACAGGGCTAAATTAACTAATTCACATTAAAAAAAGCTTGCCAAAAGATACAAAGATTGTATATTTGCATCGGCAAGTCCCACACAACCAGCTCCTGCTGAATCCCCCAGGGCGGGAACGCAGCAAGGGTAAGCGGTCGTAGCGGTGTGATGTGGGTCGCTTGCCATTTTTTGTTTCTACTAATTCCTAAATTTATTGCATATTTGTGCGATATGAAAAAAGGGGAATCTTCAGATAAAATAGTGCTCATCACCGGCGCTTCTTCCGGAATCGGAAAGTCCATAGCGACTTACTTAGCTAAGAGAAATTTCAAAGTTTACGGTACCAGCAGAAGTAAGAAAGAATCTTCTGATTCAGTCTTTAATTTTGTTCAGTTAGATGTAACAAATGAGCAGAGTATCATAGCGGCTATCAATGAAATTTCTAAGAAAGAGGGTAGAATCGATGTCCTTATTAATAATGCCGGCGTTGGAATTACCGGACCTATTGAAGAAACTCCGGAATCTGAAATTAAAAAAGCTTTTGAGACCAATTATTTTGGTCCGTTAAATATGATTAAAAATGTATTGCCAGTAATGCGGAAGAATAATGGGGGTTTAATCATTAATGTAACTTCTATCGCAGGATATATGGGGCTTCCATATCGTGGAATTTATTCCGCAACAAAAAGTGCTTTGGAAATTACTGCGGAAGCCTATAGAATGGAATTAAAGCAATTTGGTATTAAAATGACCAATGTTGCTCCTGGAGATTTCGCTACTAATATTGCCTCTGGGAGATATCATGCCCCGGTTACAAAAGGTTCACCATACGAAAAGGTATACGGTAATACCCTGAAATTGATGAACGAACATGTTGATTCGGGTCAGGATCCTGAGGTAATGGCGAAGCAAATTTTTAAGATCATAAATACTGAAGATCCTAAGGTTCATTATAAAGTGGGAGAGCGGTTGCAGAAAATTTCTGTAAAACTCAAAGGCCTACTACCAGATAAACTTTATGAGAAAATGCTTATGAAGCATTATAAATTGTAATTTTATTACAATCTGAAAACGTATTTCATTAATACTATAAATAACACACAACTATGAAATTTTTTATTGATACCGCAAATCTTGAACAGATAAAAGAAGCTCAGGATCTAGGTGTATTGGATGGAGTTACCACTAATCCATCTCTTATGGCAAAGGAAGGAATTACCGGAAAAGATAATATTTTTAAACATTATAAAAAGATATGTGATCTTGTTGAAGGAGATGTAAGTGCTGAGGTAATCGCCACAGACTTTGAAGGTATAGTTAGAGAAGGAGAGGAGCTTGCAGAGTTACATGACCAGATCATTGTAAAAGTGCCTATGATCAAAGAAGGTGTAAAAGCTCTTAAGTATTTTAGTGATAAAGGAATAAAAACAAACTGTACACTGGTTTTTTCTGCAGGGCAGGCTCTTTTAGCTGCTAAAGCAGGTGCCACGTATGTTTCTCCATTTATTGGAAGACTGGACGATATTTCTACAGACGGTTTAAATCTAATTGCTGAAATAAGGTTGATCTATGATAATTATGGGTTTGAAACTGAAATTTTAGCTGCCTCTGTAAGGCATACTATGCACGTACTGGAATGTGCTAAATTGGGAGCAGATGTTATGACCGGACCATTGTCTTCTATAGAGGGATTATTAAATCATCCTCTCACTGATATTGGTTTAGAAAAGTTTCTTGCCGATTATAAAAAAGGAAATCAATAAAGATTGAGAAATAAATAATTTGAAAAGGCTGCCCAAAAGGTGGCCTTTTTATTTATTCAGAAATTGTAGAATATCATCTTCAAATTCGGGACTACCAAATTGAACATCTCCTCTAATGATTCTGGCATCGGGCGAAACAAATAATACCTTGTTCAGGTATTTTTGATAAGTTTCTTTGCTGGCCTGGCGGCGTGCAATTTGATATTCATCTGTTTTATCATAACCATAGGTCTCTAAGGTTCTTAGCCATTCTTCGCGTTCACCAAGGTCGATATTCACTCCAAGAAAGTCCAGCTCGGGATATTTTTGTTTAAGCTCATTTATAATATTATGCTGCCATCTGTGGTGCGCCGGAGCATAAAGCGACCATGCGTAGGTGATGGTAGGCTTATTTATTACCTCACCATATTTAATGACCTTTCCCTGAGTATTTTCAGCCATTACCTGTGCAATAGAATTTCCTACGAAATAATCTTCCTGGATGTCAGCAAGCTGCCGGACACTCTCAATATTTGAATAGTTAATTTCCTCTAAAAGATTCAGGATAGAGTCTATCCGGCTTTCTTTCTCTGCCATGGTTATAGCCTGTGCAGCCAACCTGTTTAGAAATTCATTTTTTAAAGATTCTGTATTAGAAAGTGAATCTATAAGACGAATTCTATTTTCAATATTTTTAAAGCTATTTAAATTATAGCATTTTTTATGATCATTATGTGTTGAAGCACAATTCTCAATAGATTTTGAACGCAAATAATCGTCTATTAGATTTGTGTACACGTAATAGTCCTGCAACTGTTCATTATTGAAATCTATCTTTTCACGATAATCATGAAAATCTACCGGAATTTTATCAGCAAAATTATTATAGTATTTTCTAATCAAGAATGTATATCGCTCCCTTAGGTCATAGTATTCGTAATCTATACTCGCTCTAGCAATTTTCACGAATTCCTCACTAAATTCATTCTTTTCCTTAAGGTCTTCTAAGGTTTTCAACCTTTGTTCTTTAATAGAATCTGTGATCTTAGCAAATTTCGCTGGTTCAATTTTGTAGTAGGTAAGAATGAGATCATTATCTTCCTGGTTTTTCAAAAACATGTCCAGAAGAAAATTGCTTTTTTCGGCACCATCCCCGCTAAAATTTAGAGATTCATCAAAAGATAAAGTGTTCAGCCAAATCAAGATACTGTCTCCAGGTTCCATGTACATGATTTGACTCTCAGGCGGGTGCCTAAAAGTGTAAATTCCGCTCTTCAGGTCGTCGAAATTTTTTCCGAACTGATTTTTTTCGTTCAGGTATAGAGTATCTACCGTCTTATTCTCTTTAGAAATAATGACATAATCTGTCTCTGGATTATTAATCTGACCTCCTATAAAAATGGAGTCAGATTCCGAAGAATTATCGGCGCACCCCGTGAACAGGAGAACACAGCATAAGCTTAATAAAAAAAGGTATCTCATTTGCAGTATTGAGCCACAGGGCTTTTCGGTTCGCCCGTTTTTAACAAATATATAAGCTGCCCTAGGCGAGCCATGTTAAGTGTGCGTTAAAACAAATATTTAAAACGTTAATTTTTCCTTGTAATGTTGATTATAGCTATTTTTGCAAAAAATTAATTTATTAGTTTATGCTTTCAGTATCAAATCTTTCTGTGCAGTTCGGAAAACGTGTGTTGTTTGATGAGGTGAATACCACCTTTACCCAAGGAAATTGTTATGGAATTATTGGTGCCAATGGTGCCGGAAAATCTACTTTTTTAAAGATCCTTTCAGGAAAATCTGATCCTACTTCTGGTCACGTTCATTTAGAACCAGGTAAGCGTATGTCTGTGCTTGAACAGGATCACAACCTTTATGATAATTACCCGGTGCTCGAGACCGTGATGAGAGGGAATAAACCTTTGTTTGAAATTAAGACACAGATAGACGCATTATACGCCGACTATTCAGATGAGAACGCTGATAAAATTGGTGAATTGCAGGTGGCATTTGAAGAAATGGATGGATGGAATGCGGAAAGTAATGCCGCTTCTATGCTCTCGAATCTTGGTATAAAAACAGAATTGCATAATTCTTTAATGAAAGATCTTGACGGGCAGCAAAAAGTAAGAGTATTGCTTGCGCAGGCATTGTTCGGAAGCCCGGACGTGCTCATCATGGATGAGCCTACCAATGACCTGGATTATGAAACTATTAGCTGGTTAGAGAACTTTCTTGCTAATTATGATAATACAGTAATTGTAGTTTCTCACGACCGTCACTTCCTGGATTCGGTTTGTACACATATTTCTGATATAGATTTCGGAAAGATTAACCATTTTAGTGGTAATTATACGTTTTGGTATGAGTCTTCTCAGCTAGCTGCAAGACAGAGAGCGCAACAGAATAAGAAAGCAGAAGAGAAAAAGAAGGAGCTTCAGGAATTCATTATGC